>JAFYNK010000045.1 GCA_017548125.1 Bacteroidales bacterium | reverse complement strand
CCGCCCTTATAACGGAAGCCTCAGCAATCAGCTGGGGCTTTTCTGTTTTAATGCATTCACCTCTCCGCACAAAGAAACGCAGTGCTTGAGAATCTTAGACTTCGCACGTGTCCTAGAGTATATTTTATTCTAATAAAATAAATACTTGCTTCAACTGTGCCTTTGAATTAATTTAATCGTTTTCGAAGAAATGAACATGTATTGATGTCTCTACGTGGCGTTGCCTGTAATTTATGGCAGCTTTTTTACGATTGCCTCATCTGAAGCGTTAGGGATTGGAGCGGCATCCTTTTGAAGCGAAGCGGAAAAAGATATAGCGGAAAGCCCGACGGCGATAGCCGTAACGCCCAAAATAAAAGACTAAAGACAAAAGGCTAATGGCTAAGGATCTGTGGCTATGAGAAATTTATGGCTTGAGGAATTGAGGTTAAGGACTGTGAATATAAAAAAAGCAGTAGATACATTCCACTGCTTTCTATTATTATTTAAGATTCAATTTACTTGACTAAAATATAATAAAAACTTTTAGGTAAATAAATGTTTTCAATTTCGATCGCATCTTTAAAAAGAGGTGCCATTTCTTCATCACTGAAACCAGCAATACCACAACCAATTCTTGTGACTAAAAACTTTAATTCTGGATGCTGTTTTGCAAAGTCTATGAACTCATCGACGTATGGTTTTATGACATCTGTTCCACCGTGCATTGTTGGGATGCCGTAACTTTGTCCTTGTAAACCTACGCCTTGTCCCCAGATGGCGCCGAATTTATCATAAGCGATGCGAGCTGCACCTCCTCCGTGCATGCCTTTAAGGTTACTTCCGAAGACGAAAATTTCGTTGTTTTCCAATTTATTGATAAACTCTGGTGATATTCTTTTTTCTATATTATTTCCTTCAAATTTTTCAATTATTTCTATAAAATCATAAGGTATAAATTTTTTTGCTTCATTTATTATTGAATTAGGGACACCATAAAAAGCGGCGGCAATACTTCCTGTTATTGCTCCAATTGTATCGCTGTCACCTCCAATTGATATACCTAATTTTATTGCAGATTCGTAATCATGACTTTCTAAAAAAGCAATGATGGCTTCAGGACAAGTTTCTTGACATGTTTCATTGAATTTGTAAACCTTCCGTATATCATCACAAGTACGATTCAAGTCATAGTGGAAATTAAGTTCGATATATTCTTTTATTGCATCTTTGTTATAACCACTTTTTGCGAGATATATCGCCGCTGCAACACTTTGAGCACCTTTTATACCTTCTGGATGATTGTGTGTAATCTCAGCACTTTGTTTGGCTAAATCCAATGCTTCTTGAAGAGAATGTGCAAAAAATCCACAAGGACTGACACGCATTGCAGAACCATTGCCAAAACTATTATAAGCAGGCAATAAATCTCTTGAGAACAACCATCTAAAAAACATACCACCATAACCACTATTAGGGTATTTGCGTCCCCATTCTCTCATATAGCTGGAGAGTTGTTTCGGTGTTTTGCTTTTATTCGTAATCCAATCAGCAACAGCAATTGTCATAACACTGTCGTCTGTGAAAAAGCATTTGTCATTAAATAGTTGAAAATCTGTTGAACGGTAATTGTTAAATTCAAAACGAGATCCTGCAATGTCTCCGATGATAGCACCGATAATTCCTTTATTATTCATATTATTATTTTAAAATTCTAATCTAAAACCTTTACTTTTTAATTCAGCATATTTTTCAGCATTGAAACGATACATTATCGGAGTGCGTCGTGATGCATCTTTTGCTCGCTCTTCAACTTCAGTGAGGATTCCTAATTTGTTCATTTTATTATAGAAATTACGTCTATCGAATTTGATGCCTAAGATTGCTTCATATAAGTTTTGTAATTCAGACATCTTGAATGTTTCTGGTAATAATTCAAAACCTACAGGTTCGAAGCAGATACGTTCTTTTAACTTGTTCATTGCTTTACGAAGAATGAGATCATGGTCGAAGGCGAGACTTGGAACTTCATCTAATGTAAACCATTGAGCAGCATCAGCATCGTCGTTGCCTTTTACTTCTGATAATCTAACTAATGCGTAATGTGCTATTGTGATAACACGTTCGCGAGGGTCTCTATTGACATCAGTAAAAGCATAAAATTGTTCTACTGCAACATTTTTCAATCCTGTTTCTTCTTCCAATTCACGACGAGCGCATTGCTCTGCTGTCTCATTCATATTCATAAAACCACCAGGAAATGCCCAAGAACCTTTGTAAGGTTCTATGCCTCGTTGAATCAATAATACTTTAATATTTATGCCGTCATAACCAAATATAATACAGTCAGAAGTGACGGCAGGGTGTGGATACTTATAACAATATTGTGAATTAGACCCTTGGCTGTTGTCTGTTATCTGTTGAACTTTTTCTAATGAATAATTTTCCATATTTATTATTGCGTAATTTTTGCGCAAAGATAAGAATATTTTCTTTACAATATAAATATATGTGTATAAAATACGCAAAAAAAGTAAAGTCTCTTATGTTTTAAAGAGACTTTACTTTAATTATAATATTTTCGTGTGATAGTTAATCTTCCAAATAATAATCAATTGTGGTTACAACTCTTACTTTTTTAATATAAGGTGTGAACTCATCTCTGTCGTTAATGCTGAATTGTCCTTGAGAAGCTCGTTTTATCTTTCCTAATTTGCTGTCGCTGTCGGAAGCGAATTTCTCAGCAGCTGCTCGAGCGTTTTTTGTTGCTTCTTCAATCATCTGTGGTTTTATGTTATTTAAATCAGTATATTCATATCGCACATTATACATATAGTCGCCGCCTGTGATGGCTATACCTTGTTTTAACAGCTCGCTTTGTTCTTTAATTAGGCGTCTTACTAAATCTACATTTGTGGTTGTTACAGTTATCACTTGTGTTGCAATATACCTATAGTCGTTTTTATTTGATGAATATCTGTCTGCATTAAGGTCTATTAGTTCTGGCGCATTGACAGCGATTTCATCATTATTTAAGCCTTTTGCTTGAAGGAATCTTAATATGGCTTCATTGTTTGAATTTATATCGTTGTAAAGAGAATTCAAATCATTGCCAATTTGTTTGTACATAAGAGGCCATGTGACTTTATTTGCCATGACTTCCATCTCTGCGAGACCTTTGACATTAACGACTCGATCTTTGTTAGAAAAGCTGTCTAATCCGTTTTTTAGAAATAATCCCATCAGGAATAATCCTGCTGCGATGATGATAGATTCAATAATGTAATTCTTCATAAAACATCCTTTTTTATTATTAACAAAAGTAATGTAAAATTGTTGTGAAGTTGGTTTATTTTATAATTTTTTAATTATGTATAAATAAAAAAAGACGTGATATCACGTCTCTATGTTTTTACCTGCAAACTTCAGCCATAATAATCGCTGCAGCAACAGAAGCGTTCAGTGATTCTGTCAGGCTTCCTTTACCTCTTGGAATGTGAATAGGAGAGGTGACAAGAGGAAGCACGTCTTTTCTAATTCCGTGAGACTCGCTGCCAATGATTATGACGCCGTTTTTATTTTCGATTTTTTTTGTGAAAATATTTTCACCTTCCATCAAGGCACCGTATATAGGAACATTGACATTGGATAAGAATTCTCTTAAATCAGTCTCCATTATCTGTGTCCTGAATATGGAACCCATTGTAGATTGTATTGTCTTTGCTTGCCATGCATCGGTGCAATCGTTGCTACAGACAATTTTATTGATTCCGAACCAGTCGGCAGTTCTTATCATAGTACCGAGATTGCCTGGGTCGTTGATACCGTCTAAAGCGAGTATAAATTCGTTTTCAGCATTTTCAGGTCTTATATTATAAGAAGGAGTATGAGCTGTGGCGATGATGCCAGGAGGTGTCACCATGCTGCTCATCTGTTCCATTTGTTTAGCATTGACAATTTCGTAATTCAGACTTGCTGTCATTTCGGGGAACTTCTCCAACCAAGTCTCAGTAACTAAGATGTTTTCGATTTTAAAATCAGAAGCTATTAGTTCGCTGACGAGTTTGTTGCCTTCAACGACAAACATTTTGTTTTCTTTACGGAATTTTGTTTGTTTGAGAGATTGTATGAATTTTATGTCGTTCTTTGTCATTTCAAGTTTATGAGACGATAAGTCTATGAGTTGTGATTTCTTTATTTGTAAAAAAAGCCGAAGAAATGAATTCTTCGGCCCAAATACAAAAAACCTTAATATGAAAAATCTTTCAGCTTTGGTTTATTCAGCGAAAACTTCAAATGAAATTTCAACAGAAACTTCTTTGTGTAATCTGATAACAGCGTTGTAAGTACCAACTTCTTTAATGCTGTCTTCTTTGATGATGATTTGCTTACGGTCAATTGTTAAGTCTTTAGCTTCTTTAATTGCGTTAGCGATTTGAACGTTGTTCACTGAACCATAGATTTTGCCACTTTCAGCAGCTTTAGTAGGGATACGTAATGATAAACCTTCTAAAACTTGTGCTAATTCTGTAGCTTCTTTCTTTATTTTTTCTTGTTTGAAAGCTTGTTGGCGGATTTCTTCAGCCAAAACTTTACGTGCTGATGGAGTGGCTAAGATAGCCATACCTTGTGGAATTAAGAAATTACGAGCGTAACCTGGTTTTACTGTTACGATATCGTTTTTATATCCCAAATTTTTAACATCTTGTTTAAGAATAATTTCCATGTCTTGTCCTCCTATTATTTCAATAAGTCAGCTACGTAAGGCATCAATGCAAGATGACGTGCTCTCTTGATAGCTTGAGCAACTTTTCTTTGATATTTTGTTGAAGTACCTGTGATACGGCGTGGTAAAATTTTACCTTGTTCGTTCACGAATCTCAAAAGGAAATCAGCATCTTTATAATCGATATATTTGATGCGGTTCTTTTTGAAGCGGCAGTATTTTTTCTTTTTTGTATCGACTGCTATTGGAGTCAAATATTTAATTTCTGAGTTAGCTTGTGCCATTTCTTCTAAATTTTAAATGTTAAACAATTAGTTGGCTTGAGCTTCAACTTGTGCCTCTTGTGCTTTTCTACGTTTTTTCTCGTTGTAAGCAACAGCATGTTTGTCGAGTTTCACTGTTAAGAAACGTAAAACGCGTTCATCACGTTTTAATTCTGTTTCAACTGTTTCGATAACATTACCTTCGGCTTTGAACTCAATCAATTGATAAAAACCTGAAGATTTTTTCTGAATTGGATAAGCTAATTTGCGCATTCCCCAGAAATCTTCAAAAACGATTTCAGCACCATTTTTGGTGAGAATGTCTTCGAATTTCTTCACCGCTTCCTTCATCTGTTCATCAGATAAAACGGGAGTTAAAATGAAAACGGTTTCGTACTGATTCATAATTTATTTTATTGATAATTAAACAATTAAGTTGAACTTCTGTGTTCTATTTTAGTTTTGCAAAAATAATACTTTTTCTTTTAAAAAGAAAGAATTTTTTAAAAAATATGTAATATTTTGTTATCTATTGCTAATCAATTCTTTACATATAAAAATTGCGGCTTTTCCGTCACCGAAATATTCTGGATATTCTTGATTTTCTTTCTTATTAAATTGATAATATGCGTCAATGATTCTGTCTTCGTTTGCATCTGCGATAACGGCAGCACCGCATTCAACAATTTCCTTCCATTCGGTCTCGCTCCTTATTATTATACATGGTTTTTTGAAGAAAAATGCTTCTTTTTGAACTCCGCCCGAATCTGTTATAACTAAATCGGCATTCTTTTCTAATCTTATCATTTCTAAAAATGAAGCTGGCGGAATTATGTGTATCTTCTCATTATTGATGAGTTCGTTGTAAATATCTGCACTTAAATTTATATCTAATAGTTTTTTTGTTCTTGGATGCAGTGGAATGATTATGTCTTTTTCTTTAGATAATTTTAATAAAGCTCTGATAATAGAACTTAATCTTTCAGGTTCATCGGTGTTGTTATTTCTATGAATAGTGCAAAGGATGTATTTGTCGTAGGCTTTTGGCTGTATGCTGTTGGCCTTTGAACTGAAATATAGACTGTTGTCGTACATTACATCGCCACAATGATAAATGCCTGGATTGTCGATGGTGTATGGTCTTTTGTTTTCAGGGTTGAAGCCTTCGTTGATGAGGTTTTTGTAGCCAGTCGCAGTAGGAGAGAAGAGCATTGTTGAACAATGGTCGCAGCAGATTCTGTTTATTTCTTCGGGCATTGCTTTGTTGAATGAACGCAATCCTGCTTCTATATGTACGATTGGAATATGTATTTTAGAAGCTGCAATGGCGCCTGCCAATGTGGAATTTGTATCGCCATAGACAACGAGGTAATCTGGATTTTCTTTTAGGAGTATTTCTTCAATTCCTTCAATCATCTTTGAAGTCTGAATGCCGTGGCTTCCGGAACCTACTCCAAGGTTATAATTGGGTGTTGGTATGCCGAGTTCGTCGAAAAACACTTGCGACATATTCTCGTCGTAATGTTGTCCGGTGTGAACTATTACTTCGTTTATTTCATTTGAGAAGTTTTCCTTGATGGCGCGGCTTAATGCTGCTGCTTTGATAATCTGCGGTCTCGCTCCTATTATAGTGACAATTTTAATCATTTTCTTACAATAATCCTTCATCTGCAAAACTAAAATAATTATCGTTACCAATGATAATATGATCCAAAATTTTCATTTCTAGAAATTTTCCTGCGTTTATTAGATTATTGGTGATTTGTTTGTCGGCATTGCTTGGATTTATATTGCCAGAAGGATGGTTGTGGCAAAGCATGATGCTTGCGGCGTTGTTTTCCAGTGCACATTTGAAAATTTTCTTTGGGTCGGCGGTTGTTCCTGTCAATCCTCCTACGCCTATTTGTTCTAGTTTGATGACTTTATTGGCGTTGTTTAAAAGCATAATCCAGAATTGTTCGTGGTCGAGGTCGGAGAGGTATGCGTAGAAACAATCGTAGGCGATTTTACTGTTTTTGATTGAAGGTTGTTCCAATGCTTCGCTGTAGCGACGTCGTCGGCCTAGTTCCAATGCTGCCATGATTGAAACGGCTTTGGCTTCACCTATGCCGTTGTATTTCATCAGGTCGTTGATGCTTAATTTTGATAATTCTATAAGGTTGTCGTTTTTGTCGCTGAGGATTCGTCTTGACAAATCGACGGCTGATTCTTTGCTGTTGCCTGAGCCGATTAATATTGCGATCAGTTCGGCATTGCTTAATGCTTCTTTTCCTTTGGATAGCATTTTTTCTCTGGGGCGGTCTTCTTCTGCCCACGATTTTATGGTTTTCATGATTTATTTTGGTTGGTGGTTTTTAAGTCATACGATGTATCGTATGTTATTTCTGTTATAGCCTTTCAGGCTAGTAAGAGAGTTCTTAATAAATATTAACAAAAAAACCGACCATAAGGCCGGTTTTTATTGTTGTGTAATTTTGTTATGCTAATTTTGCTGTGTGATGTGCAAGTTTTGACTTTAAGTTAGCAGCTTTATTTCTGTGGATGATACCGCGTTTAGCTGTTTTGTCAATAATTTTGTACATTTCTGAAAGTTTTGCTTCAGCTTCAGCTTTTTCTGTTAAAGCTCTGAATCCTCTAACAGCAGCGCGCATTGCTCTAGCGTAGAAGCGGTTGCGTAAGCGTCTTTTTTCTGTTTGACGGATTCTTTTGATTGATGATTTGTGATTTGCCATATCTATATTTTTATTTTTTATGAATTCTATACCAATATTCGGGGTGCAAAATTACTTAAATTATCGTTACAAATTACATTTTTTAATGAATTTTTTTTCTTTTTTTTGAAAATATATTTTCATTGTTTAATTTGTTGATTTGCACGTACTTCTGAGTTGTCGCCTTTTTCTATTATGCTGTCAACAACGACATTGACGAAGGTGTTTTTTTCTAAATCTTTATTTTTGAGTCTCATCGGGATATAATTTTCTCCATATCCTTGTGCTATGCCATCTGCACTGATACGTTCAATGAGCATCTTTTGATTTTTGCCAAGCATTTGTTCAAAATATCTCTTTTTGTTTTCTGCTGATATTTGTCTTATGATGGCGCTGCGTTCAGTCTTTATTTTATCTGGAACTTGGTTTGGCATTCTAGCTGCTTTGGTTCCGTTTCTTATTGAATATTTGAAAGTGTGTATATGACTGAATCCTATTGTTCTACACATTTCTGCGCTTTCCAAAAAGTCTTCTTCAGTTTCGCCAGGGAATCCTACTATTAAGTCTGTTGTGATGTTGAAATCTGGAATTGCAGTCTTGATTCTATCGCACATTTTTCTGAAGTCAGCCGCTGTGTAATGGCGGTTCATCGCTTTTAAAGTGTTTTCTGCACCGCTTTGAAGGCAGATATGCATGTGTGGCGCTAGTTTTTCGTTTTCAAAAAGACTTAAAAATCTGTCGCTGAAATTGTCAGGTTCTATTGATGATATTCTTAATCTGAAATCGCCATCAATTTTTAAGATGTTTTCAATCAAATTTTCAAAGTTAACATCTTGATATTGGTAGCGTCCCATATTGACGCCAGTCAGAACTATTTCTTTAAAACCATAATCCACGACTTTGCGTATATTGTCGTAAATGTCTTTGTCGTTACGGCTTGTGGCTCTTCCTCTTACCATTGGAATCAAACAGTAAGAGCAGAAGTTGTTGCAACCGTCGTGAATTTTTATGAGACTTCTCGTATGGAATGTGTCGAAAGCAGGCTGGTAGCCGAAAAGGTCGATGTCCAAGCCTTCAGGGTCTAAAGTTTCGCCTTTGAAGTGTTTGTCGATAATATTGAAAAGAGCGTATTTTCTTTCATTATCGATGGCGTAATCGACGGTTTTGTTTTCCAGTAACTCGTTCTTTCTGTGATTCACCATGCATCCTGTAGCTACTATCAAGCTGTTTGGGTGCTGGCGGCGAATCTGATGAAGCGCTTGGCGACATTTTTGGTCGCTTTGGTTTGTGACAGTACAAGTGTTGACTACAAAGACGTCGGCGTCTTCGTTAGTTTCCACTATTTCATAACCTGCTTCTTTGAAACGCGACGCCAAAGCATCTGTTTCATAAAGATTTACTCTGCAACCTAATGTCTTAAATGCTATCTTCATTCTGTAATGAGGTTACCTTCTATTGATAATGGTGTGGCTGATGTTACTTCAACTTTGACGATCTTGCCGATGAGTCTTCTGTCGTTAGATTTGAATCTGATGACGATTTTTCCTTCGGTGTGACCTGTCAAATAAGCGCTGTTTCTGTCGATGCCGTTGACAAGGACTTTCACTGTCTTGCCGACGAGGCCTTGATTATAGACCAATGAATGTTTCATCAGTTCGTCGGTGAGGATGTGGTAGCGTTTTTTCTTTGTGATTTTTGGAACATCGTCAGCCCATGTAGAAGCTACTGCGCCTGGACGTACGCTATATTGCGCGATGTAAGCCATGTTATATTTGAATTCTTCCATGGCCTTTCTTGAGTTTTCAAATTCTTCTTCAGTCTCGCCAGTGAAGCCAACGATGATGTCTGTGAAGATTGTTGCTTCAGGAATCACTGTTCTGATTGTGTGGATGATATGACGATAGTCGTCGATAGTGTGCTTACGATTCATTCTGTCTAACATGGCATTGTCGCCAGATTGTATTGGGAGGTGAATCTGTTTAGCGAGACATTTGTATTGAGATATGACTTCAATCACTTCGTCGCTCATGTCGCGTGGGTGAGGGGAAGTGAAATATACCCAGAATTCTTTATCCACGCTGTTTCCGTATTCGCCTATTCTACGTAACAATTCAGCGAAATTGATTTCTTCGCCTTTCTTGTCCAATCCGTATGAATTGACGTTTTGACCGAGCAATGTTATTGATTTATAATCTTTTTGTACTAATTCTTTAAGTTCTTCTAAAATATCTTCTGACTTACGTGATACTTCGCGGCCTCTTGTGTAAGGAACAGCGCAGTAAGTACAGAACTTGTTACATCCGTTTTGAATTGGGATGAATGCCTCGAAATCGGAGATATGATCTGGTTCGATGACCCAGAATCTGTCCATATTGGCAGATGGATTTATCTTATCTTTTTTGCTGAAAAGAGGCACTAATGGTTTTTGGATATTGACTGTTATTTGTTCACTTATTGGGGTGTTGTCAATAGGTCTTGTTGGAATGTTGATTCCATATTGACGTATCATGTCAGGAAGTTCTGGCAAGTCGTTCATTGTGAACACCAAGTCGAAAAGTTTTAAGAAACGCTCCCTGTCAGCAGGAAGGATACATCCTGACACGAAAGTGATGCAGTTTTTGTGTTCTCTCTGTTCGTTCCATTTCACGATGCGGCTGTAAACCTTGTCGATGCCTTTCTGACGAACGGAGCATGCGATGATTCCTAATAATGTTGCCTCTTCTTCGTTCTCGGTAGGCGTAAAACCCATATTGTGCAATACTGTTCTAACACGTTCAGTGTCACTTTGATTCATTTGGCATCCTAATGGAAGCAGGAAGTATTTCATCTATCTTAAAATTTAAATTTATTAGTTCGCAAAGATAAGAAAAAAAGTCTATAAGTCAATAAGTCTATGAGTCTATGAGTATTTTTTAACTTATAGACTTATTGACTCATAGTCTCATAGACTTAATAAATCAATCTGATAATATCGTTTATGATTTTATTGTCGGAAGGTAATGATGGAGTTTCTTTGATATTGGCTCCTTTTAATAATTCCATCGCTGCGTTGATGGAGGCTGGTTCTAGGCTGTCGGATGCGATGTTGATGTCTTTTATTATTCCGTTTGCTTCGTCGATGTTAAGGTCGATGTCAACGCTGCCCCAGTCAAAGGTGTCGCTTTTCTTGGTGCTGAATTCTTTCCATTTGCCGAAGAGATATTCGTCGCTGCCGATGTGCTGGCTGAATTTTATGACCTCGTCTGTGAGTAGTGAATCGAACTCTATGACTTTGGCTTCGTTGTCATAGACTTTTTCAAAAGCTTTGACGAGATGTGGAATGATATTGTCGGAAGTTATGTCTGCTACTTCAGAAAGGTTTATCACTCTGCTGGCTACTGACTTCACGCCGTGTTTGTGTAATTTAGCGGGTTTTACCTTGAGGACTTTCTGCAAACGTTCGCCGTCGGTCTTTATCAAGATTGTTCCGTGGTGCAGGCCTTGGTGTCTTGTCTTTGCGAAAGCGTTGCCTGAGAACTTGCGTCCTTCGTAGGTGATGTCGTTTCTTCCGCTTACTTCTGTCGTTAAGTTAAAGTCAAGAAGAGCGTTCTGGATGACTTGCATCTGTCTCTTTACATCATATATTTCTTTATCGGCTATGAAAGAGAAGTTAAGGTTTCCGAGGTCGTGATATACGGAGCCGCCACCTGTTCTTCTTCTTGCAATGAAGCCGTCATCTGCGAAAAGCGTTTCTATGTCGCATTCGCTATATGGATTCTGGTTTGTTCCGATGACGACAGTCTTGCTGTTTTTCCAGAGGAACATTGTTATTGTGTTAGGAAGAAAATTGTCGAGAAGATAGCTTTCTACTGCTAGGTTGATATATGGGTTGTATTGGTTTCCTATGATGATTTGTAAGTTTGGTTTTTCGTGTGTCATTATTTCTTTTTTAAAGGTTGTTCGATGATGTATCCTATGTTGACGAATACGCCAGTGTTAGTGTTACGGTCGTAGTTTTTGAAAATATTAGTCAGACCGAGGAAGCAGTTGAATTCTATGAAGATATTATTGAAAGAACTTTGTCCGAGGTCGTTGGTGAAGACTCCGAAAGCTAGTCCAAATTCAAATGGGTTATATAGTTCTTTTTCGAATTTTCTGATGTTCCAAGGATCGTTGCCTATCTGTGATTTGTCTTTTCCTCCGAGGCAGAAGTTGAATGATGGGCCTGCGCCTATTCCTATAAGGTCTTTTATGTGATATTGGAACATGATAGGAATGTCGATGTAGTAAAGGGTAGTGGTGTGGTATATTTTAAAATGTTCGTGTTGGTTCTCTTGTATTTTTGAGAATTGCTGACCTTTTGTGGAGAATTTAAGGTTGGCGATGATGCTTTTGTTTTGGTCTATTTTGTATTGAGTCAAACCTCCTAGGTTGATTCCTATTTTAAGTCCACCGTCGTCGCTTTTAGTAGATATGGTATTCATGTTCAGTCCGCCTGTAAATCCGAACAATAACTCTTGTGAATTGAGTTTTGTGTTACAGAAGAAAAACATCAATAGGAAAATTGAAAGAGAAAATAATCTCTTTTTAGGAAGAATGTGTTTTATTGATAAAAATAGATTTACCATAAGCACTAAAAAAGCCACCTGCAAATTGTAAGTGGCTCTGTGATTTTTATTTGTAGTCTCTAGGGGATTTGAACCCCTGTTACCAGGATGAAAACCTGACGTCCTGACCAGACTAGACGAAGAGACCGCCCATTAAATGACCACCTTTTAAAGTAGTGGAGAACTTTTGTAGTCTCTAGGGGATTTGAACCCCTGTTACCAGGATGAAAACCTGACGTCCTGACCAGACTAGACGAAGAGACCGCCGTGTTTTGTGATTGCAAAAGTACACAAAATTATATTCCGTGCAACAAAAAAATAAACTTTTTTTAAAATATTTTTTATTGTATTGATTGTTAGGTGTTTGTGTAAAAGAAATAAAGTAGAAAAGTCTTGTTTTTCTACTTTATTTATATGTTTTTGATGATTTTTTAACCTGTTTTAGAGATAAAATATCACAAAATGTAAATTATTCGAATGTAAATGATATTTGGAAGCCTTTATTTCTAAGGCTGTCGAAGCTGCTTGTAAACATATAATCTTTATCTTTAGCCACGTCTAAGAGGCCGTAACTCATCTTTAGTTCGACGCCGAGTTT
Source organism: Bacteroidales bacterium (assembly GCA_017548125.1). Lineage (GTDB taxonomy): Bacteria > Bacteroidota > Bacteroidia > Bacteroidales > F082 > Limimorpha. Next base: position 39,890 of record JAFYNK010000045.1, on the reverse strand, counting down.
GAAATATCCAGTGTAGAAATCGAAGCCTGCGCCAATTTCAGCAGCGATGTCATGGCGTTTAACGTTGAGTTCTTTGAGCTGTTCGTTTTTATCTATATCTTTTTTAAAAGACATGTCCATTTTGTAGTTTACGCCTGCCAAGATATATGCAGCGGTGTTGTAGTTTCTTTTTGATTTGTATTTTATATGTAAAGGAAATTCACCGAATGCAGATTGTATTGATGATGTAAGTTGTTTAAGCACAACATTGTCGAGGTCTGCCTGTAATGATGCAATTGTATATCTGATTTCTCTTTCGCCGAAACTAAGTGATGGGGAAAAACGTAAGTCGAAATGTCTTGCAAGACGAAGATTTCCGATAACTCCGACTGTAAATCCATATTTTGGTTCGGAGTAGATGTCATAAACCTTAAAAGGAGATTCCATGAATAAGTCATCTGTTCCATCAGGTTGATATGGTAATTCATTTGGTTGATGGATGACACTTTGGTAGTTGTCTATAAAATCCATTGTAAACATCATCTGGTTTATACCCAAGATAAAACCAAAATGGTAAGGTTCGTCGTCATATAATGGCATGTTTAAAGGCTTTTTGCTTTGTGCATTCAAAGCATTAGGCATTAAGCATAGGATAAGGCAGATGCTTATCAAAAATTTATTAATAGTTTCTTTTTTCATAAAGGTGTAACGAATAAAGATGTTTATTATTACGAATATATTTTTTTACTTTCTTCTTTTAGTCTATCTTTATTAATAGGTACGGCTCCGAGTTCTTCGCAGACGAGACCGCCGGCTAGGTTTGACAGAGCTGCAATGTTATAAGCGTTTTGTTTGCATACGAGGCATAACATTGCTACGCTTAAGACGGTATCTCCGGCGCCTGATACGTCGGCTATTTTTCTAATGTGAGCAGGGATATGGTGACAATTGTTTGTTTTGTAATCTTTTATCAAGACGCCGCGTTCTGATAAAGTGGTCATCAAATATCTGCAATTTAGTTTTTCCTGTAATGCATCTACGGCTTTTATGATGTCGTCGATGCCTTCGTCTTTAGAAGGAATTCCGATGCCTTCTCTTAATTCCTTTAAATTGGGTTTGAATAATGTGACGTTCTTGTATGCCAGGAAGTTCTTTTTCTTAGGATCGACACCGACAGGTATGTTTCTTTCGTTTGCCAATGCAACGGTTTCTTTGATGATGCTTTCTGTCAAAACACCTTTGTTATAATCCTGTAGAATTATTCCGTCGATTTTTTCATTATTGATGATGTTTTTTATTTCGGTCATCAATAAATCGTGTTCTTTTTCAGTCAGGTCGAAAGTGTCTTCAGTATCGACTCTCAGCATCTGGGCGTTGTTGCTGATGATTCTGACTTTTCTTGTTGTTATTCTTTCGTTGCTTTTCACTATTCCTGATATGGTCATGTTCTGTTCATGCATCAGTTTAAGCAACTCATTAGCTTTGTCATCGTTTCCGATGATCGAGCATAATATAGGTTTTGTTCCTAATGATTTAAGGTTTTGTGCTACGTTAGCAGCTCCGCCCAAACGTGAAAACGTTTCTGTCACGGAGACGATAGGCACTGGAGCTTCTGGAGAAATTCTTTCAACTTTTCCTTTCATGTAAATGTCGAGCATGACATCGCCGACAATCATGATTTTTTTTTCGTTAAAAGAATTGAATAGGTTTTCCATTTTTTTAAGTCTAAAAGTCAAAAAGACTACAAGCCAACAAGCGTTTGCTTGTAGTCTTGTAGTCTCGTTGTCTTGTGGTCTTATTATTTAAGTTTGCTTAAAGCTTCTTTAATTCTTGCTGCTGCATCGCGGAGTTTATCTTCTGATGTAGCGTAAGAAAGACGGATACATTCGTCGTTGCCGAAAGCAGCGCCGCCAACGCAAGCAACGTGAGCTTTGTCTAACAAGTACAAGCAGAGGTCGTCGCTGTTGTTGATTGTTGTTTCGCCGTCAGTTTTGCCGAAGTATGATTTGATTTCTGGGAACATATAGAAAGCGCCAGCTGGTTTGCTTAATTTAATTCCAGGGATTTCGCTTAAGAGTTCGAAGAACATGTCGCGGCGGTTTCTGAAAGCCTTGAGCATAGTTTGGATTTCTTCTGAGTTTTCAGGAGACATCTTCATAGCTTCTAAAGAAGCGGCTTGAGCGATTGTACAGATACCAGATGTGTATTGACCTTGGATTTTGTTGCATGCTGAAACGATAGCTTTAGGAGCTGCGATGTAACCGATACGCCAGCCAGTCATAGCATAACCTTTAGCGACGCCGTTGATGATGACGAGTCTGTCTTTCAATTCTGTGAATTGACCCATGCTTTCGTGTTTTTGTTCGTATTGGATGAATTCATAGATTTCGTCAGACAAGATGATGATGTTAGGATATTTTTTGAATACTTCTGCTAAAGAAGCTAATTCTTCTTTTGTATATACAGAACCGCTTGGGTTACATGGTGTGCTGAAGATGAAAGCTTTTGTTTTAGGAGTGATAGCTGCTTCTAATTGTTCAGCTGTGATTTTGAAGTTTTGTTCAGCTGTTGTGTTGATGAAAACAGGAGTACCGTCAGCTAATTTCACCATTTCAGGATATGATACCCAGAAAGGAGCAGGGATGATGACTTCATCACCTTTGTCAACGATAGCCATGAAAACGTTTGTGATAGCTTGTTTTGCACCGTTTGAAACGATGATGTCAGCATCTGTATAGTCGAGGCCGTTGTCGCGTTTTAATTTTTCAGCGATAGCTTTGCGCAATGCTGGTGTTCCAGGAACAGGAGGATAGTGTGTGTCATTATTGTTGATAGCATCGATACCTGCTTGTTTTGCTGCAACAGGTGTGTTGAAGTCAGGTTCGCCAATGCTTAATGAAATAACGTCGATTCCTTGAGCTTTTAATTCACGACTTAATTGAGTCATTTTCAATGTGGCTGATTCTGCCATGTTGTTGACTCTTTGTGATAAAATGATGTTTCCCATTTGTATTTATTTTTAGGTTTATATTAAAAAACTACTTAATTTCGATTTTACAAAAGTAGTATTTTTTACAATAGAACCACATAATTTTTTTTAAATTTAATAAAATGTTTTTGCTTATATTTGCAACAAAAAATTGGTTTATGGAAATAGGAACATTATTAAGTATAGGTTGTATAATAGTGTTGTTGGTATTGGGTTATTTCATGTTTTTCGGCAAGTCGAAATCATCAGAAAACAATCATATTCCGCAGCGAATTAAAGGCGATGATGATATAAAAGTCGTTTCTTATAAATTGACAGTTCCATTGAGAATACAGGCATACGAGCGATTGATTCTTTATATTGAACGTATTCAGTTTCCTGTTCTGGTGAAGCGTGTTTTTTATCCAGGCATTTCAAGAAATGATTTTCAGTTTTCATTGTTGCAGAATGTTCAGGATGAGTTTGAGCATAATTTGGCGCAGCGTCTTTATGTGTCGGAAGCGACATGGCAGCTCATCTTGTTGGCAAAGGAAGAGGTCCTTCAGAATTTGAATGCTGTATTTGGAGACAATCCGGATGCTGATGTAGCGCTTATTGCACAGCGGCTTGCTTCATTTGAAAACCCTATGGCTGAAAAAGCAGTCGTTAATATTAAAAAAGAATTTAACTCGTTATAATAAGTATGGAATTTTCAGCAATACAAATAGCGACATTTCTGTCAGGAACAGTTGAAGGCGATCCTGAAGTAAAAGTATATAACGTAGCAAAAATAGAAGAGGGCGCTCCTGGTATGTTGAGCTTCCTCGCCAACCCGAAATATTCTCAATATCTTTATACAACACAATCGTCGATAGTTCTTATCAATAACGATTTTGAGCTTCAAGGCGAAGTGGCTGCAACGCTTATCAGAGTGCCAGATGCATACGCGGCTTTCGCCCAGTTGCTTGGCTTGTATCAGCAGTTCATTCAATCTAAGACCGGAGTGTCTTCGTTGTCGTTCATTTCTAAAGACGCGTCTTACGGCGACGATGTTTATATTGGCGAGTTCGCATTCATTGGCGACAGAGTTAAAATTGGCGACAGAGTCAAGATTTACCCACAGGCTTATATCGGCGACGATGTCGTTATTGGTGATGATACTGTCATCTACGCTGGCGCTAAACTTTATGCTCAGACCGTGGTTGGAAAATGCTGCGTCTTGCATTCAGGCTGCGTTATAGGCGCTGACGGCTTCGGCTTCGCGCCTCAGGAAGACGGCTCTTATAGAAAAATTCCTCAGATAGGTAATGTCGTCTTAGGCGATAATGTTGAAATAGGCGCTAATACTTGCGTTGACTGTGCTACAATGGGTTCTACAAGAATTCAAGATGGAGTGAAACTGGATAATCTTATCCAGATAGCTCATAATGTGGAGCTTGGAAAGAATACAGCCATCGCGGCACAGACAGGAGTGAGCGGATCGACTAAGCTTGGATCTAACTGCATAATAGGTGGTCAGGTGGGCTTTGCCGGTCATATCAACGTCGCTGACGGAACTAAGATAGGCGCTCAGTCAGGTGTGTTGGGTAATGTTAAAAAAGAAGGCGAAGAGCTGATGGGATCTCCAGCGATGAAACTGAAAGACTTTTTAAGAATGTCGGTTTATATGAAAAATATCGAGAAGCTGGTGAAACGTGTTGATGAACTTGAGAAAAGATTAAACGAAAAACAGCAATGAAACAACAAACAATAAAACAAGACGTAAGCCTTAGCGGTACTGGACTTCATACAGGACAAAAAGGAACACTGATATTTCGTCCGGCTGAAGTGAATCATGGAATAAAATTCAGGAGAATAGACGTTGAAGGCTTTCCTATCGTTGAGGCGAAAGTGGAAAACGTGGTGGATACCTCACGCGGTACAACCATCGCCCAAAACGGTGTTAGAGTATATACCGTTGAACATATTCTCGCATCGTTACGCGGAGCTGGCGTTGATAACGTGTTGATAGACATAGACTGCGAAGAGCCTCCAATCCAAGACGGCAGTTCGCGTTATATGATAGAAGCTCTTAAGTCGGCTGGCATAATGGAACAAGACGCTGAGCGTGAATATCTAAAAGTTAATAAAGAAGTGACTTATGTCAATGCAAAAATAGGTTGCGAAATAAATATTAAGCCAGCAGATGACTTCAGAATAGAGGTGAGCGTGGATTATAACTCGCAGGTTCTTAAGCCTCAGACCGCAGTGCTTGAAGATATGGCTGACTTTGAAAAAGAGATCGCTCCTTGCCGTACCTTCGTTTTCTTCCAAGAACTGGAAATGCTTCTTAAACATAATCTTATAAAAGGCGGCGATTTGTCAACTGCCATCGTTTTTGTTGAGAACTTCGTTGGTGAAGAGGAACTTCAACGTGTGGCAAAGCTTTTTAATATGGAGTCTGTCGGCATACATCAAGGCGGTATCTTGAATAACACCACTCTTCATTTTGAAAACGAACCTGCACGCCATAAACTCCTCGACCTCATCGGTGATATGGCGTTGTTAGGAAAACCTATTCTCGGTCATGTCAAGGCATTCAAACCAGGACATCTCGCTAATACGGAATTTGTGAAGTTGGTTTTGGAGAATTTGGCTAATGACTAATGGCAAAAGGCTAAAGAAAAATAGCTGCTGTTAATTAACGGCAGCGTTTTTTGTATATGAGATTCAACTTTAGTCCATTTCAATCCTCTAAAAACTTTAGTCATTTGCCCTTAGCCATTATTATACAATCCCGATAGAAATCTTCCGACGCTTTCGTATCCGTATTTCTCTATGACGCTGTTCCTTAAATAATTCGCGTCGTAGTTTTTATGTGTCTCTATCATTTTTATCATTGCTTCTGCCAAGGCTTCTTGGTTTCTTGGTTCGACCAAAATACCTTTTGTTTCATCGACCATCTCCTTGATGCCGCCTACATTGGTGCTTACTACTGGCAATCCTGATGCTAATGCTTCAAGAATCACGACAGGCATGTTTTCATAGTTGCTTGATAAGACTAGGAAGTCGCCAGAAGAGAGTTCGTCGGCTAGTGCTTGTCCTTGCAATAAGCCTGTAAATGACACCTTATTAATTAATTGCAGATTCTTAGCTTTTTCTTTCATCAGTTCCAAATCCATGCCTTCACCGATGAGCTTGCATTGAAAGTCGATGCCTTTCTCCTCAATGATTTTCAATGACTCCAGAAGTCCGCTTATGTTCTTGGATTTGTCTTCAAAACAGCTGATGTGGATTATCTTGCGCGGATTGTTGTTTCTCTCGCTGATATGAAACATGTCGAGATTCACCACATTAGGCAGCACGACGTAATTGTCGTTCTTCAGTCCGTGGTTCTTCATCGCGATGGCGAGATTCTCTGTCACAGTGGTGATGGTCTCTGCATTACAGACGACAATCTTGGTAAATAATTTTCTTAAGAATCCACTGAAGTCGTTGCCTGGCAAATATCTCGACCAATGTTCTGTAATGATATAAGGTGTCTTATGTAACAACTTCTGAATCCATGCGATGACGCCTAATCGTGTCAGGATGTGGACGTGAATCAAATCCGGTTTTTTGCATAACTTCAACGCCTTCATGTTGGCACGATAGAAACGAATCAATGATAAAATCTTGTTTTTTGGTTTCTTATAATAAACACGAATCGTATCGACATTATTCTCTAACGTCCTTACGATTTCAAATTTGTTTTTATTGTTAGACGCATCATCAACATCTTGTTTATTAACTATAGGTGTTGTTGATATGTCTCTACTTGTCTTGTTGTCTTGTTGTCTTTCGCAAGAATGACAATAAATAACAGTAATATCGTTGAATAATGCTGCAGCCTCGGCATGACGCTGCACGAACAGACCGAACATAGGGTCGTAGCGATGCGGATACCAGCGAGCTAAAAAGATGATGTGTTTTCTTTCTTTATCCATGACGATATTGTTTTATTATTTCTAAAGCATTGTTAACTCTTTCATCATCGGAGCCTTTCACGATTCCGAAAGGAACGTTCATCTTTGTCAATGTGTTTTTATATATATCAAAAAGTTCCTTACGTTCCTCTATGTTAGGATTTTCTCTCAGTGGGTCATAAACCCATGGCAAGTCGATGTCGCAGAGAAGATAAAGGTCGAAGTCTTGTTTTTTTAAGATATTGTCAATCGTTTCATTTGAATGTTTGAACACATATTCAACCCAAATTTTGCAGACAATAGTTTCAGTATCGGCTATCAATATCTCAGGAGTTTTTTTTACTTCTTCTAAGATAAGATGATATTGTCCTTTCGCAATCTCAACGACGTCGTTTTCTGTATATTGACCTTCGAAATTTTCGAGGTAAGTCCTTGAGTATTCGGGTATATAATTGGTGTCAAAATGTTTTGCCAATTTTTCGGCAAGTGTCGATTTTCCTGTTGACTCAGGTCCGGTGATGGCAATCTTAAACATTTTTCTTCGCCTCCTTGCTCCAGCTGATGTAACCCATAACTGCAATGATTGCGTAAATTATATATTGTAAAACGGTGAGATATAATCCGTTATAGATGCATAATGGAATTAATATTATATCGCAGAGTAAATATAAAACCCAATTCTCGACTTTCTTTAAAGCGGTAAGTAACATTCCTCCCAAACCTAAAATGCCAGTGATATAATCAAGGAATGTCGTTGTGTCAGAAGAGAATATCTTAGATGTGAATAACAAAACCAAGACAATCGTCAATGTTACAAACCTTTGTCTTGAGTTTAAAAAAGTCACTGCAAGGTCTTCAGTCTTTTGTCTTTTGTCTTTTGTCTTTTGCCAATTCCACCAACCGAAAACGCTTATCACGAAATAAAGAAAATTTATTCCAGCATTGGCGAACAGACCGTTTTTTATGAATATGAATACATATAACAGAACGCTGATGATTCCAATAGGGAAGACCAGAATATTGATTTTCTTGGAATACCAGACGCTGATCAAACCCGTTGCCACAGCGATTGATTCAATTATTAATTCATAATTCATAATTCATAATTATTATAAGTCCCAACTCCCAACTTCTAACTCTCAACTCCTAACTAATTAAAATCATCTCATATCAATAACCTCTACATTAGGATGCAGGCTTTCATTGAAGATGAACATGCTGTCGGGAAGGTCTTGGTTTGTTGTAAAATCTATTATTTCATAAACGAACTCGTTGTTGTCAGTTCCATAGATATGGATTTTCTTGATTTTATAATCGTTGTTATCTATGCTAATGATTATCTTTTCAAATGTTTCGCCTTCTATTTCTTCAACTTCAATTACTTTGATATTGTTGTCGTTGCTGTTTATGAAATTAGCTTTTATGTTTTGAGAGAATGAGCTTATGATTGCGATAGGGGAGGAGTTGTTGTCTTCTGTCACTTCGCTGATCATTACTTCTCCTTCTTCGATGAGATAAGTCCAGAGCAGTTCGCCATTGCTAATCAATTCCTGACCGTTGACGTTGATTTTGTATGAGTTGCCTTTCATCGAGCCGTAACCGCTCATGCTTTCATTGATACCAGCTTCTTTGTTGATAATTCTATGATTGAAGATGATATTGATGTCGTTGTAAGCTTTGGTTTTCTCAATGACATTATTAAGATAATCTTGTGCTGATTGAGCTGCTAAGTTTATGTTTAGCAGCAAGCTGATTATTATTAAGAGCGTCTTTTTCATAGCTGTATTATTATCTATAAATTAATAATCATCGTTGTCGTTATCCATGTTCAAGTCTTTGAGGAATTGTTCGAGAGCCATTTCGTTAGCCACTCTCACCTCACGTTGTTTGCTGCCTGCGAAAGGACCTACGATGCCAGCTTTTTCGAGTTGGTCGATTATTCTGCCGGCTCTGTTGTAACCGAGTTTTAGCTTACGTTGCAACATTGAAGTTGAGCCTTGTTGAGTTTGGACAATGATATAAGCGGCTTCTTCAAAGAGAGGGTCGCGTTCGTCAGGGTTGATATTTTCCTTGCTGCCGCCTTCTTCTTTTTCATCAGGGCAATCAGGGAGGTTATATGCTTCAGGATATGCTCTCTGTGATCCTATGAAGTCTGTTATCTCTTCTACTTCTGGGGTGTCGATGAAGGCGCATTGGATACGTACCAAGTCGTTGCCAGTAGATAACAGCATATCGCCGCGACCTATGAGTTGGTCAGCGCCATTGCTATCGAGGATTGTCATTGAGTCGATGCGTGATGTTACGCGGAACGCTATACGAGCAGGGAAGTTTGCCTTGATTGAACCTGTGATGATGTTGACAGAAGGACGCTGTGTCGCGATGATGAGGTGGATGCCGATGGCACGAGCGAGCTGTGCAAGACGTGCTATAGGTGCTTCAATTTCTTTACCTGCTGTCATGATAAGGTCAGCGAACTCGTCAACGACCAAAACGATATAAGGAAGGAATCGGTGACCTTCGTATGGGTTCAATTTACGTGCTATGAATTTCGCGTTGTATTCCTTGATGTTACGCACTTGAGCGTTTTTCAACAACTCATAACGGTTGTCCATCTCAATGCATAATGAATTGAGAGTACGTACGACTTTTCTTACGTCTGTGATGATAGCTTCTTCTGCATCTGGGAGTTTTGCAAGATAATGTCTTTCGATTTTTTTATAAAGACTTAACTCAACTTTTTTAGGGTCGATGAGAACCAGCTTGAGTTCTGCAGGATGTTTGCTATATAACAATGAAGAAATGATAGCGTTGATACCGACAGACTTACCCTGTCCTGTGGCGCCAGCCATGAGGATGTGAGGCATTTTAGCGAGGTCGGCTACGTAACTTTCGTTTGAGATAGTTTTGCCGACGCCGAATGGAAGTTCGTATCCACATTTTTGGAAGCGCTCTGAACCCAAGACGCTCTTCATTGAAACCGTCTGTGGCTTTTGGTTTGGTACTTCGATACCAACAGTGCCTTTTCCTGGAATAGGAGCTATGATACGGATGCCGATTGCTGAGAGACAAAGCGCTATGTCATCTTGCAGATTCTTTATCTTAGCGATTCTTACGCCGGCAGCCGGAATTATTTCATATAATGTTACAGTTGGCCCGATTGTAGCTTTAATTTTTTCAATGGCAATATTGTAGTTTGCCAAAGTATCGACGATGCGTTTCTTGTTGGCTTCAAGTTCTTCTTTGTCAACGTTACTTGTGCTTTCTCCGTAGTCTCTAAGCAAATCCAATGGAGGAAACTTGAAGTTAGAAAGTTCGAGTTTAGGGTCGAAGTCAGTGTCAAGGCCGAAATGCTCGCCTATTTCAATAGCTTGCTTCTCTTCGATAGGTTTGGTAATCTCCATGTCGATGTCGTCTGCACTATTACCTTCGCCATTGTCTTTTGCTTCAGTCGCAGCGCTCTTAGTCTCAGGAACGACTACCTCAAAACCATCGTCTTCGTCCTCATTTTCTGCTTCTGCTTCTGTTTCTGCTTCTGTTTCTGTTTCTGTTTCTGCTGCTTTAGTTTCAGTTTCAGCTTCTACTTGAGGCTCTACTTCTAATTCTATCTCTTTAGGTTCATCCTTCTTGCCCTTATGAATTACAGTGATTTCAACATCCTCGTAGTCATCTTCATCTTCATCTTCATCTTCGAACACATCCTCAACATCCTCAACATCTTCAACATCTTCAACATCTATAGCATCCTCAACGTCCTCAATGTCCTCAACTACTTCATTATCCTCATCATCCTCAACGTCATCATCACCATCAACATCTTTAACTTCCTCATCAACCTCAACCTCTTTGCGGCTGCTTATTGTCGGCATTTTTATGTCGAATGTATAGATGATGTAAAGGAATAAAAAGAATATCAATAAGATATAAATACCGATGTTCATGATGTAAGGCTCTAGTAAGCTGTGAGTTTTTTCGCCTACGAGGCCGAAGTATTTCTCCATTGATTGTGGTAGTACTGTGGCTAACAGCAATGGCAGCCACAAGAGAAAGGCGAAACAATATTTGCATATTGTCGTTATTGCCACTTTAGGACCTTTGAAAGTCAACAACGATCCTGCTAGAGTGAGTAGCAATATCAGATAGAATGAGCCTATGCCGAAAGTGTATTCGCTTAAAAACATGCCTATCTTTTCACCGAAATTTCCAGTGAGGTTGTATCCTATGAAATAGGAGACTGTTGATAATAAGATATATATGCTGAATAATAAAAGAAAAGCTCCAAAAGCTATGCGGATGCGAGGGTCGCTTTCTTTCTTGCGAGCGGCAGTTTTGCTGACTTTTGTCTTTTTCTTTTTGCTATCAGTTTTTTTTGTAGGAACTGGTTTCTTTTCTTCTTTTTTCTTTTCCTCTTTCTTTTCTTCAGTTTCTACTTTTGTAACGATAGGTTTGTTTTTGTTATAGCTCATAATATTATTTTACAAATCTGAATGTTTTGTTTAAACGTATTTTGCCAGTGTTTTTGTCGATTGATAACCAGACGAATACAGGTTTACCTACGATGTGGTCGATTGGTACATATCCCCAGAAGCGTGAGTCTTGTGAGTTATGACGGTTGTCGCCCATCATCCAGTAATAGTCCATTTTGAATGTATATTCGTCTGTTTCTTCTCCGTTGATGAAAATCTTGTCTCCTACGATTCTCATGTCGTTGAGTTCGTAAGCTCTTATCACTCTGTCATAAAGGGCGATGTTTTCCTTGTTAATCTTTACTGTCGCGCCTTCTTGTGGTATTATGATAGGGCCGAAGTTGTCGGCGTTCCATTTGAAGTGTGTGGTGTCGTTAGGGAAGATGTCTTCAGAAATGTCAGTTCCTGCAGGAGCTATCATTCTCTCGGCTGATGTCACGAAAGGAAGCTTTTCGAATTCCTTGGCGATGTCGCCTGTCATGTTGAAAATCAACTCGTTTGGATTAGGAGTTCTGTAACCTTCTGTGATGTTATATTTTTCAAGAATCTTTGAGTTGATGCCGTTGCTTGTAATCTTTACTAAATAGTTATGTTGCATCTCTTCAGGCTGTTCGCCGATTTCTCCATTTATATAAACCACGCCGTCGATTATCTGTAATGTATCTCCAGGCATGCCGATGAGGCGTTTTACATAATTCTCTCTCTTATCGACAGGACGTGTGATTATGTCGCCGAATTGTGCCTTGTTGTTCATGACGTTGTCTCTTCCGAAATGACGAACGAGCTGATAGAATGTGACGTTACTTTGATATACTTCGCTCACTGTGTCGCCGGCAGGGAAGTTGAACACTATTGGGTCGTTGCGTTTTATCTCTGTAGTTCCAGGCATGCGTTTGTATGGAACTTGTGGCTTTTCGATGTATGACTTGGCTGTCTTTGACCAAGGCAATGTGTGGTGTACGAACGGGAATGAGAGCGGTGTGTTAGGTATTCTTGGTCCGTAGCCTATCTTGCTAACGACGAGATAGTCGCCTACTAATAACGATTTCTCCATGCTTGATGATGGAATGGTATATGCTTCAAAAATGAATGTCCTGATAATCAATGCTGCTACTATAGCCCAAACGATGGAGTCTAGCCATTCGCGCACTGTTCCTTTTGGTGGATAAGCTGTTACGCGTGGGTCGCTGTATTTTGAGTTCTGTGCTGCAACTAAAGGGAAGAAGATGAATGGTACAACGGCTGCGCATACTACCTCCCATATCTTGAATCTTCCGAATGATTTTGCCAAGTCGATGAACATCAGCATCAAGGTGAAGAAGTTGATGTATGGTAATAAAAGTAGAAGATACCACCACCATTTTGTGCAGTTGACTATTTTAGAAAGAACGAATAGGTTATAGTAAGGAATTGCAGAATAGAATCCTTTATAGCCAGCTTTTTCGAAAAGTTTCCAGCAGAATGCGATTGGTATTGTAAACAGAATCGGTACGATTAAGATGAATGCTATCATGATATGAAATTTTAACAGTTTAATAAGTCGTTCATTGTGAATATTCCTTTTTTGCCTTGTACGAATTCGGCTGCTATCACGGCGCCTGTGGCGAATCCTTTGCGGCTGAATGCCTCATGGCTGAGTCTTATGATGTCGCAGTCTGACTGAGCCTGCACCTCGTGGATGCCGAAGTATTCTCCTTCACGAATCGCTGTGACTGGCAGTGTGCCGTCTGCTGTCATCTGTTCGCAGTCTGTCGCCAACTCCCACGAATTGTATTTTTTGTTGTTGGCTAAAATGTCGTCAGCGAGTTTAACAGCTGTGCCGCTAGGCTTGTCGAGTTTATGTATGTGATGTGTCTCTGTGAGACTTAGCTTATAGTCGTATTTCTCTGTTATTTTAGCGAGCTGGCGGTTGAGCATGAACATGATGTTCATTCCGATGCTGAAGTTAGGAGCGTAGAACAACGTCTGACCTTCTTTCTCGCATCTTTCTTTTACTTCGTTGAAATGCTCGTACCATGCTGTTGTTCCGCAAACGACGGGTATGTTTAAGTCGAAGCAGCGTTTTATATTCTCGAATGCTGTCGCAGGAGTGCTGAATTCAATAGCAACGACATTTCCTGAATTCTTGAAATTCTGAATTCCTGAATTCCTGAAATCATCTTCATTATCAATGGCGGCAATGATGTCGTGTCCACGTTGAAGAGCTATCTTCTCTATCTCGTGTCCCATTTTGCCGTATCCTAACAATATTATTTTCATTGAGTTAAAATTTTAGTTTAAGTGAAACTCCGCAGCTTTTTCCATAACCCATTCCTGTTTCCCAATAAGCGTAGTCGCTCTGTATCATCGGTTCTACCTTTAATGACAAGTCGTCGCCTATGTCGTATTCAAAGAAGTGGGCATCGACGGTGGCGTCGATGATGTTGAGGCCGTACCATAATGCCATTATTATCCAGCTAAGTTCAACATTACGTCTGTAATAATCCCTTATTGTGATAAGGTTTTCGTTGGAGTAGCGGTTGGCGATGCTGATTACCTCGTCGCTTACGTCTGTGTTTATTCCTGTTTTGTAGTCGTATGCCTGCCGGTAGTCTCTATATCCGTCGTGGTTCATGTCGATGAAGTAAGCTATTGTTCCTATGCCGGCATATACTATAGGCACTTTCCAATATTTTTTGTTATAAGCCTGACCGAGACCTGGCAGTACAGCCGAATACAAAGTGGCCTTTTGAGGCTCGTGCTTTTTCTCCATCACGATGCTGTCGTTCTTTGCTAAAAGAGAGAAAGAGCTTATTGATAACAATAATAATATCAGAAAACGTCTTAACATTCTGAGAATCAGTTTTTGTTGATTAAAGAGATAAGTCTTTCGAAATCTTCATCGTTTTTGAAGCTTATTGTCAAGGAGCCTTTGCCTTTGCTGTTGCGATCGACTTTTATTTTAGCGTCGAGTGCTTTTGACAAAGAGTCAACTTTATATATGAAAGTTTCTGGTAAAACATTCTTCTGTTTTTTAGCTTTGACATTTTTTGTGTTAAGAGAACGTACGAGTTCTTCCACCTGTCTTACGCTAAGGTCTTTGTCTATTATCTCTTTTAAAATGATGAGCTGTTTTGTCTTGTCTTCAATGTTTATTATGGCGCGAGCCTGGCTCATTGAGATGAAGCCGTCGCGTAGAGCCACCTGTACTTCAGGAGGCAGTTTGAGAAGACGCAAGAAGTTGGTTACGGTGGAGCGGTCTTTTCCCACTTTCTCGCTGAGTTCTTCTTGTGTTATGTTACATTCTTCGATGAGACGTTGGTATGAGAGAGCCACCTCTATTGCGTTGAGTCCTTCGCGGTGAGTGTTTTCTATCAATGCCATCTCTAGCATCTGTTCGTCGTTAGCCACGCGGATATAGACAGGTATGGATTTAAGACCTGCGAGTTTTGATGCGCGGAGACGGCGTTCGCCGGAGATGAGCTGATATTTGTCGCGGCCCATCTTTCTCACTGTGACAGGCTGGATGACGCCTTGTACTTTTATTGACTCTGCCAGTTCGTTGAGAGCTGTTTCGTCAAAATCGGTTCTTGGCTGGAAAGGGTTGGCTTCAATGAAGTCTATATTGAGTTCGGCAACGGCGCCTGCTACGTAGTTGCCTGAAATGTCTGTCGATGTTATGTCGGTCTCTGGACTTTGCAATATGGCGTCGAGTCCGCGGCCTAATCCTCTTCTTTTATTCTGTAATGACATCTTCTGCGTTGTTTTTTAATATTTCTCTTGCTAGGTTAAGATAATTGATGGCGCCGATACTTGTCGCGTCGTGCATGATGGCAGTCTGTCCGTAGCTTGGTGCTTCGCTGAGACGTGTGTTGACGTTGATGATAGTGTCGAACACCATGCTTTGGAAGTGAGTCTTGACCTCGCTGACTACCTGTTTTGATATTCTAGTTCTTGAATCGAACATGGTCAACAAGATGCCTTCGATGTCGAGTTCGGGGTTGAAACGGCTCTGTACGATTTTTATTGTGTTGAGCAGTTTGCCGAGACCTTCGAGAGCGAAGTATTGGCATTGTACGGGAATGATGACGGAGTCGGCTGCCGTTAATGCGTTAACGGTGATGAGTCCGAGAGAAGGGGAACAGTCGATGATGATGTAGTCGTATTCTTCCTTTATCTCAGCGAGCGCGTCGCCCATCATTTTCTCGCGATGAGGCAGGTTGATCATTTCTATCTCAGCACCGACGAGGTCGATGTGAGCAGGGAGCAGGTAGAGGTTAGGAGTCTCTGTCTCCTTGATGATGTCTTTAGGATTAAGATTATCGATGATGCATTCATATATGCTGCCGTCGATTTCCTTAGGATCGAAGCCCACGCCTGAGGTTGAGTTGGCCTGTGGGTCGGCGTCTATAAGAAGTGTTTTGTGTTCAAGGACTGCAAGGCTTGCTGCCAGGTTAATCGCTGTGGTTGTTTTACCTACACCGCCTTTTTGATTCGCTATCGCTATTATCTTTCCCATATCTTGTTGATTTATTTATCAAACTACAAAGGTACGATTTTTATTGTAAAAAACGAAGATGTTTTGGCATAAGTTATCAACAATTTTAACTGTCAGACAACAGTACTCCAAATTATGAATTGTGAATTATGCATTATGAATTTTAAAAAAAAGAGCTGCCATTTTTTATAGCAGCTCCCTTTAGTCTTTTGCCTTCAGACTTTGGTCTTATTTATCTAAATCGTCAAACCATTCTTCTAATGATCTGTCGTCGTCTTCGAAGTCTTCGTGTCTTGGCTGGTCGAAGTATCCTTCTGGATATTCACCTGTTTCAATGAAATTCAATGTTTCTTTCAATGCATTGCTGAATTTTTCGAAGTCTTCTTTATAGAGGAAAAGTTTGTGTTTCTCATAGAAAAAACGATTTTGCTCGTTGCTGAAACGACGTTTGCTCTCTGTGATTGTCATATACTTCTCTTCACCTTTTGTTGTCTTCACGTCGAAAAAGTAAGTACGTTTACCAGCACGTATTGCTTTTGAAAACAATTCTTCACGATTGTTCATCTTTTCATTTTCCATAACTGTCAAAAATTTGTGTTCTACCTATCAATTTTGATTTAGCAAAAATAAAGAAAAATATTATAACACGAACTTTTTTTTGAAAAAAAATAATCTGCCGACAGTTGAATCTTCTAACAGACCTTAAACATATAGTTCGTAGTTTGAAAGTCTAAAGTCTAAAGTCTAAAGTCTAAAGTTCAAAGTTCAAAGTTCAATGGTTTAATTTGTTTGCTTCTTTTGAAAAATAATCTTAATTTAGCAACGGCAAAAAAAATAAATGGCTTATGAGAAAAACAATACTTTATTTTATGATTGTATGCGGAATCTTTTTGTTAAGTTTTAACGCTTCTAATGTTATGGCGCAGACTCCAAGAATTGATGTCGTTGATGATATGTATTCCGACACGTCTATGATTAGGTCGGGAGGATTCATGGAATCTCATTGGAGTCAAGATTATCCTTACAATCAGCATTGCCCGAAAGATCCTTTAAATGATAACTCATATAGTTATGCTGGCTGTCCTGCTGTCGCTATGGGTCAGATAATAAATTATTTACGAACAACGCAAGGTACTCGCTTTTCTGATAGCGACGACTATGTGCATCAATATGCTGGTCGTAATTATAATATCGATGACGATTATAAAACTTTGGAATTTCTTCCGTTTCCTCAGCTGAACAGGATGTTGGATTCCATTGATGCTGCTTTGATGCGCGGAGAGACGCTTTCCGACATGCAAGCCGCTGCGCTTATTTTCGCTTGTGGCACAGCTTGTAAGCAGGTCTATACTTCAGAAGGTTCTGGAACCTTTTATGTGGATCAGGCTTTTGATGCATACAAGAGATTCGGCTTTGAAAATTGCGTGTTGTTTCGCGAGCCTGATTCCGTCATGTATGCGACTTTGATATCCAATCTGCAAGATGGTTATCCAGCTCACTTGGCTGTTGAGAATCCAGAAGGCACAATAGGTCATAACGTCGTGGTGGATGGCTATCGCATAGAAGATGGCAAGTTTCATATCAACTTTGGTTACGGTGGTGCTTGGGACGGATGGTATTACATCCCTGACCCTGATTTTTATTATGGAATGACTAAAATGGAAGGTATTATACTGGATATCATTCCTTCTGCTACAGTCGTTGATGAGTTGCTCGCTGAGCAATCATTGGAAATATATCCTAATCCAGTTTCGGACGTGCTTAATATAAAAAATGTCTCAAATGAATTTGAATATTCAATTTTCAATATCGTTGGTCAAGAAGTAAGTGATGGCTTTTCTTCCGGAACGATTGCTGTTACGGAATTGGAATCTGGACTTTACTTCTTGCAAATCAAGGAAGAAGATGCAATTAAAACAGCGAAGTTTGTAGTGAAAAGATAATCAATTTCCTTTGGACATTTGACATTTGTCATTAAAAAAATACTTGTTGTCTTGTTGTCTTGTTGACTTGTGGTCTTTTTTTATATCTTTGACAACAAATATTTTATTTGAGTTATGAAGTTAAATTTAAGAAAACCTATAGCGTTTTTCGATCTTGAGACTACGGGATTAAATATCTCTCATGATCGTATTGTTGAAATAAGTGTGTTGAAAATCAATACTAACGGCGAAGAAGAACAGAAGACGTGGCTCGTAAATCCGGGTTGTCATATTCCGTCAGAAACAACGGCGGTTCATCATATATCCGATGCCGATGTGAAAGATTGCAAGTCGTTCAAGGAACTGGCTCCAGAGATTGCTAAGTTTTTTGGCTCCAGTGATATTGCTGGTTATAATATCTTGAAATTTGACGTGCCTTTTCTCATGGAGGAGTTTATCCGCGCTGGCATCGATTTCGACATCAAGTCGCGTAACCTCATCGATGTGATGAATATCTTTATGAAGATGGAGCCTCGCACTCTCAAGGGCGCGTATCGTTTCTTCGTCAATAAAGAATTAGAAGACGCTCACTCTGCTTCTGCCGATACCTCTGCTACTTACGAAGTTCTTATGGCTATGCTCGACAAATATCAAGACGCAGAATATACCGATAATCGCGGCGTGACTTCAGTGCCGGTGCAGAATGATATGCAGGCTCTCTCTCAGTTTTCTTCTCATAATAAAAACGCTGACCTCGCAGGCCAGATTGTGTTTGATGAGGAAGGCAAGGAAGTGTTCAAATTCGGAAAACATAAGGATAAAAGAGTGGAAGACGTATTTAAAATCGAACCTCAATATTACGACTGGATCATGAGAAGCGATTTCCCAGAATACACCAAAAAGGTGATAACAGGCATCAAATTAAGAATGAGTGGTAAGAATATTAAGTTTTAAAAAGTAATAATATGAAAAAGACAACAAGACAACAAGTCAACAAGACAACAAGATTTTTGGCATTTTTGTTTATTATCTTGTTCCAAGGCTCACAGCTCATGGCTCAAGGCTCACAGCCTTTATGGATGCGTTATAACGCAATATCTCCTCAGGGCGATAAGATAGCTTTCGCTTATAAAGGTGATATTTATGTCGTTGACGCAGAAGGAGGCTTGGCTCGTCAGATTACAACGAACTCATCGTACGACTTCAATCCTATCTGGTCTAATGATGGTAAATACATCGCATTCTCTACCGACAGAAATGCTAACTTCGACATCTATGTCGTTTCTGTTGATGGAGGCGTGGCAAAGCGTGTCACAACGAACTCAACCTCAGAGATTCCTCTCGCTTTCTCAGCCGACGACTCTATGATTTATTATAGAGCTAACATCCAAAGAGACGCTTCCAATGCTCAGTTCCCAGCTGGATGGATGCGCGAATTATATAAGGTGTCGGTGGATGGCGGCCGTCCTCAACAAGTGTGCGCTACTAACGTCTGCAGCATCTCTTTTGATAATGACAACGAGTCTTTCCTTTATTATGATGAAAAAGGCGGCGAAGACGAATGGCGTAAACATCAGATCTCTTCAATGGCTCGCGACATAGTTTATTATGATGCTAAAGAAAAGACACATACAATCTTAACAACAAATATCGGCGAAGACCGCGACCCTCGTTATCTTCCTGGTAAAGAGGAAATAGTGTTCCTCAGTGAAGGCGAAGGTGGCAACTTTAACGTTTATAAAGCAAAGATGAATGACATCAACAATGCTGAGCAAATCACTGACTTCCCAACATATCCTGTAAGATTCCTGACAGTATCTAACGATGGTTTGTTATGCTACGGATTCCAAGGCGAGATATATACTCAGACTATCGGAGGCGAACCTAAGAAAGTTGAAATACAAATCGTTAACGACCAAGAAGAAACACCAGTCATAGGTAAGTTCGGCAGCGCTAAAGACATCACAATCACACCTGAAGGTGACCTCATCGCTTTCGTTTCTCGTGGCGAAATATTCGTTACATCAGAAGAATATCAGACAACAAAACAGATTACTCATACTCCAGAAGCAGAGGCTTATCCAACATTCTCACCTGACGGTAGAACTCTCGTATATGTCTCTGAACGCGATGGTTACTTCAGTCTTTACAAAGCTGAGATGGCTCGTAAGGAAGACATTAACTTCACATACGCTACATTAATTAATGAAGAGCCTTTGTTTGAAAAGGACGGCATCGAACGCGGCGTCCCTAAGTTTTCTCCTGATGGCAAAGAACTCGCTTATCTCGAAAACAGAAATATCTTAAAAGTCATTAACCTCGAGACAAAGAAAGTACGTCAGATAACCGACGGAACTCAACATTATCGTAATGACGATTATTGCTTCGAATATGAATGGTCACCTGACGGTAAATGGTTCGCTCTTACATTGATAACCAACATGCACGACCCTTATTCAGATGTCGGCATCGTTTCTGCAAACGGCGATATGAAGATTTACAATATCACTAACAGCGCATATATTACATCGTCTCCTCAATGGGCTATGGATGGCAACGCCGTCACTTTCATCTCAAACCGTTATGGATTGCGCTCTCATGCTTCGTGGGGTAGCCAGGATGATGCATTCATCGCTTTCTTGAATCAGGAGGCTTACGATAAATTCCGTCTCTCAAAAGAAGATTACGACCTTTTGAAAAAAGAAGAGAAAATGGCTAAGGACTTGGCAGAGAAATCTAACGACAAGAAAGACAAAAAAGATAAAAAAGACGATAAGAAAGCTGAAGAGAAAAAAGACATCGTCGTTGAACTCGACGGACTCGAAGAACGTATCATTCGTCTTACTCCAATGTCGTCACGACTCTCTGGAGTGTCACTTTCAAAAGATGGCGACAAGTTGTTCTTCTTGAGCGCTTTTGAAAAAGGCTACGACCTCTGGGAATTTGACGTGCGCGAGAAATCTACCAAGGTTTTGAAAAAACTTGGAATGGGCGGAGCTGAAATAAAATTGAATAAAAAAGGCGATAAATTATTTGTCTTGTCTGGTGGTAACCTTCAGACAATTGAAACAAAAGGTGGCAAGTCAACACCTATTAAATATGATGCGACAATGACACTCGACCGTGCCGCTGAACGTGAATATATGTACAATCACATTTTCTTGCAAGAAAACAAACGCCTCTTCAGAAAAGACAGCAACGGAGCCGACTTCGCTCAAATAAAGAAGGACTTCTATCCATTTTTGGAACATATCAATAATAATTATGACTTCACAGAAATGATGAGCGAGATTCTCGGTGAACTCAATGTTTCTCACTCTGGTTGCGGAATGCGTAGCAATGGCAAGAGCGGCGACGTGACTGCTTATTTCGGACTTCTCTTCGATGTCAACTATGAAGGCGACGGACTTTTGATTGATGAAGTTTTGGAAAAAGGTCCATTCGACAAGAAACATTCTAAAGTGGAAGCTGGAAACATCATTGAAAAAATTGACGGCGTCGAGATAACAAAAGACATGGATTATTGTCCTCTTCTCAATAAAAAAGTGGGAAAACAAGTCTTGGTGACAGTTTATAATCCTGATACAAAGAAACGTTGGGAAGAGATTGTTAAGCTTATTTCAAAAGGAACACAGAATGAGTTGTTATATCAACGCTGGATTAAACGTAATGCCGAAATCGTTGACAGCCTCTCTAATGGAACATTGGGTTATGTCCATATCCGTAGCATGGGCGACGCTAGCTATCGTGACGTATATGCCGACATCTTAGGTAAATATAACAGGAGAAAAGGTATTGTCATCGACACTCGTTTCAATGGCGGCGGTCGTTTGCACGAAGACATTGAAATATTGTTCAGCGGCGAGAAATATCTTGAACAAGTGATCCGCGACAGCGTCGCCTGTGTGATGCCATCACGTCGTTATGTCAAACCTTCAATCATGTTGATGTGTGAGGCTAACTACAGCAACGCTCACGGAACACCTTGGGTTTACAAACATAAGAAAATGGGTAAGCTCGTCGGTATGCCAGTGCCAGGAACAATGAGTAGCGTTACTTGGGAGACATTGCAAGACACTGACTTGTACTTCGGATTGCCAGTGGTTGGCTACAGAACACAAGAAGGTTTTTATCTTGAAAACTCACAACTCGAACCAGATGTTAAGGTAAGAAACACACCTGAGAAACTCGCTGAAGGCATTGACGAACAACTTGAAGCAGCAGTGAGAGAGTTGATGAAAGATGTAGAGAATTATAATTATTGGGGAGAATAAAGTCAAAGTCACCCAGACGCCGAGTCACCGAGTCACCAAGTGAAAATACTTAGAGACTCAGTGACTCGGTGACTTTTAAAAGGAATCTTATATCCGACATTAAATCCTATCGTCGTGAGATAAAAATGGAAGTTGTTATTTCTTAATCCTATTTTAGGTAATATCCAATAAAAATTACGACCGAATATCATAGGTTCGATGCTATAGCAAAGCGCTGCGTTTCCTATGATATTCTTTTTTGTTATGTCACCGCTTATCTCGATGCTGAGCGGAAAACATATATCGTAAAAAGCAGGAGATAATACTCCAACACCGACACCTAATGCCAGATGCCTGTTGAATTCATAACCGCCAGATACAATGAATGTCGGACAAGGATACGCAATGCTAGCAGACGCTTTGGCATACAAACCTTTGTATTCTTGAGAATAAGAATTAGTACAAAAAAAGAATATCGTTAAAAGTATTATAACCCTCTTCATAACTCTACACTCCTAATTCCTAATTCATAACTCCTAATTTCTAATTTCTAATTCCTAATTCCTAATTCCACACCCCTAACTATTCCACAACGATTTCATCCATAAACATCCATGATGGATTATTGTATCCTGGAAGTCCTTGTGGAATGAATCCAGGGTTTTCAATCATGATTCTGACATATCTGCTTGATAAACCGCTTACATCTATTGTCTTTGTCACGATTGTGCTTCTTGATGTTGGCACTTCTTCGTAGAGGTCGTATGATTTGAATAATTGATAATGAATGCCGTTGTCAGAGTGATATACCGACATTCTCTTAGGCATCAAAATCCAGTCGTATGGATTAGTAATGAAATTAATCTTTAATGAATTAAGTTTTTCCTTTTTGCCGAAGTCGAGTTCAATGTCGCAGTCGTTGCCATAGAATCCTTGCCAGTTGCCGTCTTTGTAGTTGTTCGTGCCGACAGCTCCGTTGAGCAATGCGTCTTCGCTACCTCCAGAATATTCTGGTCTGTAGTTGCCAGCAACAGTATTCAACTTTTTGAAATGTCCCATGCCCTTATGATAGAGGATGTATTTCTCGCTGATGATTTTGTCTCTGTTGTCTTCAAAACAAGTAGCCTTCACGATACAAGAGCGTTCAATGGCAAAAGGACCAGTATAAACCTTACTGTTCTTGTCAGGCTCGCTGCCGTCTATAGTGTAATAAATATCTCTATCGTTAAATATAGTCTTTAAAGAAACCAAAGTCTGTTGACCATTACTTGTAGTCTTGTAGTCTTGTAGTCTTGTAGTCTCTATAAAAACATGGTTTCCTGCATTCAAAACGTCTTTAGCTATTTTGTCATAGCGTTCAGTGAAAACGTTTCTGTAGTATGAACGTGACTCCATATCCCATGCCTTGACAAATCTTTTCTTCAAGCAATGAAGTGAATCTAAGAACTGTGCAGACATATTTCGTGTTGATGCTACATTTTCTTCAGTTGGGTTGAGCATTGTTTTATAAAGATTGACTCTCAATTCATTCTTCAGTGTCACGATATATGCTCTATAAGCAGCCAATATTGCAACATCAATGATTTCTGGATTTGCTTTGACTTCTTGTCTGTCTTTCAAAAGTTTTTGATAAATATCGAAAGCTTGTTGTTTCTCATGTTCATTTTTTGCAATCGCTGCTGAATCTAATTGTGAAGGATAAAACTCCAAAAGAGGAGAGTTTAGAACGGTGAAGTTCATAAGGTTAGTCATATCGCTCTCGTCAATCATTCTGTTTAATTCATATAGATGATCAAGTACATAACTTTGGCTGTTTGCTGTTTGCTGTTGGAAATATTGAATATTGAAATTCTTATTGAAAATCTCTTCTCTAGCGATTCTCTCTTCGTTGTCATTAGTCTTCAATGTGTTCCAGCTTGTTTCTGCGCACCATACCATCGCGTGCCATACCTCGTTGAACATTGTTTCGCCGTAGTCGTCCCAAGCGGTGTTGATGACACCTTTAGCTCCGTTCTTATAACCGTCGCGAGCGAAGTTGGCGATATTGACGATGTAGTTGTCCATGTTAGGGAAACAGCTTGCCCAGCAGCTTGCTCCAGGAGCTACCCAGAAAGTATGTCCTGAGTTTTTGAAAGGTGCTATCATCTCGTCGAAACTTTCACGACCGCCGTAGCTCCAAACGATGAACTGCATGTTTTCTGGAAGCTGTTTGATCATCTCAGGATTCTTGGCGAGGATGTCGCCCCACATCATGACATCTTTGTCATATTTTTGCAAAATGTCATATACCTTATTTATATGTTGGCAGTATGCGTTCTCAGCGCCGAGGCTATCGACGTATGACTTAGCGTTTCCGTTGCCGAGACTTTCTGTCTCGTCGCAGTTGATGTTAAAATATTTTGATTCGTATGCTTGTGCTGTCTCTCCGAGTAATGTTTCTAAAAACTCGTAAGTGTCTTCAACACCAGGATTGAAGTTGAAACGAGTGTCTTTGATGTCGTTATAGAAAGGATTGTCGAGAGTCTTTTCGGCATGAGCGAAACATTGTTGGTTACCGATGAATTCTATGTAATAATCCTTTGCGTATTCTGTCAGCTCTTTGATTTCTTCGGCAGTGAGACCGTCGGTAGGAGCGATGTCAGGATATTCGTCGAGTTTGAAAAGATGTTCGGTGTAAAGGTTGAAGAAATTGAATTTATATTCAGCGAGGCGACGAATTTCTTCTTTGATAAATTCCGTTGTTGGAATAGGACCGCGACTGATGTCATCCATCCATCCGCGATATTCAAGAGAAGGATAGTCGAAGATGTAATACCAAGGAATATTCAGATTGTTTTCTGTGAGAAGTTGGTGACGGATTATCTGTTTCAAACTTTGAGCTCCGTAGAAAAGACCTTGAGGAGTTGGTGCTGATACCATTATATAGTTTCCAATAACAATTATATGATATTCTTGAGGATTTATTTCTCTACTATCTAATCCTATTATATCTTTAGGACCATTTTGGATTTGTTCAATTTTTTCAGGATCATATATACCAAAAACGATATTATTTCTTTTTTTGTTTCCTTTTTTAGAAACTTTTAAATCAATACCTGTTATTTCTTGGATGTCATTTTTGAAAGTATTGATGATTTTAGATATTTCTTCATTTTCACCAATATCAACGAGTAAGCAAGACTCGTCTATAACAAAATTATTTGTTGAATTATTAAAATCACAAATTTCAGCAAATTGTGGAGTTGGAATAATTCCGGTATTTACTGATTGCTGATAGCTGATGGCTGATGGCTCACTACTGTTGTCTGTTGTCTGTTGTCCGTTGACATTAACGAATAAAGCCAATATAATGATGAGAAATAATTTTTTCATAACTTTTAATTTTCCATTTTCAATTTTAAATAATAAGACGCTTCAATGTGTGTTTATTTTTAAGGTGTAATTGATGCGTCTCTACATAAATAAATTATGCATTATGCATTGTGAATTATGAATTAATTTAAATATCAAATCCCGGTGCATTGACGCTGAGCATATCATAAAGGTCATCGATTCCCATTCCGTCGATGATGCGTTTGATGATAGGAGGGAAATTGCTGCCTTCATTGACGTAACCGTCTTTGTAAATGTCTTCTTTTAAGAATTGGTTGATGTTTTCAAAGATTTCGTCGTCATATAAGAATGAAACAAGAACGTCGGTGTCAGTCTGTACGTCGAAATACATCTTGCCGTCTTTTCTGTTCTGACCGTGATAATTATCGACAACTATAAAACGTTTCATTCCGAATTGATACATGTCGCAGATTAATTCGCATTCGTCTGTTATTGAAAGAGAGCAGACTCCATTGTCGTTGATGACGAATTTTCCGCCTATGCGTGCTTTGTGTGTGTTG
The DNA here is from genome assembly GCA_017548125.1 of Bacteroidales bacterium. GTDB lineage: Bacteria > Bacteroidota > Bacteroidia > Bacteroidales > F082 > Limimorpha. Next base: position 13,991 of record JAFYNK010000045.1, on the reverse strand, counting down.
TTGTAAAATTCCTGCGCTTTAGTAGCATCTTCAAAAGAAGGGAAACGCATATAAAAGTCGTAATATTTGTGTGTCATAATAAATTTTCTTTTTTGCAAAAATATAGTTTTTTTTTCTTTCTATTGAACAAAATTATCTGATAATTTGTATTATGTTCGGTTTTGGTTATACATTTCAATTTTCTCAAATGATGAAAAGCACTTCAGTTCCCCGCTGGGTGCTTTTTTTATATATGAATTAATTGGTTGGTGAATTGATAAGTTGTTGATTTTTATTTTTATAGGAAAAGTTTTTTTTTCCCCCGAAAAATGTAAAATGAAAGTAAATAATTTCTATCTTTGTGATGTTTAAAAAATTAATTGTTATGAGAAAATTATTAATGTTATTCGTTTTAGCAGTTATGCTTGTAGGCGCTTCAAGTTGTTCTCTTCATGATCCTTTGACAAGAAACCTTAATCAAAATTCAACCAATGTTGTTTTGCAAGATAACAATTACAAAATTGTTGCAAAAGTGAGAGGTGAAGCACAAGCAGATTATTTCTTTGGTTTTGGTGGTTTTAGAAAGAAAGGTTTAATTGAAGAAGCAAGAGCTAATATGCTTGAAAATGCGAACTTGGTTGGTTCATCAAGAGCTGTTATTAATGAAACAGTAGAAACAAGTGCAACAACATTTGCTGGTATATACAGCAATGTAAAAGTCACAGTCTCAGGATATGTAGTAGAATTTACAGAATAAAGTTATTCTTGTTTAAGTAAAAAAAGAGGCCGTCTAACAACAAAAAGTTAGGCGGTTTCTTTTTTGTATATAAATTTAGATCAAAAAGAGAGTTTCCATACAAGATACATTAGACAATCTTATGTCGTGTATTGTTCAGTAGTTTTTTTTTGAAAATGTTTTATACACTTTAGAAAAATTATATATCTTTGCGCTAACAAAAATGTTTAACAATATTGTTAATAATATTGATATGAAAGAGCAAGTGAATCAAAGTAAAGAGCAACAGATACTTGAAGCGGCTGAATATGAGTTTGTAGCAAAGGGTTATGATGGCGCGCGAACGACTTCTATCGCGAAATCGGCAGGTGTGACACACGCGATGTTACATTATTATTTCCGTACCAAAGAACAGCTCTTTGAACGTATCATTGAGAAGAAGATGTCGGAGATAACACCGGTGCTGACTTATCTGTTCGGCAATGCGAATCTTCCATTGACGGAACGTATCAAAGAAGCGGTGTCTGTTCATTTTGATTTTATTATTGCAAATCCTGGACTTCCTAAATTTTTGATGAATGAAGTTTTGCCGAACAAGGAACGTTGTGATATGTTCAGGTCTAAGATAGAGAGTTTTTATCATCTTTTTGGTCAACTGCAAAATGAGGTCGATGCTGCAGCATCAAGGGGCGAGGTGGAGCAGTTTAACGTGATGTCTTTGTTCCAGACGATACTCTCTCTTAATATTTGTACGTCGATGATGACACAGTTTGCCGAAAATATGATGTGTGACGATATGGTGGAGACTAAGGCGTTTCTTGCAGCACGCAAGGCAGAGAATATTGAGATTATCATGCGAAGAATTAGAAAAATATAATGCTATGAAACGGATTTTATTATTTTTATTTATTATTCAGACTGCATTCGTTTCAACGTCGCAGTCGCTAGAAGAGTGCCGTAGATTGGCGCGTGAACATTATCCGGAGATACAGCAGTATGATCTGATATCGGAAACGGAGCAGTACAGCATTTCAAATGCCAAGCGTGCCTGGATACCGCAAGTCGTGTTGTCGGGACAGGCGACGTATCAGTCTGCAACTCCTACTTATCCAGAGGCGTTCAATGCTATGATCGCAGCGAATGGATTGGATATGTCGGGAATTCGTAAGGATCAGTATAAACTTGCAATAGATGTTACACAAAACATTTGGGACGGTGGTCTGTCGAAAGCGAATCGTGAAATAGCGCAGGCTGATGCGGCTGAGCAGCGTAGTCGTGTTGATGTCGCTTTGTATGACTTGCAGTCTAGAGTGGATAATATTTATTTCGGAATATTATTGCTCGATGAACGCGTCGCTCAGACTGAGTCTTTGATCGAGGTGTTGGAAAGTAACTTGAATCGTATGCGCGTATATTATAATAATGGTGTCGCGATGCAGTCGGATGTCGATGCAGTTGAGGCTGAATTGTTGGTCGCTCGTCAGACTCTATCTCAGGTCGAGGCGTCGCGTACAAGTTATCGCAGAATGTTGGAAGTCTTTATCGGACAGGAACTCACTGATGAAAAACTGCAGCGACCAGAAATGACGGACGTTGTTGACCGTAATTCGGCACGTCCAGAACTCGCTTTGTTTGAAGCGCAGGCGGCTAAACTCAATGCGCAGCGTAATGCTATAAACGTCTCGCTGATGCCGCAGTTCAGTGCCTTCGCTCAGGCTTACTACGGATATCCTGGGCTGGATATGTTTAAAAGTATGGTGTCGTCAGAATGGACACTTAATGCGATGGCAGGAGTGCGTATGATGTGGAACGTCGGGGCGTTTTATTCCAAGAAAAATAATATGAATAAGCTGAATGTCGCTGAACGACAGATAGCGATACAACGTGATGTTTTTCTTTTTAATACGCAAATGCAGACCACACAGGATGATGGTGAAATAGCACGACTGCGCACTGCTGTGGATGACGACAAACGCATCGTGGAACTGCGTCGCTCGGTACGCGTGGCGGCAGAGTCGAAACTAGAAAATGGTGTCATCGATGCAACGGAATTATTGACTAAGATAGCTGACGAAACGACGGCAATACTTAATCGCAGCATGCACGAAATAGAATTATTACAAGCAATTTACAGATTAAAAACAACATTAAATCAATAAACTATGAGACGATTATTTTATATTTTGACAATACTATTTTTAGTGTCTTGTGAACAAAACGTCACTTATGACGCACAGGGAATATTTGAAGCAACTGAAGTGATAATTTCATCGGAGGCGACGGGAAGAATCTTGAATTTCAATGTGGCGGAAGGTGAACTTGTCGAGGCGAGCACGGTTGTCGGTGCTATTGATAGTATGCAGTTGCATTTACAGCGTAAACAGCTTGTCGCGCAGCAGTCGGCTCTTCTTAGCAGTCGTCCTGATAAGGAAAAACAAGTGGCGTCGTTACGTAAACAGATTGCGACAATGAAAAATGAGTTGAAGCGTGTTGATAATATGCTCCGTGATGGAGCTGCAACGCAGAAACAGTATGATGATATAGCGTCGCAGATCAATATACTTGAAGGTCAGCTGTCGGCAAATCTGTCTACTCTGGATAATAATACTTTGACAATAAACGAGAACGCTGCTGCTCTTGAAGCACAGATCGCTGCTCTAAACGATCGCATCGAAAAATGCCGTATCACTTCTGCTGTTAGAGGAACGGTCTTGGTTAAGTATGCGGAAGCAGGGGAATATGCTACTGTAGGCAAACCTATGATGAAGCTCGCAGATCTTGATAATATTTATCTAAGAGCATATTTTACTTCCGACCAATTGTCGAAAGTTAATCTCGGTGATGAAGTGAAAGTCATCGCTGATTTTGGTGGCGAAGAACGATATGATTATGTCGGTCGTGTGTCATGGATTTCGTCAGAAAGTGAGTTTACGCCGAAAAATATTCAGACAAAAGACTCACGTGCTAATCTTGTTTATGCCGTAAAGATTGCTGTCAAGAATGACGGTCGTTTGAAAATAGGTCTTGCTGGTGAAGTAATATTGTAATTATGTCGGCAATAAAGGTTGAAAATATTTCCAAGAGTTTCGGCAAGACGAAGGCTCTCGACGGTGTCTCTTTCGAGGTCGCTCGGGGCGAACTGTTCGGCTTGATAGGTCCGGATGGGGCAGGGAAGAGCACGCTTTTTCGTTTGCTTACGACTTTATTGAATCCTGATTTTGGTCGTGCGGAAGTCGATGGTTTTGACATTGTTAAGGAGTATCGCGACATTCGTAAGCGCGTGGGATATATGCCAGGTCGCTTCTCTCTTTATCAGGATTTGACGGTGGAGGAGAACCTGAATTTCTTCGCTGCATTGTTTGGTGTAAAAGTGGAAGACACTTACGACTTAGTCGCGCCTATCTATCGTCAGATCGAGCCGTTCAAGACTCGAAAGGCTGGCAAACTCTCTGGTGGAATGAAGCAGAAACTTGCTCTCTCCTGCGCCTTGATTCATCGTCCGAGTGTGCTTTTTCTTGATGAACCAACGACGGGCGTCGATGCGGTATCGCGAAGCGAGTTCTGGGATATGTTGTCTGATCTTAAACAGAAAGGAATAACGATTCTTGTATCAACGCCATATATGGATGAGGCTTCACGATGCGACCGTATCGCATTGTGTAACGAAGGTCGTATCCTTAGCATCAATACGCCAAAGGACATCGTTTCTGGTTTTAACTCCCATTCCCAAAACTCGTCCCCAAACCCTGTCCCCACAACACTTTACGCAATAAGCGCAGAAAATATGTATCAATTATTATTATCTTCTCGTAAGTGTAAAGGCGTTGTGGAATGTTATCCTTTCGGTGAGATGCATCATCTCGTTGTTGATGAAACTTTTGATATAGAATGTTTTAAAAAGGAACTTACAGACATGAAAGGTTTGCGTATAGAACCAATAAATCCTACTATTGAAGATATGTTTATAAAACTGATGAAACAATGAGCGACGTAATAATTTCAGTCAAGGATTTGACAAAGCGTTTTGGTGATTTCACTGCTGTTAATCGTATCACTTTCGATGTTGAGCGTGGCGAGATATTTGGTTTTCTCGGTGCTAATGGCGCAGGCAAAACCACGGCGATGCGTATGCTTTGCGGATTGAGTTATCCGACATCGGGTAGTGGCACAGTAGCAGGTTATGACGTGATGCGCGAAGGTGAGATGATAAAACGTCATATCGGTTATATGAGTCAGCGTTTTTCTCTTTATAACGACTTGACGGTCTGGGAGAACATACGACTTTTCGCTGGGATCTACGGTCTGTCGAAGTCGGAGACGGAAAGTCGCGCCACGGAGTTGTTGAGACGTCTTAACTTCACTTCGGAACGTGACACTCTTGTTGGTGCCTTGCCTTTAGGATGGAAGCAGAAACTGTCGTTTGCAGTGGCGACGATACATCGCCCTGAAGTGGTATTCCTCGACGAACCTACGGGCGGCGTCGATCCTATAACGCGTCGTCAGTTCTGGGAGATGATTTATGAAGCTGCAGACAGCGGCACTACGATATTCGTCACGACTCACTATATGGACGAGGCTGAGTATTGTACTCGCGTCTCTATTATGGTCGACGGCGAGGTGCGTGCACTCGATACGCCGGCACGTCTTAAAGAACAATTCGTTGCTGAGTCGATGGACGAGGTGTTCCGCATCCTGGCTCGCGGCGCAAAAAGAGGGGAGTAGATCATGAAAAATAATTTTCTGTCATTCGTAAAGAAAGAGTCCTTACATATCTTGCGTGATGTGCGTACGATGATGATAGTGCTGCTCATACCAGTGGTGCTGATGATATTATTTGGTTTCGCCATCTCCACGGAGGTAAATAACCTCGACGTGGCGGTAGTCGCTCCGAATCGTACTGAAAGTGTGCGGCAGACCGTGGATCGACTTTCAAGAAATCCTTATTTCACCTTAATAGATTATATCGATAATAACGATATTGATAAGGTGTTGCGTAGCGGAAAGGCTAACGTAGTTGTGCTTTTTGATGAGGATTACGATAAGTTATTGGCGCAGCGTTCGGAAGGAATCGACACAAAACCTGCAGTGCAGTTTATCTTCGATGCGTCTAATACAAACCTAGCTCAGACAGGCGCAATTTATTTACAAAATGCTATCGCTACGGAGCATTCACAACAGGAAATGCTGAATATGCACTTGCTCTACAATCCGCAGATGAAGTCGGCTTATAACTTCGTGCCTGGCATCATGGGGCTTATTTTCATATTGATATGCGCGATGATGACGTCGATTTCTATTGTCAGGGAAAAAGAAGTCGGTACGATGGAGGTGCTGCTCGTTTCGCCAGTGCGTCCTATCAAAATCATTCTCGCTAAGATGATACCTTATTTCGTCATCTCTTGTATCAATCTTGTGACAATATTACTTATCGCTCGTTATTTGCTCTACATTCCTTTGGATGGCGTTTGGGGTGGCGTAATAGTAATGTCTATCGTTTATCTGCTGTTGTCTCTCGCTTTGGGATTGTTTATCTCAACGGTTTCTTCTTCGCAAGTTGTGGCATTGCTTGTATCAGCTATGGTTTTGCTTCTGCCAATGATGATGCTTTCTGGAATGCTTTTCCCTCTCGAAAACCTTCCAATGATATTGAAACCGCTTCCTAACATCGTACCAGCTCGCTGGTATATCGACGCGATTCGTAAATTGATGATTATGGGTTTGCCACTGTCGGCTGTGATGAAAGAACTAATCATACTTGTAATTATGGCTTTTGTCCTGATGGGAATTTCTCTTAAGAATTTTAAAGATAAACTTGAATAGATTATGCGACAATTATTAATATTAATACAAAAGGAGTTTATCCAAATCTTTCGTAATCCATTGTTACCTAAACTGATTCTCATATTTCCAGTGATGGTAATGCTTGTTATGCCTTGGGTTACGACGATGGACGTACGTAATGTCGGTGTCGCGATTATCGATGACGATTGTTCCACTTTGTCATATCGCATTAAGAGTGATATTCGTGCCGCTGAATATTTTACAATTAACGATGAACCTAATACACATGAGGAGGCATTACGTTTGTTGGAAGATTCTAAGATTGATATAATTCTTCTGATTCCTGATGATTTTGAACGTAATATCACAAGTGTTTCGCCAAAGAAATTGGATATTTCTGCGAATGCAGTAAATGCTACAAAAGGCTCACTCGGAAGTCAATATCTCGTTCAGACGATTGCTTCTACGATGTCAAAATATATGAGCGAACAGGGAAGATCGCACCTTTCTGACTTTGTCGTAATACAGAATCGTTATAATCCTACATTGAATTATCGCAATCTGATGATTCCAGCTCTGATGATTATGTTGGTTATTTTGATATGTGGTTTCCTCTCGTCTGTTAATATCGTTTCGGAAAAAGAGAATGGAACAATTGAGCAGATCAATGTCACGCCAATTGGTAAGTTTACCTTTGTCCTTGCAAAACTGATTCCTTTCTGGCTGATAGGATTGTTCGTCGTCACTGTAGCTATGATTGTTGCCTGGCTTGTTTACGATCTCGTTCCTGTAGGTTCTTTGGGAAATATTTATTTCGCCACGATATTATTCATTCTCTGTTTCTCAGGTTTCGGCGTGACTATCGCCAATATTTCGGATAACATTCAGCAGACCATGTTCATGATGTTTTTCTTTATCGTGATTTTCATCTTGTTGAGCGGACTGCTTACGCCTATCAGTTCGATGCCTGACTGGGCGCAGAAATTCACAATGTTGCTTCCACCTCGCTATTACATTGACATTATGCGTTCTGTTTATTTGAAAGGAGCGGTGTTTATGGAATTATGGCACAACTTTGCAGCACTCGGTGTCTTCGTGATAATTTTCAATTTACTTGCCACGATAACTTATAAGAAGCAGGTGTGAAAATGACTAACTCATAAAATTATATTAAAAACTAAAAAAGTCGCCTCTTAAGAAGCGACTTTTTTACTAAATGCTGACAGCTGATAGCTGATAGCTTATCATTGTTCTTTCACATTGTTCATACCAACTTCAACAGCTTGCATGTTCAATGGGATAAGTTTATGAGCACGTTCTGGGAGTGAGTGTTCGAGACCTTCTTTAACTTTATCCATTGAAATGATTGGTTTCAATTTAAGATAAGCGCCGAGGATAATCATGTTGAACACTTTAGCGTTACCCATGTCTGATGCTAATTGAGCGCCTTCGATGGTGTAAATCTTAATGTCAGTACGTGTTGGTTTGTGAGTAATACCGTTTGGATCGTAAAGGAGAACGCCGCCAGGTTTTACTTTTGATTCGAATTTGTCGAGTGATTGTTGGTTGAGAATCACAGCTGTATCGAAAGCGTTGAGGATTGGTGAGCAAACGCGTTCATCGCTGATGATGACAGTCACGTTAGCGGTACCGCCACGCATTTCAGGACCGTATGATGGCATCCAGCTGACTTCTTTGCCTTCCATGATACCACTATATGCAAGGATCTTACCCATTGACAAGACACCTTGTCCGCCGAAACCGGCAATAATAATTTCTTCTGTCATTGTTTTAGATTTTTTATTTTTCAACAATCTTACCGTCAACTTTAATGTCACCGAGTGGATAGAATGGGAGCATGTTTTCAACTAACCAATTGTTAGCTGCAACTGGTTCCATCTTCCAGTTAGAGTTACAGTTAGAAACGATTTCAACGAAGTTGACGCCGCTCTTACCGTTGATTTGGTTTTCAAAAGCTTTCTTGATAGCTGCTTTTGCTTTACGTACGCAAGCAGGATTGTAAACAGCTTGACGTGTAACGTATTTTGTACCTGGGAGTTGAGCGATAAGTTCTGTTATTCTTAATGGATAACCGTTGCAAGGAATACCGTTGAAGCCTGCGCCTGCTGGTAATGTAGCTTTACGTCCGTAAGGAGTTGTAGCTGTCTTCATTCCTTCCAATGTTGTTGGAGCCATTTGACCGCCTGTCATACCGTAGATACCGTTGTTAACGAAAATCATTGTGATGTTTTCGCCGCGGTTACAAGCATGGATTGTTTCTGCTGTACCGATAGCTGCCAAGTCACCGTCACCTTGGTATGTGAAGATAACTTTGTTAGGCCATACGCGTTTGAGACCTGTTGCCAATGCTGGAGCACGGCCGTGAGCTGCTTCTTGGAAGTCAACATCGAAATAGTCGTAAGCCATAACTGAGCAACCTACAGGAGCTACACCGATTGTATCTTCGTCAACGCCGAGTTCTTCAATAACTTCAGCAACGATGCGGTGAATTGTACCGTGACCGCAACCTGGACAATAGTGGAATGGTTTTTCGGTCAATAACTTAGATTTTTGATAAACTAAGTTTTCAGGTTTAATGATATCTTCTATTGACATGTTCTTATTCTCCTATAATTTGTTTTTTCATTGCTTCGAGAACTTCTTCTGGTGTGTGGATGATACCACCTACGCGGCCGAAGTGTTCTGCTTTAACGCGACCATTGACAGCCAATCTGACGTCTTCAATCATTTGACCGCAGCTTAATTCTACTGCTAAGAAACCTTTAGCGCCTCTGTCGATGAGGTTTTGGATAGCCTTAGTTGGGAATGGGAATAAGGTGATAGGACGTAATAAACCGACCTTGAGACCTTCTGCGCGTGCCAATTGTACTGACTTTTGAGCGATACGAGCACTTGAACCATAAGCTACGAAAATGTATTCTGCATCTTCGCATTCGATTTCTTCAAAGCGTACTTCGTTTTCTTCTACTAATCTGTATTTTTCTTGGAGATGGCGGTTGTGAGCTTCCATTCTTGTTGAGTCTAAGTCTAAAGATGTGATGACACGGTGTTGTGTGCCTCTCTTACGACCTGTTGTTGCCCAAGGATAGTTAGCTTTTATTTCTTCTTCTGTCATACGTGGTTTTTGTTCTGGAAGAACAACTTTTTCCATCATTTGACCGATTGCACCGTCTGATAAGATGCAGCAAGCCATGCGATATTTGAATGCTAAATCGAAGCCTAATGCTACGAAGTCAGCCATTTCTTGTACTGAAGCTGGAGCTAATACGATGTTTTTGTAGTCACCATTACCACCGCCTTTACATGCTTGGAAGTAGTCAGCTTGTGATGGTTGGATTGTTCCTAAACCCGGGCCGCCACGTACAACGTCAGCGTAAACGCATGGTACTTCTGCACCTGCTATATAAGCTATACCTTCTTGTTTTAAGCTGACACCAGGACTTGATGATGATGTCATAACGCGTTTGCCTGATGCGCCCGCTGCATAAACCATGTTGATAGCTGCTATTTCACTTTCTGCTTGTAAAACGACCATACCGGTACGTTCATAAGGGTTTTGTTCCATAAGATATTCAATCACTTCTGACTGTGGAGTGATTGGATATCCGTAATAAGCATCACAACCGTAGCGAATTGCTGCTTCGGCTAATGCTTCGTTACCCTTCATCAGTTTTAATTCTCCCATTATGTGTTGATTTTAAATGTTAGACAATTGATTGATAATTACAATTTGACTTTGTAAACTGTGATAACACCATCTGGACATACCATGCCGCATGATGCACAACCTATACATTTGTCAGGCTCCGCCATATAAGCGTAATTGTAACCTTTTCCGTTTACTTCTTTTGCCAAGCTGATTACACCGACCGGACAGTTTGCAACGCATACGCTACAACCTTTACAACGTTCTGTGTCAACTACGATGGCTCCTTTGAAACTTGCCATAATTGTTTAGTTTTAAGTTACTTATAATGTTTATTGTTTCCTTAATTCTTTTTTATCAAGACTTACAAAAATAGATATTTTTTCTTAATCTGTGTTAGAAAAATCGAAAAATATTATTTTATTGGATGATCTTCAGCGAAACGTTTTAATCTATCTGCTAAAACTGGAATTTCATCTCTTTGAATCAATGATGTACATGCTCTGATGCCTTGACGTGTGCTGCCGCATGTGTCTAATGAAATGGCTGATACACCATAATACAACATCGCTTCTAATAACTCTGGTCCTGTGAATCCTGGATAGCAGTATGTGAAGTAGAAACCGTCAGCAATTGGCTCGCCTAAGTCTTCGTCGTATGTGAACTCGAAACCGTTTGCCAAGAATGCGTCTTTCATCATCTTTGCTTTTTCTCCGTATTCCAAAACGTCATCACGGTAGTTGTATGTGCCGTCGTTGACTGCTTTCAAAACGCCTGCAACTGCATATTGAGCTGAGTGTGATGTGCCTGAACTGAGTGGGTGTAATGCTCCGAAGAGAATACCTCTTAAGAAGATGTCTTGTCCGCAGAATTCTTTCAAGTCTGGATATACGCGGTCTGCGAGCTTGTCGCTGATACCTAAGATAGCGCAGCGTTCACCAGCATAGCTGAATGCTTTAGAACTTGAAATCATTAATATATAATTATCGGTGTATTTGCCAACTGTTGGTTGATATGGAGCTACGCCAGGATGGCTGTAGTCTTTACGGAAGTCCATTCCGAAGTATGCGAGGTCTTCAAGAACGATGACGTCGTATTTGTTAGCTAGTTCGCCGATGATCTGGAGTTCTTCTTCTGTTAAACAAACCCATGTCGGATTGTTAGGGTTTGAATATAAAACGCTGTGGATCTTGCCTGTTGCAAAGATGCTCTCTAATTTGTCACGAAGTTTTTCGCCGCGGTATTCATAGATGTCGAAGTTTTCCATTGGGATGCCGAGCACCTTGTTCTGGAATTTGTGTACTGGGAAACCTGGATCGATGAATAATACGGTGTTCTTTTCTTTATTGATGTGTCCGCAAATCATGAATGTTGCGAATGCGCCTTGCATAGAGCCTACTGTTGGAATGCAGTTCTTGGCGTCAACATTGATGTTGAGGAAGTTCTTGATGAAACGTGAAGCTTCATTCTTGATTGCAGGAACTCCGTCAATTGGTGGATATGTAGCTGCTACGCCATCTTGTAAAGCCTTTATTTGAGCTTCAACGCCTGCTTGTGCGGCAGGAAGACCTGGGTTGCCCATTTCCATGTGGATAAATTTAACGCCGCTTGCTGCTTCGAGATCTCTTGCAAGCTTGTTGATTTCACGGATGCCAGCCTTGCCTATGCAAGGAAGGTTGCTGTCGCTGAATACTTTTTGAGCTATTTCAACTGGAACAATGTTATTCTTCATGATAATATGTTGACTTTTTGTGATTAAAAATATCAGAATTATGTTTGAACGTCAAAATTATGAAAATATTTAATATAAAAAGTCTTAAATGAAGATTTTTTTTAGTTAAAAGTTTTTAATGAATTCTTGCTTGTGTAATAAAAAAAGCTGCCGTTTGATTTGGGCAGCTTTTGACATATTGTTTAATGACTTATTTTTTTACTATCTTTCTTGTAAAGATGGTGCCATTGTTATCCGATGCTTTAATCATGTAAATGCCGGATGGTATATGTTCTATGTTTATAATTTTTTCGTAACTTTCAATTTGTGTTCTTCCAAACATATCAACAATTTCAGCAAATTTGAAATCATTCATAATGATGTGAACGTTGTTTTCTGTAGGATTAGGAAATATTTTGAAAAACTCTTCTGAGTTCTCTTTTATTTCCTCTAAAGATAAGGATATTATTTCTGAAAAATTGCTGATAGAATAACCGCTGTCGTACAGGTTATAAGTTCTTATTTTATAATAATATGTGTCGCTGAAATCTTCTTCAGGAATTATGTCCATGAAAACTTGTGTTTCGGCATCATATTCTTGTTCATTGCAAGAAATTAGTGTGAAATTGTCTTCGTATTCGTGTCTGCGGTAAATTTCGTAAAATATTTTAATGTCTTTTGTTATGTAGAGGTCAAGTGGCATATCAATCATGATTCCGTCCCACCAATCGATTCTAATGGCTTTTAAGCCACTATATGTGGTGGTGGCCTCAATGAAAATGCCGTTTGTTGGTGGAAATGAACGAAATGTCTCAATGGTTTCAATGCAGGACTTAGCTATTCCGTCGTCTTCATTATAAATATTTTGTATGCCATATTCCTTGATGCCATCAGGCGTGTTTTCGTCTGTGAAGGAAAAATTGTCGCAGTTTTCGGACTCGCGATGAATCAACTCTCCGTTGCGATATATGTCGCAAAAATCGATAGGTGTCAATGCGCCGTTTCCGTATCCTATCAGGTCATAAGCAACTCCTTGTTGTGTCTGTGTGCCAGGGTCTGTCATTGCCTGCCATCCTGTTTCTTCGCTATATATACGAGCCTCTCCAGTTGTGGTTTCATTGAGAATGGTGCGTGGAATGATATGTACATCCTTATCTTTTAACGAACCAGTGAAAGAAACGACAAACCAATAAGTCTTGTCTTCAGGAATGGTGATTTGTTCTGGCAAATATGCATCAGCAAAGAATATTGGGTGATTTACGTCAGAGAAGGCGTTTTCTCCGGTTCTGAATATTCTTGTTTCATTGTAGCCGCTTGGTGTATAGCAATTTACATTCTGACTTCCTGTAACTAATTGACCGCCATTTTCAGGGTTACCGTCATAAATGCTTAAATATGCATTTGTTATTGTGGAAATAGAAGTTGCACCTTCGTATATGTAGAATCTTATTCCGAATAAATCTCTTTCGACATCGTATTTAATGTTTATCTTATCCATGATTTTGTACCCGGCATCTTTATCGGCATTGAATCCATATTGTGTCAGCCCGCTGTGTAAAGAACTGATGTCATAATTGTTGTAACCTGATTTTGGGTGTGTGATGACATCATTGACGTGTATGATTTCGTTGCTGTTGCTCCATTTTAATACTACGTTATTGTTATTGTCGTATTCAAATTTGATGTTCGCAGCGCTAGGAAAATGTTTGCAACTGTAATATGTAAATTTTTTTGAGATGATGTCTGATGTCTCGTTTTCGTGTACGGATGCCACTGCAAACGAATGGCTTTCGTTATCGTTGAAAGAATCTGTGTTGATTTGATATTCTGTGTCTGTGATGTCCTCAATAAATTCATTATCAATCCATATTCTATAGACAAAGGTGTTTTGCGAATCAGGTGCATCCCAAGATGCAAATCCAGTTGACCCTACTCTTAGGTTTTGAGGTGTCTCTGTGTTTTGTGACAATATTGCTCCGTTAATAACAAAGAGTAACAATAGCAAAAGATAATGTCTAATTTTCATGGCTTAATTTTTTTTGATTAACAATACTTTATTGTCGCAAAGTTTGTAATAAAATTTGAATGAAACAATCTATTTTTTTATTTTTTTTATT
>JAFYNK010000044.1 GCA_017548125.1 Bacteroidales bacterium | reverse complement strand
TCTGGGATTCGTGGAAAGACGCAGAGTCGCCGAGATACTGAGACTCCGAGGTCGTTTGGGGAGAAGTCACCGACAAATTCTCGGCGACTTGGTGACTTGGTGTCTCGGCGACTCCCAACAAAAGAAACAATATAAAAACTAGAATTATTCTCATATCTGCAAATATAAGAAAAATGGCTAATGGCAAAAGGCTAATGGCGAAAGTTTTTTTTAATTAGGAATGAGGAATTAAGAGTGATTGGTAGAGAATACGTTTCATATTACACCAAAAAATAAACAATATGTAATTGAAGTGAACCCCAAAGTTTTTTTGTCCAAACTTTGGGGTTCACTTCAGTTGCTCCTCTTTTTTATCTTATCGTATTATCAAAACAAATACATAAACTTATCAAACTCTTGCTCTAATAATTTTTCCAGTCTCCTGGCGAGTTCATAACGGTTATTTTTTTCCGCTATATTACTCATTTCATTTATCATAGCAAGATTCTCACGTATTGATTCTGCATAATATGGAATAAATCTGCCATTCAATCCACCATAATAACGCAGGTTATCAGTGCAGTTTGCTGTTATTGTCTCAATAAGCTTGTCACCTTTTTCATTTGCACCTGCCTTGTAATATATCTCTGGATAAGAAAGCATATACATGTCGTATGGCACCTTATCATCAGGGAAAAATTCCAGACATCTGTCAATCACTGCGATGGCTGAATCGTTCTGGCCTCTATTCTGAAGCGACTGAGCAAGACGCATATAAGCTTGTTTGACGAACAAAAGATTACGACGGCTTTCAGGGTCAACGGCAACATCTTCCTTGTCGAGATTACCCCAACGAATATCATCAGCCATCAATAATTCGTATGAGCCTTCAACATAAACTCCACCTGCATCTTTATAATAATCAGCAGCAACAACTGGCATGAATCGATGTGACAAACCTTCTTGATGCAAATATTTGTCAATGCCTAATACATTCTTGATATCGCTCAAGCTTGTGAAATAAACAGCGCGTGTCCAGTCGTTTGTTGCCATGAAGTCGAGAAGCATCAAGTCGTTCTTGTAAAGATAATTGATATTATCAGGTATTCTCCAAACTATTTCATCAACTATCATATCTTTCATGCTTTCTGGAACTATTCCATTGCGTACGACAGCTTCTTTATCCACTGTCAACTTAAGATTACGAGCTGGCAAATAATTAAATCTATCGCCCGACTGCAAAGTTGCCTTTGTTCTTTCATTATCGCTCTTGATAAATTCAATAGCGTCTTTAAGTTCTACCGGACCAGCAAAAATATCTTGAATAAATACAGGTTCGTTGACGCCATTGTCATATTGCTCAGGTGTCAAAGAAAGTGGAAGTCTTTCTGACTCATATTGTTTACGTCCCATTTGATGAACATACCAATAACCTGAAGAAAGCATATAGTTACATACTCTCACGTCGGTACGATAACCTTCAACTTCCTGTACATACCACAATGGGAAAGTATCGTTGTCGCCGCGAGTGAAGATAACAGCATTTTCAGGAAGATTTTTAAGGTAATTCTTACCCCAGTCCAAAGCTGATGTTTTACCAGAACGATTGTGACCTTCCCAACCAGAGGCAGCCATAACTGTTGGCACAGAAAGACATAAGACAAATGCCACAACAGCGACAGCCATTTTATTCTTCATGACTTTTTGCAACATGTCAACAATGCCGAGAAGTCCGAATCCAATCCAGATACAGAAGGCATAGAAAGAACCAGCGTAAGCGTAGTCGCGTTCGCGAGGCTGATAAGGAGTCTGATTGAGATATATAACGATTGCGAGGCCTGTCATAAAGAACAACAAGAACACAACCCATGAGTTTTTAATGTCGTTCTTAATATGATAGAAAAGACCTATCAAACCTAAAATCAAAGGCAAGAAATAGAATTCTGTACGTCCAGAGTTTGACATTGATTTTGGAAGATCATCTTGATTGCCAAGACGTGCGTTGTCGATAAAGCCAATACCGCTGATCCAGTTGCCGTTTTCCAATTCTCCATGACCTTGAATATCATTTTGACGGCCAACGAAATTCCACATGAAATAACGCCAATACATGTGATTACATTGATAGCCAATAAAGAACTTGATGTTTTGCGCGAATGTTGGACGCAGAACAGTCTCTCTGGAACCGTCCGACATCTTCATTGTTACAGGGACCATCTTAGTTCTATCGATGTATTGATTGTAAGTACTTATATAAGAAGACTTTGTGCCGTTCCACATACGAGGGAACACTGTCATCACGTTATCGTCATATATTGGGTCTGTTCCTTCTCTTTTATCAGTGATAACATATTTTCCTTTGGCTTCGTCTCTCACATATATTGGGCTGCTGCTGTTGGCATCGTAAGGTTTTGCCATATAATAAGGGCCATAGAGAAGAGGCCAGCTTCCGTATTGTTCGCGTTTGAGATATGAAAGCATGGAGACAGCCTCGCTAGGTTCGTTTTCGTTAATAGGTGTATTGGCATTAGCGCGAATAACGAGCATAAAGAAAGAAGAATAACCTATTAATATAAACATGAATGAGAGGATAGCTGTGTTAAGTATGACTTTCTTATATTTATCAGTGTAATAAATACCCAAAACGATGGCTGTTATCAAGAGAACGAAATATACTACAGTTCCGAAGTTGAAAGGAGTTCCGAGAGAGTTCACGAAGAAAAGCTCGAATTTACCGCACAACGAAACCACGGCAGGAATAAGGATAACCTGAATGAAGCCCACAAGTATCACCGAGATAATACCAGCTACTATAAAACCTTTAGTAGTGATTTTCTTATATTTCTTGAAGTAAACGATATAAACCACTGCTGGGATACAGAGAAGGTTCAAGAGGTGAACGCCGATAGAAAGTCCGATGAGATAAGCTATAAATATGAGCCATCTGTAGTTATAAGGCTGGTCAGCCACTTCTTCCCATTTGAGGATTGCCCAGAAAGTTATAGCGGTGAAGAGAGACGACATGGCATACACTTCGCTTTCCACAGCCGAGAACCAGAAGGTGTCGGAGAAAGTATAAGCGAGAGCGCCTATAACGCCAGCAGCCAAAACTGTGAACTTATTTGATGCAGGAGAATCTTCGCCATCCTTCATCCAGAGTTTTTTTGCCAGAAGAGTGATGGTCCAGAAAAGGAATAAAATTGTAAAACTGCTGCACAAAGCCGACATAGAATTTATCATCAAAGCGACCTTTGTGACGTCGTTGAAGGCAAAAAGTGAGAAAAATCTGCCCAACATTTGGAACAAAGGTGCTCCTGGAGGGTGTCCTACTTGCAATTTATACGCTGTTGAGATGTACTCGCCGCAGTCCCACCAACTGACGGTAGATTCCAATGTAAGGAAGTAAACAATGGTAGCAATCAAGAAGACGCCCCATCCTACAATGTTGTTTAACTTTTTGAAATTCATCATTATATGAGTTTTATTATTATTCTTTTACATATAAACTTTTATTTTGCAAAGATATTTTATTTTTCGATTTAAACAAGTTAAAATTTGCTATTAATAATAGGTATAAAATAAAATCAAAAAAAAATTAAAAAATTTTCATTTTTTTGTTGCGCGTATTAAAAAATGTTATATCTTTGCACTCACATTCAAGATACGAAATAATGATTGTCGAATGGTGTAATGGTAGCACTGCAGATTTTGGTTCTGCCTGTCAAGGTTCGAATCCTTGTTCGACAACAAATTAAAAAATTGAAGACCTGCTACGGAATGTAACAGGTTTTTTTATTGCCATAAAGAAATGATAACAAAGGAACAAATAATCGAATTAGCATCAGAGGCATTAGAAAACACAGACCGTTTCGTCGTTGATTTAACGGTTTCAAAAAGTAATGTCATATCAGTATATATCGACGCCGACAGTTCAGTGACGATTGACCATTGCGTCGAATTAAGCCGTTTTATCGAAGGTCGTCTCGACAGAGAAGTTGAAGACTACGAACTCAGCGTCTCCTCTGCCGGAATTGACTATCCTTTGTTAAAACACCGCCAGTTGAACAAATATATCGAGAAGGAAATCGAAATAACTACTTTCGAAGGCATAAAGAAAGTATATAAACTCATATCGTTCAACGAAGAGCAAATCAACGTTCAAGAAGCTGTGATGAAGAAATTAGGAAGACTGAAAAAAACAGTTTACACAGACGCGAGCGAATTACTTTTCAAAGATATTAAAGAAATTAAACCATACATTAACTTTTAAGTTTCAAATTTTATGGAAATATTAAACTTAATCGACACCTTTTCTGAATTTAAAGAATTCAAAAATATCGACCGCGAAGCAATGATGCACATTATTGAAGATGTGTTCAAGGCAATGCTCGCAAAAAAATACGGCAGCGATGAATATTTCAACATCATTGTCAATATTGATAAAGGTGTTCTTGAAGTGTACCACAACCGCATAGTAGTAGAAGACGGTGAAGTGGAAGATCCACTCAGCGAAATATCATATTCCGATGCTATTAAAATCGAGCCTGATTTCGAAGTAGGCGAAGAAGTTTCTGAAGTAGTTGACATCAAAGACTTCGGCAGAAGAGAAATCTTGGCTATCCGTCAAAATCTCCAGACAAAAGTAATGGAGTTTGAAAAAGAAAACATCTTCTTAAAATATAAAGATAAAGTCGGCGAAATCATCACAGCTGAAGTTTATCAAGTATGGCGTAAAGAGATTTTAATCGTTGACGAAGACGGCATCGAGTTAGTACTTCCTAAGATTGAACAAATCCCATCAGACAATTATAAAAAAGGTGACACCATCAGAGCTATCGTCAAGAGCGTTGAAAACAGAAACGGTTCCCCTGTCATCACCTTATCAAGAACATCAGAAATCTTCTTACAACGCTTGTTTGAAATGGAAGTCCCTGAAGTTTATGATGGTTTGATTACAATACGTAAAATAGTCAGAGAACCAGGTCAGAGAGCTAAAATAGCAGTTGAGTCATACGACGAACGCATCGACCCAGTTGGAGCTTGCGTTGGTATGAAAGGCTCACGTATCCACGGCATTGTTAGAGAACTCCGCAACGAAAACATCGACGTTATCAATTATACAACAAAAGCCGACCTCTTCATAACAAGAGCATTAAGCCCAGCTAAGATTTCTTCCATCATCATCGATGACGCTAAGAATGTGGCTGAAGTTTATATGGAAAACGACCAAGTCAGCCTCGCTATCGGTAAAGGCGGATACAACATCAAATTGGCTGGTAAACTCACAGGTTATGAAATTGACGTCTATCGTAACACCGAAGAAGCTGAAATGGAAGACGACGTCGATCTCAAAGAATTCGTTGACGAAATCGACGAATGGATCATCGACAGCCTCAGAAACATGGGTTGCGACACAGCTAAGGCAGTATTGGCTTATACAGCTGACGAAATCGCTACACGCGCTGACCTCGAAATCGAAACAGTAGTTGAAATCCTCGACATTCTCAAAGCAGAGTTCGAAGACGACGATCAATAAGAAATTAATAAGTACTAACATAAAAAAAATTATATGTCCGAAGATTTAAAGAACAACATCAGATTATCAAAAGCCGCCAAAGAATTCAATATTGGAATGTCCACAATAGTTGAGTTTCTTGGTAAGAAAGGCCATAAAATAGACTCATCGCCAAACACTAAACTTAACGGAGAAATGTATGCCCTTCTCGTTAAGGAATATCAAGGCGAAAAAGAAGTAAAGAAAAACGCTGATCAACTTGGCGATTTCAGCTATAAAGGCAAGAGCATCAGTATCGAATCCACAATCAAAGGCGAAAGCAAAGATTTTGACGAGGATGACGAGACACCTAAACGCACTGAAGAAAAGCCTAAAGCTTCTTCTGAAAAATCGAACGAAAAGAAAAAACAGACTCAGCCTGAAACAAAAGAAGTCAAGCCTCAAGTTGAGACAAAAGCAGTTGAAGCAAAAGCTGAAACTGTTGAGGCTCCTAAAGTTGAAAAAGCAGAAGCAAAAGAAGAAGTTGTTGTAAAACAAGAAGCTTCAAAAGAGACTGTTAATGTAGAGGTTAAAGCAGAAGTAAAAGAAGAAGTCATAAACGCTCCAAAACCTGAAGCTAAACCTGTTGAAAAAGCTGTAGAAGAACCTGTTAAGGCAGAAGCTACAAAAGAAAACAATTCGGACAAAAAAAATAACGGCGGCATACAGATCACTGTGGTAGGCAAAATACCATTGGAAGACAAAAAATCTAAGGACAAAAAAGATAACAAAAACAATAAAAACAACAATCCTGCAAAACCTGCAAACAAGCCACAGGACAAGCAGAATGTTAAGCCACAACAGCCACAGGTCGCTAAACCTGAGGTTAAAAACGTGCAGCAACAAGAGAACAAAAACGCTAACGCTGCTCAAAACAAACCTAAAGAAGAAAAACCTATCAACTTCATCCCTACACAAGTGAAGAAGTTGGAAGGCCCTAAAATTCTTGACAAGATTGAGCTTCCAACAGAACGCAAGCCTAAGGCAAAGCAACCTGTTGCATCATCAGGCGATGATAATAAAAACTTCAACAAAGACAAGAAGAAAAAACGTAAACGTATTGGTGCTGAAGGCAACGCTGCTGGCTCAAGCAACGAAGCTCCAAACAACAGCAACAATAATAACAAGAACAACAATAACAATAAAGGCAAAGACAACAACAAGCAAGGCGGCAAACCTGGCGACGACAAACGTAATGAAAAACGTAACAAGAACGACAAGTTCAAGAAGCCTGTCAAGCCTGTAGTAGAGGAAAAGGTAGAACTCAGCGACGAAGAAATCCAAAAACAAATCAAGGAGACTTTGGCTCGTTTGTCACCTCTCGGCAAGTCGAAGACATCAAAACACCGTCGTGAAAAACGTCATAACATAGCCAATGAGTTGGAGGAAGAAAGACTCCAGGAAATGGAAGAAAAGAAAATCCTCAAGGTTACCGAGTTCGTTACTGCTAACGAATTGGCAACCATGATGGACACACCTGTGACAAAGGTCATCTCAACATGTATGAGCTTAGGTGTTTTCGTTTCTATCAACCAGCGTCTCGATGCAGAAATCCTCACTTTGGTTGCAGAAGAGTTCGGATTTAAAGTTGAGTTCATCAGCATCGACGTTCAAGAAGCATTGTCAAGCAACGAAGAAGAAGACAGACCAGAAGACTTGATACCAAGAGCTCCTATCGTAACAGTTATGGGTCACGTTGACCACGGTAAGACAAAACTTTTGGACAGCATCCGTAACGCTAACGTTGCAGCAGGCGAAGCCGGCGGTATCACACAGCACATCGGTGCTTACGAAGTGACAACAGCTTCAGGCAAGAAGATCTCTTTCTTGGATACTCCAGGTCACGAAGCGTTTACAGCTATGCGTGCTCGTGGTGCTAGCCTCACCGACGTCGCTATCATCGTTATCGCAGCCGACGACAGCGTTATGCCTCAGACAATTGAAGCTATCAACCACGCACAGGCAGCTAACGTGCCTATCGTCTTCGCTATAAACAAAATAGACAAACCTACAGCCAACGTACAGAAGATTTATCAAGAGTTGGCACAGATGAATATACTCGTTGAAGAATGGGGCGGCAAATATCAATCACAAGAGATTTCTGCTAAACAAGGTCTCAACGTTGACAAATTGTTAGACAAAGTTTTGTTGGAAGCTGAGTTCCTCGACCTTAAGGCAAATCCTAAGAAAGCTGCCAAAGGTACTATCATCGAGTCAGCTTTGGACAAAGGCCGCGGCTATGTAGCTAAGATCATGGTTCAAGACGGTACTCTTAAAGTCGGCGACATGGTCCTCGCAGGAACAACATACGGCAAGGTCAAGGCTATGTTCAACGAACAGAACAAGGCTGTCAAGTCAGCAGGTCCTTCAACACCAGTCTTGATGTTAGGTCTCAACGGCGCTCCACAAGCTGGCGACAACTTCAACGTATTCGATGACGAAAAAGAAGTCAAATCAATCGTTTCACGTCGTCAACAGTTACAAAGAGAACAAGGCTTGCGTACCCAAAAGCACATCACTTTGGACGAAATCGGAAGACGTATCGCTATCGGCGACTTCAAAGAACTCAACATCATCGTTAAAGCTGACGTTGACGGTTCATCAGAAGCTTTGGCTGACTCATTATTGAAACTCTCAACACAAGAGGTTCAAGTCAACGTCATCCACAAGTCAGTCGGTGCTATCAGCGAATCAGACATCTTATTGGCTTCAGCGTCAAACGCTATCGTTGTTGGTTTCAACGTACGTCCTACACTTCAGGCGAGACGTCTCGCTGAGAAAGAAGAAATTGATATTCGCCTCTACTCTATCATCTACACAGCTATCGAAGAAATCAAGTCAGCTATCGAAGGTATGTTGGCTCCAGAAATCGAAGAAGTTGTTACTTGTAACATCGAAATCAGAGAGGTCTTCAACATCAGCAAGGTCGGCCGTATCGCAGGTTGTATGGTTCTCGACGGTAAAGTCAACAGACAAACCAAGATACGTATCATCAGAGATGGCATCGTAGTACACACAGGCTCATTGGGTTCATTGAAACGTTACAAAGACGACGTCAAGGAAGTCAGCGCCGGTTTCGAATGCGGCTTGAACATCGACGGATACAACGATATTAAAGTCGGCGATATTATCGAAGGCTACACAATTAAAGAAATTAGTAGAAAACTATAAAAAAAGGAGTCTCAATGACTCCTTTTTTGAACTTTAGAACTCTAGAATTATTTTATTTTGAGACGCATCAATGTATATTTATTTTTCAGGTTACATTGACACATCTCTACTCTATTCCCTCTAAAATTTCATTGAAAAAAAACTTATTTTCACTGATAAAAATTCATTTTTTTTTATAAATTTGCGTCATCTTAAATTTAGAAAAACGTTGTAGAAAGATGATAAAGAGTTCAACTTTTTTCTACAGCGGAAAATTATGTAAATTGAACTCATAATCAAACAGTTAGGATATAGATTAAACATTTACCACAAAGCATTTATAGAGAAAAAAATCACATTAATTTAAATTGATAAATATGATATTCTTTTGAATGTCATTTTTGTCGTTTATAAGAATTATTATTTCAATTCACTTATTTATAATTTAATTATTAACATTATGAAAAAATTTCTAGTAAGTTTGATGCTTTTGGTGTTATTTTCACCATTCGCATTGAGAGCCGATGAAATTATCGTCGGCAACGGAACGAGCACAACCAACATTGCTCCGTTCGGAAATTGTTACAGTTACTCTTGGGTAGAAATGCTCTACCAAAGCAGTGAAATCGGTCAAGCATGTGACATCACATCTTTGGCTTTTAACTGTACAAACCCATCTGCAGATTACAACTACGCAGTAGATCTCAAGATTTACCTCGCAGAAGTAAGCAAAGCAGCATTAACATCAGGTAACTTCACAGCTGAATCAGACCTCACTTTGGTTTATGAAGGAAGCGGCGTTAGCATCGGTGATGAAGAATGGGAAACATTCACACTCAGCACACCTTTCGCTTACAGCGGTGAAAACAACCTCGCTGTTGTGGTTTCAAAAAGCGACCATACGAATTTAAACATCACATGGGCTTACACAACACTTGCAAACAGCATTTTGTTAGAATTCAGCGATAGCAACCCAGCTGGCGCTTTATATCCAAATGCAGAAAGCCAATTTGCAGGCGCTGGTTACGCACTCAACAGACGTCCTAACATCAAATTAGGAACAGGCACAGTTGAAGAACCAGAACAACCAGAAGAACCAACAGTTGCTTATTATCGTATCAAATCTCTTTCTACAGACAAGTACATCAACGCTTTCAACAATACAAAGCATGAAGGCGGCGCATTCGGTGGCGTTGGCGTAGCTGACTATGCAGAAAGCAATGCTCAAATCTTCAAACTCGAAGAAGCTGGCAACAACCAATACTATCTCCTCTCAGCAGATGGTTACTACGTAAAATGCTGGTCATGGAACGTTGACGCTTACAGCACAACAGACAAGACAGCTATCGAAATGGTTGATGCAGGTAACGAAACATTCACAATCAAGAACTGCTCAAACAACAAATACTTCAAAGTTGAATATATCGCTGACGGTGGTGAATACTTCATCTTCGCTGACTGCAACGGCAGCAACGGCACAATCGAAACATGGAGCCTCGAAGCTGCTGAAGCAATGGAACCAGAACAACCTGAAGAACCACAAGGTCCAGTTATGCCAGAAACAGAAGAACCAGCAGAAGGATGGGCTTCAACATTCTCATTCGACTTCAACGACGGTTCTCTCGACAGCTTCACACTCTTCGACATTGACGGCGACGGATTAAACTGGGATTTATTTGAAGGCACTGGCATCGGCGGTTTCGGCATCGCTTCATACTCATACGGAGTAAGCCCTAACGGCGGTTATGCAGCATTCACACCAGACAACTACATCATCACAAACAGCAAATATGCTATTTCTGAAAATTCTGAATTATCATACCATGTAAGCTGCATGTTCAGCGAATACTATGGCATTGCTGTTTCAGAAGACGGCGCTAACTTCACTATGGTTTTCGAAGAAGCATATCAAAACAACGCTGGCGAAACAAAAACTATTGACCTCAGCGCTTACGCAGGCAAGAACCTTTATTTCGCTATTCGTCACTTCAACTGCACAGACGGTTACTACATCGTTTTGGACAACATCGTTTTGACAGGCGGCAATACAGAAGAACCTGAACAACCAGTTGACCCAGAACAACCAGAAAACACAGCTTCATTCTTCTATAACTTCAACGACGGAACATTCAACGGCATGAGATCTATCGACAAAGACGGCGACGGCGTTGAATGGATGATGTATGACGGTGGTGGCGTTGACGGAACATACGCTGTATCTTCATGGACATACGGCATGTACACTCCTGAAAACTATTTGATTACAACAGAAGCTTACACAATCAACAACGGCGATTACTTAGAATGGTATGTCAACACAACAGATGCATTCTACTATCAAGACATCTATGGCGTTGTTGTTTCTACAGACGGTGAAAACTTTGAAACTGTTATGGAAGAAACTTTCACAGCACCAACAATGGGTTATGCAGTAAGAACAGCTGACCTTTCACAATATGCTGGTCAAACTGTTTACATCGGATTCGTTCATAAAGACGGCGGTTATAACTCAAACGGTATCGCTATCGACAACGTTAAATATGTAGGTTCTGAAAACACAGAAGAACCAGAACAACCTGTTGACCCAGAACAACCTGTTGATCCAGAAGAACCAGAAACAGCTGAAGGCGAATTAGTTATCGGCGACGGTACATACCAAACTTCTGTTGCTCCTTTCAGAAATTCATACTGCAACTCATGGGTTGAAGCTATCTACCCATTAAGCGAAATAGGCAACCAAGCTTTCACAATCAACTCTATCGCTTATAACTGCGCTACAGTTGGCACAACACAAATGACATTCTCTAATGTCAACATCTACATCGGTGAAACAACAAGAGAAGAAATCGCTTCATCAAGCGACTGGACTCCAGAAAGCGAACTTACATTGGTTTACTCAGGCAGCGACATCGTAATTGGTGAAGAAGAATGGGAAACATTCGTATTAGACACACCATACGAATTCAGCGGCAATAAAAACCTCGTTATAGCAGTTGGCAAAAACTCAGCTCAATACAACAACGCTATTAAATGGTTCTATGTTCCAACTGAATATAACTCAATAATGTACACCAGTGATGACAACAATGCTTCATTCGGTAACTATCCAGCAAACAACGGTTCAGCTAGCTACCAAAGACCTAACGTTAAATTAGGTTACAGCAACGCTACAACTCCAGAACCTGTTGAACCAGAAGAACCAGAAGTTGAATTGGCAGAAGGCGACACATGGCAAAACGCTATCGAAGTTACATCATATCCATTCACATCAACACCTGACTTCGCTAACTTGAAAAATGACTATTCATTACCAGGCAGCGGCTCTAATGGTCCTGATGCAGCTTACAAACTCACTTTCGCTGAAGAAACAACAATCAACGCTACAGTTACTGGCGCTAATGCTAAGGTTTCTTTATACACAGAAGACTTCTACGGTGAAAACGGTCCTGGCACAAGCAACTTCTACGTTCCTGGCTATACACCAACATACACATCATTCTTCTATGACTTCAACGATCAATCAATGAACGGCTGGAGAACAATAGACCAAGATAATGACACATACGCATGGGAAGTATCAGACGGTATGGGCACATATACAGGTTATGAAGGAACACCTTGCCTCCACTCAGACTCATATATCGGATCTGCTTTATATCCAGACAACTATGTTGTTACAACTACAGCATACGACATCACAGAAGGTTCTGTACTTAATTGGTTAGTTAAACCACAAGACGCATCAGCAGGATATTGCAACGACCACTATGCAGTTGTAGGTTCAACAGACGGCATCTCATTCTTGGAAATCTGGGAAGAAACATTGACTCCATCTTACGATTTTGAAGAAAGAACAGTAAGCCTCGACTATTTCGCAGGTCAAACAGTTTATATCGGTTTCCGTCACTACATGTGCAACGGTTCTAACGCTACAGGCGTTTTAGTTGACAACGTTGAATTGACAAACGGCTCAACAGAAGAACCAGAACAACCAGTTGATCCAGAAACTCCAGTAGATCCAGAACAACCAGCAGGTTTAACAACTTTCATGTTCGACTTCAATGATTCTGACTTAAGCGCATTCACAACAATCGACGCTGACGGCGACGGTCAAAACTGGAACTGCTACGCTTATGGCATCGGCGGCACAACAAGCCTCGCTTCTGAGTCATACATCATCGGCATTGGTATTTTAAATCCAGATAACTACATCTACACAACTGAAAAATATGCTATCACAGCAGAATCACAATTGACATTCGACTTGACATGGCAATATGGTGAATATTATTCAGTGATCGTTTCTACAGACGGTGTTAACTTTACATCTATATTTGAAGAAGAATTAACAGGCACAGGCCAAGGTTATTCAGATAATAAGACAATCGACCTCAGCGCATACGCAGGACAAGAAATCCACATCGGTTTACGTCACTTCAACTGTTCAGACGGTCTCCGTCTCATGTTCGACAACATCACATTAACAGATGGTAATGAAGAACCTGAACAACCAGAAGAACCTGAACAACCAGAAAATCCAGAAGTTGAAGTTTCATTATCAGAAGACTTCAATGATGGCAATATGGATGGTTGGAGAACATTCCAAAACGACAATGACGCTTACAACTGGGCATTGAAGAATGCTTGGGGTATCACAGGTCCAGACGGTTCTTACTGCTTACATTCAAGTTCATACGCATCACAAATCCTTTGGCCAGATAATTATATTGTAACAACATCACAATATTCTATCACAGCTAACACAACATTGACATTCGTATCACAACCAGAGTCTGCAGGTTACTTCCATGACAATTACGGTGTTGTCGTTTCAGAAGATAATGAAAACTGGACTGTTGTATGGTCAGAAAGATTTGAAGCATGGTCTGAATATAGCGAAAAAGTCGTTGACCTCAGCGCTTACGCAGGCAAAAACGTTTATATTGGCTTCCGTCACTATGACTGTGATGGCAATGATGCTCAAGGTGTCATGATTGACAATATCGTTTTATCAGAAGGTACAGCTAAGAGAAGCGAAAACAAGACTATCGAAATGACAGTTCCAGCAGGTACTTACTACCTCGTTGCTTCAGCTACAGAAGCATTCACAGTTGACATCAACGTTGTTAACAACAACGAAGAAGACAACAACAACGGCCTCAACCCTGTCGCTCAAGTAGTAGCAGTTGAAAACGGCAATAACGTTGACGTTGCTTGGAGCTGGGAAAGCATGAGAAGACTCGCTATCTCAGATGCTAAGTCAGGTGAAACAAAACACATCAACAGAGATTCAGAACAAGGATACAACTTCCACAGCTACAGAGTTTATAGAGCTAACGGAAACAACAATCCTATTGTTATTGCAGACAACTTAACAGAAACAACATACCAAGATGCAACATGGGCAGAAGCTACATCAGGCGTTTACAGATGGGGCGTTGCTGCTATGTACACAGCACAAGAAGATGAAACAGAAGAAGGTCGCGGCGGTACAATCTACCACATCAGCGAAGACTTCGAATCATGCAGCGTAATGAGCACTCCAGAAGGTTGGACAACATATTCAGTACCAGCAACAGCTAACCAATATGGTAACTGGGCAGTATTAAACAGCCTCGGCATCTACACTCCATACGCTGGTTCAAATGCTATCTACTCTGTTGCCAACTCATCAGAAGCTAACAACTATTATTTAGTAACTCCAGCTATCGACTTGTCAAGATCATTGAACACAACACTCGAGTTCAAATATATCACTCCAGGTTTACTCGGCGGTGAATCTAACCTCTTGAGAGTTATGTGCAGCGAATCACCAACAGGTCCTTGGACAGAACTCTGGAACAACGGCAGAGTTGACAACTCAATGTGGAACGGCCAAATCATCAGCCTCGCTGAATACTCAGGCAAGACTATCTACGTTGCTTTCAACATGGAAGACTACTACACATTCGGCGTTGGTATCGACAACGTTGTTATTTCTGCAACAGAATCAGACGGTCCAATCCCAGTAGCTTCAGAAATCGTTTGGTCAAACAGCATCGACAAAGACATGATCACTACAGTTGCTGTTAACATCACAGCTGACGACAACGCTTCAGTTGCAGGTACAACAGTAACATTGGTAAATGTAAATGAACCAACATACGTTTACGAAACAACATTAGACGCAACAGGCAATTACGAATGGACAAGCTTCCGTAAAGGTACATACGAATTGACAATAGCTTTAGACGGATATTACTCATGCGCTACAGCAGAAGTAATGGAAATCATGGAAGCTACAACAATTGAATGTACATTAGAAAAAATGCCAGAACTCCAAGAAGGTCTCTACGTTTCACCAACAGCATGGGCTATGTGGACTTACGAAAACAGCTCAAGCTTCAACATCCTCCTCGATGGTACAACAGTAGCACAAAACGTTACAGAAAAATACTATCAAATCGATGTTACATCATTAATAGAAGGTCAAGAATACAAGACAACAGTTCTTCCTAACGGCGTTGACGAAATGATGGAATACACATGGACATACAGAGCTTGTGACAACTATGCTGGCGTAACAAACTTGACAGCAAGCGTTGAAAGTGGCAACCCTGTTTTAACATGGACACTCCCAGTCTATGCAGAACCTGTATATGAGTTCTCAACAAACTTCGATAACGGCGCTCTCTACGGATGGACAACAATCGACGGTGACGGTGACGGCAACACATGGAAGAACACTTCTGAATTTGCTAACCAAGGCTTCGGTATTAACGACACTTACTGTGCAGCTTCAATATCATACGATAACCAATACGGCGCTTTGTATCCAAACAACTACCTCGTATCAGATGTCAAATACACTATGACAGCTGATTCAAAACTCACATTCAGCATCAGCTCACACGACAGAACATACGATGCAGAACACTATGCTGTTGCAGTTTCTACAACAGGCAATGAAGCAGCTGACTTCTCAATCATTTTTGAAGAAACATTAAACGCTGGTGCTCCTGAATACGAAGGTTCATTACAAGGCGAATGGTTCAACAAAGAAATCGACCTCAGCAATTACGCTGGTCAAGCTATCTACATCGCATTCCGTCACTACAACTGTACAAACCAAGCTTGGATTAAACTCGACAACGTAAGCTTGACATCATCAGCTAAGAGAGATGGCGACGGCGAATGGTTGTTCTACGACTCAGGCGTTAACGAATCAGCATTCGGTATGATGGATTACAACACATGGGAACCAACAACATTCAACTGGGCTATCATGTTCCCAGCTGACATTATCACAGCTTACCACGGAACACAAATCACAAAAGTATCTATGTACGTCTATGACACTCATGAAGGTGCTTTCAGTATCCACAAAGGCGGTGAATATGCTCCAGGTACAATGGTTCACGTTCAAACATACAACGCTACAGATTCATTTACTTACCAAGAATTTGAATTGACAACACCTATCACAATTGACGCTACAGAAAACCTCTGGATCCAATTCTCAAATACTACAGGTTACTACGTAGCAGCTCACTCAGCTGACTGCGGCGATCCTAACAGTCGTTGGATCTCAACAGACGATGGCGCTACATGGTTCGACAGCGAATTCTTCGGCACTGGCTGGTATGGCTCATGGCAAATCCGCGCTTTCGTTGAAGGCGAAGGTCAAGATCCAGTCGATCCAGTTGATCCAGTTGATCCAGAAATCTCTAATGCTGAAGCTCTCGGTATCATGCTCTACCGCGATGGTGAACTCCTCACAGAAGAACCTCTCAACGCAGAATCATACACCGATACTCAAATCACAGAAGGTGAACACGAATACGAAGTAAGAGTCGTTTACGGCGGCGAATTAGACGCTACTTACTATGCTATGTCTTGCTCACAAGATATAACAGTTAAATTTGAAGAAGAAGAAAGCTGCGCAGCTCCTGAAAAACTCTTCGGTCAATGCACATACAATGAAAACGGCACATTAGGCGCTCAATTGATCTGGCCTTACGAAGCAGCAGAAGCTGAATGGTTATACTACGACAACGGCGTTAACCAAGACGGCATCGGCGGCCCAGCATCATTCTACTGGGGTATCATGTTCCCAGCAGCATCTCTCAACGCTTACGACGGCATGTTCTTGACTAAAGTCTCTATCTTCGACTTCGCTCAATCAGAAGGTGACATCAACATCTACTACGGCGGCACAACAGCTCCTGGCACATTGGTTCACACACAACAATATGCAACAACAGGCGTTGGCGCATTCGTTGAATACGACTTGACAAGCGCTCTTCCTATCGACGTAACAGAAAACATCTGGGTTATCTTCAGCACTGGCCAAGGCACTAACTACCCAGCATCATGCTGCTCAGACACTGGCGATCCTAACGGCCGCTGGATCTCAATGGACGGCTCTGTATGGGAAGACGTTGCTTCTTACGGCTTGTACGACACTTGGATGATCCGCGCTATGGTTTCAAGCAGCGCTAAAGCTGAAACCTCAGAACTCAAAGCTTTAGACTATGAATACACAACAAGTGAAGGTTCATTCGCTGCTATGGGCAAATCAAGAGGCGAAACATTCGAACACTACAACATCTACCGCGGTACTTCTGCTAACAACTTCGAACTCGTTGGCGAAAGCACAGTAGGTTCATACTTCGACGTAGTTGACGAAGGTACATACTACTACCAAGTTACAGCTGTTTATACAAACAACGGCGAAGAATGCGAATCAGAACCTGCAACAGCTTACAACTCAGATCAAAACTATGTAGTAGTTGAAGTTACAGCTATCGACGAAAACGGCGTTAACGGCATGATCGTTTATCCTAACCCAACTAAGGGCAACTTAAACATCACAGCTGACGCTATGACTCAAATTACAATCACAAATGCTTTAGGTCAAGTTATGTATGAAAACAACGTTACTTCAAACAACGAAGTTATCAACATGGCTGAATATGAAGCTGGCGTTTATATGGTACGCATCGCTACAGAAAACGGTGTCGCTGTAAAACGTATCACAGTGGTTAAATAAGAATTCTAAAATTCTAAAGCTTAAAAAAGGCGGTCTTCGGACTGCCTTTTTTCGTTTTAAAAATATCAGTTTATTCGATAATTTTTTACTCATATTTTTTTTATTATTTGAAATTTGTTTTTAAATTTGCAAGCTTTAAGAAGAAATGGGCTTATTCAATTATTGAAAACGATTTTTTACGATTATAACATTAATCACTTAAATAAATTTTAAATTATGAAAAGGTTTTTACTTAGCTTAATGCTTTTGGTGATGTTTGCACCATTCGCATTACACGCCGATGAAATCGTCGTCGGCAACGGAACCGGTAACACAAACATGGCTCCGTTTGGAAACTCTTATGCCTACTCTTGGATGGAGATGCTCTACCAAAGTAGCGAAATCGGACAAGCATGTGACATCACATCTTTGTCATTCCAATGCGCAACAACAGGAGCTTTTGGTACTATGACAGTATCAGAAATGAATGTTTATCTCGCAGAAGTAACAAAATCACAACTTGCTACAGGTAACTTCACACCTGAATCAGACCTCACTTTGGTTTACTCAGGCTCTAATGTCGTTATCGGTGATGAAGAATGGGAAACATTAACATTAGACACACCATTCTCATACAGCGGCAACAACAACCTCGTTATCGTTATTTCAAAAAGCGCTAACGGCAACAACATGAACATCAGATGGACTAGCGATCAAATTGCTGCTAGCATCATGTTCGACTTCAGCGATTCAAATCCTGATGCAGCTTTGTTCCCAAATGCTAGCGGCTACACAGCTGGCAATGGTTACCTCTACAACCAAAGACCTATCGTTAAATTAGGTACAGGCGCAGCAAACCCTGGCGAAGGCGAAGGTGAAGGTGAAGGCGAAGACGAAGGCAACGAAAACATCGGCACTCCAACTCATGAAATCGTTGTTGGTTCAGGTTCAAACTCAGGCTCAGCAACTCCTTTCAGAACAACTTACAAATATTCATGGTGCGAAACTATCTATCCACAAAATGAATTATGCGAAGCTGGTACAATCTACTCTATCGCTTACCACTGCGCTACAGTTAACAACAGCGGTTACACACTCTCAGAAGTTGACATCTACCTCGCTGAAACATCAAAAAGTGTTTACGCATCATCATCAGACTGGACACCAGAAAGCGAACTCACTTTAGTTTATTCTGGCAACAATGTTGAATTAGGTGACGAAGAATGGGAAACATTCGTTTTCGATACTCCATTCGAATACAGCGGCAACAACAACCTCGTTATCGTTATTGGTAAAAAATCTAACACAACAACAACAGCTTCAGGTTTGAAATGGTTCTTCTCAGCTATCGATGAAGGAAACGTATTATATACATACAGCGACAACTACTCAAACTTTGGCGACTATCCAACAGGCGCTGGCTATGACCCTGACTACAAAAGAGCTAACGTTAAAATAGGTTACACTCCATCTGAAGGTGGTAACGAAGGCGGCAACGAAGGCGAAGGCAGCGATGATAACGAAGAAGAAGAAGAAGGTAACGACAATGTTTTGTTCTCATACGACTTCAACGATAACACAATGACAGGTTGGAGAACAATCGACCAAGACGGTGACGGACAAACATGGACAACAAGCATGTTTGACGGTATTGACGGAACTTCATGTATCGTTTCTTACACTTATTCTGGCGGTTACCTCTACCCAGACAATATCATCGTTACAGAAACAGCTTACACTATTTCAGAAGATTCTGAATTATCATGGTACAAAGCTCCAATGCATAACAGCTTCTGCTACGAACATTACGCAGTTGTCGTTTCTACAGACAATGAAACATTCACAAACGTTTGGGAAGAAACATTAGAACCATCTAATGGCATGGAAGCTAGAACATTAGACCTCAGCGCTTACGCTGGTCAAACTGTTTATGTTGGCTTCCGTCACTATGACTGCAACGGTTTTGATGGTACAGCATTGTTGATCGAC
Source organism: Bacteroidales bacterium (assembly GCA_017548125.1). Lineage (GTDB taxonomy): Bacteria > Bacteroidota > Bacteroidia > Bacteroidales > F082 > Limimorpha. The sequence goes on along the minus strand of JAFYNK010000044.1, from coordinate 36,171 downwards.
AACGTTGTATTAACAGGCTCAGCTAACACTGAAGAACCAGAACAACCTGTTGACCCAGAACAACCAGAATCAGAATATGTAAAAACATTCAACTTCGACTTCAACGACGGTTCTCTCGACAACTTCACACTCATCGACGCTGACGGCGACGGATTAAACTGGGGATTATATGAAGGTACAGGTATCGATGGTTTCTGCATCGCTTCTTATTCTTACGGAGTAGGTCCTAACGGCGGTTATGCAGCATTCACTCCAGATAACTACATCGTTACTAACAACAAATATGCTATCGTTTCTGACTCTGAATTGTCATACCACGTAAGTTCTATGTTCAGCGAATATTATGGTATCGCTATCTCTACTGACGGTGAAAACTTCACTATGGTTTTCGAAGAAGCATATCAAAACAACGCTGGCGATACAAGAACTATCGACCTCAGCGAATACGCAGGTAAAAACGTTTATTTCGCAGTTCGTCACTTCAACTGCACAGACGGTTACTTCATCATTTTAGACAACATCGTTTTGACAGGCACAGCTGAATTTGTTCCAGCACCAGAAGAACCAGAACAACCAGTTGACCCAGAACAACCAGAAGAACCAACAGTTGCTCAATATCGTATCAAGTCACTTTCTACAAATAAATACATCAACGCTTTCAATAACGAAGCTCACTCAGGTGGCGCATTCGGCGGCGTTGGCGTAGCTGACTATGCAGAAAGCAATGCTCAAATCTTCACACTCGAAGAAGCAGGCAACAACAAATACTACCTCCTCTCAGCAGACGGTTACTACGTAAAATGCTGGTCATGGAACGTTGACGCTTACAGCACAACAGACAAGACAGCTATCGAAATGGTTGACGCAGGTAACGAAACATTCACAATCAAGAACTGCGACAACAACAAATACTTCAAAGTTGAATATATCGCTGACGGCGGTGAATACTTCATCTTCGCTGACTGCAACGGCAGCAACGGCACAATCGAAACATGGAGCCTCGAAGCTATTGAAAACAACGAAGGCGGTGACGATAATGAAGGCGAAGGCGGCGAAGGCAACGAAGGCGAAGAAACAGAAGACGGAATCGTTTTCTTCTATGACTTCAACGACGGTACTTTCAACGGTATGACAGCTATCGACAAAGACGGCGACGGCATCAACTGGATGATGTATGATGGCGGCGGTATCGATGCTTCTTACGCAGTATCTTCATGGACATACGGCATGTACACTCCTGAAAACTATTTGATAACATCAGAAGCTTACACTATTAAAGAAGGTGATTACTTAGAATGGTACATCAGCACTACAGACGCATGGTACTATCAAGATATTTATGGCGTTGTTGTTTCTGTTGACGGTGAAAACTTTGTAACTGTTATGGAAGAAAATATAGCAGCTGCAACAGTAGGTTACGAAGTAAGAACAGCTGACCTCTCACAATATGCTGGTCAAACAGTTCACATCGGCTTCGTTCATAAAAACGGCGGTTACAACTCAAACGGTATCGCTATCGACAACGTTAAGTATGTAAGTTCAACAGACACTGAAGAACCTGAACAACCTGTTGACCCAGAACAACCAGAAGATCCAGAACTTTCAACATTGTTCTTCTTCGACTTCAACGATGGCACAATGGATGGCTGGAGAGCAATCGACCAAAATAATGACACATACACATGGGATATGTTATACTATGAAGGCGTTGACGCAACAGCATGTATCGTTGATTATGCATACATCGGCGCTTCTCTCACACCAGACGACATCATCGTTACTGAAACAGCTTACCAAATCGCTGAAGGTTCAGAATTATCATGGTTCGTAGCTCCAAAAGATCCTTATACATACAACCAAGATCACTATGCAGTTGTTATTTCTACAGACAATGAAACATTCACAAATGTATGGGAAGAAACATTGAACTCAGTTTCAAGCTTCGTTGAAAGAACATTAGACCTCAGCGACTATGCTGGCCAAACTGTTTATGTTGGTTTCCGTCACTACAACTGCTCAGGCGCTAGTGCTGAAGCTGTATTGATCGACAACGTTAAATTGACAGGCATCGGCGGCTCAATCGACCCTGTTGAACCAGAAGTTGCAGAAGGCGACACATGGGAAAACGCTATCGTTGTTTCTGAATATCCATTCTCATCAACACCTGACTACGCTAACTTGAACAATGACTACACATTGCCAGGTGAAACACAAGACGGTGCTGACGCTATTTACAAACTTACATTTGCAAGCGAAACAGCATTCAACGCTGCTATCGTAGGCGCTAACGGTAAATTAGCTTTATACGCAGAAGACTTCAACGGTGAAGACGGCCCAGGCGCTGACAACTACTACGTTAACGAAGGTGGTAATGAAGGCGGCAATGAAGGCGGCAATGAAGGCGGCAACGAAGGCGGCAATGAAGGTGGCAACGAAGGCGGTGAAATAACAACAAGCTTCTCAGAAAACTTCAACGCATACGGCAGCAACACATCAAACATCAACGGTTGGAGAATATTCCAATATGATACAGACGACTACAACTGGATAACAGGTAACACATACGGCATTACTGGTCCAGACAATACAACATGTATCCACTCATTATCATACGCTGCTGGTTCATTAACACCAGATAACTTCATCGTTACAACATCACAATATGCTATCACTTCAACATCAACATTCACATTCGATGTAAGCCCAATGAACTATTCTTACATCTATGACAAATACGGTGTTGTTGTTTCAGAAGACAATGAAAGCTGGTCTGTTATTTACAGCGAATCATTCGATGAAAACTCAGAACAAGGTTATGTTACAAGAACAGTTAACCTCAGCTCATACGCTGGCAAGAATATCTACATCGGCTTGCGTCACTACGACTGCGACGGCGATTGGGCTACAGGCGTTTTAGTTGACAACATCGTTTTATCAGACGGTTCTAAGAGAAACGGCGGCAATACTTTAAGCATGACTGTTCCTGCTGGTACATATTACCTCGCAGCATCTGCAACAGAAGCTTTCACAGTAAACATCGACCTTGAAGGCGCTCCACAAATCGCTAAGGTTTCATTCGAAGTTGAAGTTCTCAGCTCTAACTCAGCTAAGACAACAGCAAGACCTAACCAATACACAGCTGAATACCACTACTCAGTTTACGAAGCAACTGAAGTTGAAGCAGCAGGTGGCGTTGAAGCATTAGCATTAGAACTCCGCGAAGACGAAACTCCTTATACAGAAGTTGACGTTTGGACATGGGAATGGTTCTCACCAGAAACAGAATATTACATCATCGGTACAGCTATGAATGAAGCTGGCGAATGGGGTCCAACAACATTCGTTACATTCACAACTCCAGAAGAAGAAATCGAATACGGTACAGCTGAAGTCGCTGCTGAAACAACAACAATCAATGCTACATCAGTAGTAGTTGCTACAACAGCTAACGAAAATACAAACGAATACCACATCGGCACTGTATCAAAAGCTTTGTTCGATTACATGGGCGAAGATGTTGTAGTTGCTTCATTACGTAACGACGGTAATCCTTACACAGGCAACAACACACACACATTCAACAACCTCAACCCTTCAACAGAATACGTTGTCGTTGTAACAGCTAACAACGAAGGCGGTGAATGGGGTACAACAACAATCGTAAGCTTCACAACATTAGATTCTGATCCAGAACCACAAATCGCTGAAGTTGCTATCGTTGTTGAAGAAATCACAGCTACATCTGTAAAGACAACAGCTACACCTAACGAATTCGCAGTTGGTTACACATACTCAATCTACGAAAAAGCAGAAGTTGACGCAGCTGGCGCTGATGCAATCGCAGCAGAATTACAAGCTGAAGGCATCTCTTACACAGAAGTTGACGTATGGACATGGAACGAATTAACTCCAGAAACAGAATACTACTTCATCGGTACAGCTCAAAATGCAGCAGGTGAATGGGGTCCAACAACAGTTGTATCATTCACAACAACACCTGACGGCTTAATCGAATTGAACAGCATGGTATCTGTTTATCCTAACCCAGCAACATCAGTGATCTTCGTTAAATATGATAGCAATGCTCAAGTAAGCTTAATCGACATGACTGGTCGCTGCGTTAAAGCTACTGAAATCTCAGGCGACGCAACAATCAATGTTGAAGACTTAGAAAAAGGCATGTACATCATCAAGATCCAAGACGGTGACAACACAATGATTCACAGAGTTGTTGTAAAATAATGGCTAATGGCTAATGGCTAATGGCAAAAGACAAGAGGCTGCTAGATTTAGCAGCCTCTTTTGTTATAAACGCATCGCGTTGTCTTCAATAGTCGTGGAAGTCGTGGAAGTTTTTTTCGAGTAATGTAGTAATTTGGTAATGCAGTGATGTAGTAATTGAGTAATGTAGTAATGTAGTAATGTAGTAATTTTGTAATGTAGTTTTGTTTATGTGTGGACTAATAATACTTGTTGTCTTGTTGTCTTGTTGTCTTGTTGTCTTGTTGTCTTGTTGTCTTTTACAAAAGTCTTTCTTTTATTATTTCTTTGATTTCGGATTTTGGCAGAGCTCCTTGCGACATCATCGGGACTCCGTTCATAGGGACAAACAACATTGTAGGTATTGAACGTATTCCGAAAGCTCTCGACAATTCTTCTTCTGTCTCAGTGTTTACCTTATATATATATAATTGTCCTTCGTATTCTTTAGCGAGCTCATCCAATACTGGAGCCAACATCTTACATGGTCCGCACCATGATGCGTAGAAGTCGATGATAGCAGGCTTGTCGCCTTTATATTTCCATTCGGTAGGATTTTTTTCATAATCCATAACCTTGTTTAAGAATTCTTCTTTAGTTAAATTTATCGTTGTCATTTTCTTGTCTCCTTCTTTTTGCGTAATCTTTTGAGAAGCAGCTTCCGTGACCGGAAGCTGCATGATCAAAAACATTAACATTATTTTAAAATTCATTGCTAGGCAGTTTGGGGAAATTTATTTTCCAAGTTTCTCTTCTACTTTTTCCTTGCTTAGTTTCTTGGTGCAGAAGAACCAGTCGTAGCAGTGCATGTCTTCGTCTGTGCTTTGCATTCTTTCTTTTGCTACGCCGCATGAACCAGCTGTAGGAACGATGACTTCATCACCTGGACGCCAGTCGGCTGGCATTGCTACTCCAAAGTTGTCTGCTGTCTGTAAGGCAACCAACACTCTCATGATTTCATCGAAGTTACGTCCTAATGCGAGTGGATAGTACATGATTGTGCGGATCTTGTCGAATGGGTCGATGAAGAAGACCGCGCGTACCGCTGCTGTTGTGCTTTCACCTGGCTGTATCATGCCGTACATCTTAGCGACATTCATGCTGATGTCTTCGATGAGAGGGAACTTGATTTCCATATTCTTCATGCCTTTCCAGTCGATCTTTTCTTTGATGGTGCGCAACCATGCGATGTGACTGTACAATCCGTCAACAGAGAGACCTACCAACTGTGTGTTGAGTCTTTCAAACTCATCAGCTAATTTGCCGAATGACATGAACTCTGATGTACATACTGGAGTGAAGTCGGCTGGATGGCTGAATAAGATCTTCCACATGCCTTTGTAGTCTGATGGGAAGTTGATTTCACCTTGTGTTGTTTTTGCTACGAATGAAGGAGCTTTGTCGCCAATTCTTGGCATTACGTTTATTGTTGAATTGTTTGTTTCCATTTTTATTACTTTTTTAATTTGTTATTTTTTTACCTTATTTACTTTTTTGTTTTTTTGTTTTTTGACTCCTGACTTTTGTCTTTAACATCGGTCATTTGTCGTTGTTCATTTACGCTGCAAAAATAATACGAGAAAACATCATAAGTCAAACAGATATTTTCTATATTTGTATCGATTTTATCTATTAAAAGTCACCGAGACACCAAGACACCGAGTCGATAAGGATGAGTCTATATCTCATATAGCATCCAACACCTCAGTATCTCATTGACTCATAGACTTATAGACTTTAAAAAATGACATTACAACAATTAGAATACATTATCGCGGTTGACAAATACCGTCATTTTGTGAAGGCAGCAGAGTCATGCAACGTGACACAATCCACGCTCAGCATGATGATACAGAAGTTAGAACAAGAGTTAGAGATAAGCATCTTCGACAGGAAGGCACAGCCTATCGTTCCCACTGAGATTGGAGAGCGCCTCATCGCCCAAGCGCGTGTGATTCTTTATAACGCCAAACAATTCAAGGAACTGGCGATGACAGAGCGCCAGCAGGAGTCAGGAAAAGTCGTCTTAGGCATCATCCCTACCGTTGCGCCTTATATCTTACCTAAGCTGTTCAACATATTACAAGAAAGAAATCCTAATATCAATCTCCACGTCAAGGAAATCACGACAGCAGAGATAATAAATCAGTTAGAGAAAGCTGAGATAGACATGGCATTGCTGGCAACGCCGCTCAACAATCCTAACTTCCTGGAGATTCCTGTCTATTACGAGAGATTCTTTGCCTACGTCTCCCCTACCGAGCCTCTTTATAATATTATTAAGGAGTATGAGATGAACCACATCCCGACGGAACATCTCTGGGTCTTGAAAGAAGGACACTGCCTGCGCAACCAGGTCCTGCGACTCTGCGAATCCGACTCAGGCTTCTCGACGACATACGAAGCCGGCAGCATCGACACCTTGATAAAGATTGTCGATACTAACGGCGGCTACACCATCATCCCAGAGCTGCATATCGATTTGCTGACCGAGCAGCAGAAGGCAAACGTACGTCCTATCATCAACCCAGAGCCTAACAGAGAAATCTCTTTGGTTGTGAGAAACGACTACGTCAAGGAGAGACTTCTTAACGTCATAGCGAAAAACATCTCCGACACCATCCCAGAAAACATGCTCGACGAGAGGTTGAAGAAATATTCGATAAAACTTTAAATTAATGCATAATTCATAATGCATAATGCATAATTGGAGACGTCATTTTGTGGCGTCTCTTTTTGTTTGTTTTGAACTTTAAACTTTAAACTTTAGTCATTTGCCTTGTAGTCTTGTAGTCTTTCTTTGGGCGTTCCGGCGAAGCCGTCGGGCTTTCCGCTCTATCTTTTTTCGCCTCCGCTATCGCTTCGTCTAAAAAAGGATGCCGCTGCAATCCCTAACGCATTGGGCAAATTCTATAAATTTAAATACGATCTAGAACATTCATTATCTATGTAACGGATTTCTACATCTCCTAACCCAAAGACGCATCAACGACATATTGTTTATTTTTCATTGTGTCGTGTTCCGCGAATCTTATCGTATCTATCCATATTGTTTTACTACATTACTACAAAAAAGTCACGTAGTGACGACAGTTCCCAGGCAGGCGGTGGAGTGCGAAGCACGGAACCCCTGCATTCATGACCAGGTTGATATCAAAGTGCTGAAGGCACGACAGAAAAAACTCTGTCGTGCCTTCAGCGCTTTTATTAATTTGGCAAATCTTCTTTGCAGGCATTCCGCTAACGCTCCATCACCTGCCTGGGAACTGTCGTTCCTTCAGAACTTTTGAAAAACTCCTCAAATCCTAACTTCTAATTCTTAACTCAAAAGACGCATCAACGACATATAGTTTATTATGGTGTAATATGATACTCTACATTGTGATTTTTAACATTTTTTAACTTTTTTATTTGGGAATGATGACTTAATTTTGCAGGAAAACTTTTTAACCAAATTTTATGAAAAACATTAAAAATCTGATATACACCATAAGAGGTGTAAAAGTTATGCTGGATTCAGATCTAGCACAACTATACGGATATACAACAAAAGCATTTAACCAGCAAGTTAAAAACAACATTGAAAAATTCGATACCGATTTCAGGTTTCAATTAACAAAAGAAGAATACAATGAAATATTAAGGTCAAAAAATTTGACCTCAAATATAAAAACAAACGATTCATTACCAACAGATTTCACAAATAACACAAAACTAAGGTCAAAAAATTTGACCTTAGAATTAGGCAAATATTCAAAGTATCTTCCTTTCGTTTTTACCGAACAAGGAATCTATATGCTGATGACTGTCTTAAAAGGAGAACTTGCCACAAAGCAAAGTATTATCCTTATAAGAACATTCAAAGAAATGAAAGATTTCATCCTTACAAACAACATTATTGAACACAAAGAAATAATACAACTTTCCTTACAAACGACTCAAAACACAAATGACATTGCCAAGATTAAAAGTGAGATGATTACCAAAAATGACTTCGCAAAATTCATTGACAACTTCACAGAAAACAAAACATCTGAAATTTTAATCCTAAACGGTGAATATTTCAACGCTGACATTGCTTACAACAACATATACAACTTAGCCAATAAAAGCATTTATATCATAGACAACTATATTGGAATCAAGACATTATTATTATTAAAAAACATAAGAGAAAACATCAAGGTTTGTATTTTCAGCGACAATATCGGGAAAGGTCTCCATCAGTTTGAATACGATGATTTCAAAAAACAATATCCCAATATTGACATATCATTTTACAGAACCAACGGCACTTACCATGACAGATATATAATAACAGATTACGACACTCCAAATGAAAACATTTTCCATTGCGGAGCTTCATCAAAAGACGCCGGGAATAAAATAACTAGCATTACAAAGATAAACGACAAAGAAATATATCATCATATAATAGATATTCTTTTGAATAATCCTATTCTAACATTATAAATACAATAAGAAAAACGCATCAACATTCTTTTATTTTCAAAGGTATTGTTGATATGTCTCTACATTAGGCGCTGCGATAAATTCAGCAGTTCCTAAAGAACCAAGCAGAGGCTAACTTTCAATTTTCAACTTTCAATTATAGATTTCCATCGTTTAAAGTCAATGACGTCAGGTTGCCGCCTCGGCTAAATAGCGTTAAGAAATTTCATTGCCGAAGCGGTTAAGACAAAAATGCTGTCTGAGCGAAGCGAGTTTATTTTTGTCCAGCGCAGACAATGAAATTTTAGCGGATTTAGACGCAGCGGCGAGCTTTTTCTGTTTCTCTTTTTTGCGGCAAAAAAAGAGAAAGGAACAAAATTTTCTGTCGTGCCTTCGGCGCTTTTATTAATTTGGCAAATCTTCTTTGCAGGGATTCCGCTAACGCTCCATCACCTGCCTGGGAACTACCGTTCCTTCGGAACTTTTTATTTAAACAAAAGAAAGACGCATCAACATTCTTTTATTTTCAAAAGAAAAGACACTAAGACTCCAAGTCACCAAGACTCCAAGTTCTGAGTTCAAAGTTCTGAGTTCAAAAAAAAACTCCGCGTAAATACATGAATTACGCGGAGTTTTTTTTATTAGTTCAATGGCCAATAGCCAAAGGCTTAAAGCTCATTGATGACTTTCATCAGCTGTTCTCCCAGTCCGATGGTGTAGCCTTGTGAGATGAATACTATCTCGTTTTGTGTATTAGCCACGATGAATATTGGAAGATTTTCGCTTTGGAGTCTCATATTAGCGACGATCTCTTTCAACATCTTGCCGTCTTCGATACCGAAGGTGTGGTTTTCAGGAAGACCTTGGAAGTTCTTCTTTTCGAAGTTCTTCTTTTGTTCTTCATTTTGGAATAAGAAGACGAAGCTTCTTCCCCACTTATCCAACTGATCTTTAACAGCTGCAATATCCAACATATCATGTGTTGTTGGTTCGCTGCCGCCGTCCAAGAGACCAAGAACATAGAATCCGCGACCTGTTGTAGCCAACAAACTCTTTGCCTCTGTCTCACCAACCGGTACATAAACGTTTTCAGAGTTGAAGTTACCGATGATCTTAAGACCTTTTTCTGGTTCTCTCATCACCAACTCGATATTTGTTGTCTGATCTGATTCAATATTGAAGAATGTCATACGAGAGAGCACGCTGCCGTCAGAGAGACGTGTGCCTGTTGTCAAGACGTAATAGCCAGGGTCGAGGGCGAGACCGTTTTCAAACAAAGTAGAATATTGTTCGCCGAAGTCCATGCCTGGGTCTTTAGCGTCGTAAGCTAACAATACGAACTTCACACCGTCGAATTTCTTTATTGAGAAATGAGTGTAATATCTAAGGTCTGTCAATGCTCCCATTGGTTTGTAAGATGCCATCAAAGTGCCTTGACGTGTTGGAACGACTTCAACATCAGCTTCTTCTTCAAATTTGACATCAATCCAGTCTTTACCTGCAAGATATTGAACTTTGCCAGTAACAGGATCTATACGTGAAGCGATACCGAGAGAGCGTGCCATTGACACGAAGAAGATACCTCTTGAGCGTGAGTCTGTTATCTTTGATTTCAAAACACTTGGAGGAGCCATTGGGATGTTGCGTGCATTCAGTTCGTTCTTTATAACGATGTTATCTTTAATCCAGTTGATAAGTTCTTGAGGGTTGTTTTTGAATCTTTCAGCCTGTGGTTTTGGGAAATATTCAGAGAGAACTTTTTTATAAGGCACGAGCATTTCATTAGAAACGCGAGGATTCAAGATATATGCGTTATAAATATCACCTTTGCCTTTAGGAGAATAGTCGAAGTTATCTTTCAACACTTCCAAAGAGATATCGCGCAAGTCCTTATCGCTGATTTCTTGGAGAAGGTTCAATGCTATTCTTGCTTTTGCCTTATCGTCAGCATAAGCGATGAAGTCCATGATAGTTTGGTAGTTACCCCATGATTTTTCTATCAAGGCATTGACTTCTTTATCTTTGAAGTTTCTTGGGAAAGAAGCGACATAAGCATTTCTCAATGAGTCTTCGTAAGCAAAACGGCGGTCGTTTTCAGCGCGCATTTCAGGTGTTACGTTAGGCATCTTAGCCTTTTCTGCAGGAGGAGTGATGTCATATTCCACTATCATCTCATTGCCATGGCAGTTGTCAAGTTTAACTATCACTTCGTTTTTCTCGCCGAAAGGCATTTCTTGGAAACCGAATTTACCATCTTTAGAAGCATAGACGAGCATATCGCCTTTACCTGCTGTCATCCATGTCTCGCCTTTTTCATCTGTTTCCTTAACAGCAACGCCGCAGAATTCAGCATAGTTATAGATCTTGAACTCTACTCTAGCGTCTGGAACTGGATTATCGTTAATATCAACGACTTTAACAGTCATCTTTGATGTTTCAGCGTAATTATAAACCACGTTGATTTCAGTGTGGTTTGGAGTTACGTCGATAACCTCTTCTGGTCCATAGTAACGGCCGAACACGCGAGTGTGAAGGAGGAGGCAGCGTGAAGCTGGAGCGTTGAACCAACCGAGGTCGAGCACTGGTTCTGGTTCACATGCGCCTAGGAAATGCCATTCACCATCGACGTAAGCCTCAACCCAAGCGTGGTTGTCGTCGCAGTGAGCCCAACGAGGAGTATAGACCTGACGAGCAGGGATACACATAGCACGCAATGCTGCTACAAGGAACGTTGACTCTTCGCCGCAGCGTCCCCATGATGTCTTCACTGTTGCAAGAGGAGAGCTTGTTCTTGAGTCTGAGCCTTTGTAGTTGGCTTTTTCATGACACCAGTGGTTGATTTCCAAGACAGCGTCATTCATTGACAAGTCTTTCACTCTGTCTTTCAACTCTTGATAGAAGACAAATCTTGAGTCGTCCAAGTTTTCATTATTGATTCTGACAGGAACGACAAAGTGATTGAATTCTCTTTCTGGAACGCTTTTACCCCAAGGCATCTCTTCCTTAGCTTTATATGATGCTAATATATTCTTATGATAGAAAGCGCCAGGGTAATCGGTGATATCGCTGAGCGGCATATAAGCATACAAGAACTGCAATGCTTCTTTTTCTTTTTGTGCCAGCTCTGTGTTGTTTAAGATATTGAACAAATCGCCATTTGGGAGCTGCGCCATCTTTTCCTGAAGGTCCTTCTCGACTTCAGCGCGTTGTGTTGCATCAGAGATAAAATGGTCTCCACTATTGGAACATGAAGACATGAAGCCAACAACGAAAATGGCTATCAATAAGTTCTTAATCTTTTTCATAGTCATAATTATTATAATGAGTATTTTGCTGGTCTTTCTATACATTCGCTGCGGTCAGGGCCGTATGATACGAGTGTGATTGGAACGCCAACATAATCTTCGATGAATTCGATGTATTTGTTGAGTTCGCGAGGTATTTCCTTTTCTATCTTTTGATTCCAGCCTTTGAATGACTTCAAGACAGGAGTCATTGTCTGAGTGCAAGCGTCGAAAGGAAGGAAGTCGATTTGCTCATTTTTATAATTATAAGCTGTAGCTGCTTTTATTTCTTCAAAGTCGTCCATGACGTCAGATTTCATCATCATGAGGTTTGTCACTCCGTTGAGCATGACTGCATATTTAAGAGCTGGGAGGTCGAGCCATCCTGTGCGGCGTGCGCGGCCTGTTGTTGAGCCGAACTCATGACCGTTTTTGCGGAGTTTCTCACCTACTTCGTCAGACAATTCTGTTGGGAAAGGGCCTGTACCGACGCGTGTGCAGTATGCCTTGAAGATACCGAACACTCTTCCTATTCTGCTTGGAGCCACGCCGAGTCCTGAGCAAGCGCCAGCAGCGATAACAGATGAAGAAGTCACGAAAGGATAGCTTCCGAAGTCAACGTCGAGGAGAGTACCTTGAGCGCCTTCAGCGAGAACGCGTTTGCCTTCATCCAATGATTTGTTGAGGAAATATTCACTTTCGATAAACTTGAACTGTTTCAAAAATTCGATAGCTTTGAACCATTCTTCTTCGTATTTTTCGAATGTCATGCCATCGAGGAGAAGAGTACTCATATCGAAGTTAAGGTTTCTGATTTGGTCGAGGTGTATGTTCTTCAATCTCTCATAACGAGCCTTGAAGTCGTCAGCGGAGATGTCACCGATACGGATGCCACGACGAGCTGTCTTGTCGGTATAAGTTGGTCCGATACCTTTCAAAGTGGAGCCGATCTTATTTTTTTGCAGCGCATTTTCATTGGCAGCGTCGAGAGCACGATGTGTTGGAATGATGAGATGCGACTTGTTAGAGATGAGGAGTCTATCTCTGATGTCTATTCCGCTTTCAGCAAGCTTATCAATTTCATCTTTGAAGATTTTAGCATCGATGATAACGCCATTGCCGATGACGTTGATACAATTTTCGTTAAAGATGCCAGAAGGAATTGTATGCAATACAAATTTCTTACCGTCGAACTCGATAGTGTGACCTGCGTTTGGTCCACCTTGGAAACGAGCTACAATATCATAATGAGGTGTGAGGGCATCGACGACTTTACCTTTACCTTCGTCTCCCCACTGCAATCCAAGAAGCAAATCAATTTTTGCCATAATTACTTATTGATTTTTAATATTTTACAAAAAAACAGGCTAAATATCACTCGCGATTCGGAGTGCATACTGGAAGGTATGTGTATTTAGCATTCAAAATTAGTAAAAATCTCAGTACGATTATGAAAAAAATTGTTTAAAAATTAAATTATCACTAAGTGGTTAACATTCAACGTTTCTTTCCATTCTTGTCACCTTATTGACAAGCGGCATTTTTCTCAACTCACCGATAACTGCGTCTAATTGTTTAACATTATTAACATAAAAACACACAACGGCATTCACCATTCCGCCTTCGCCTAATATCTTGACTGAATGAAGGTCAAGTTCAAATTTTTCGTTCAAGGCAGTAAACAATGACGAGCCGAATCCTTTTTTATTGACGCCGGTTATCTTAAGCGTCGCCATGAATGCAATGTCTTCGCTGAATTTCCATTTTGCCTTCACGATGTTTTTGCCATAACGCGACATGAGGCTGATGGCTTTAGGACAATCTGGACGGTGTATTTGCAGCGGCTGATTAGGGAAAGAAATAGCCACGACATCATCTCCAGGGATAGGGTTGCAACATGTTGATATTGTGTAATCCAATTCATTTCTTTCATTATTTTCGCCCTCAGCATTCATATTATCCTCTTTGGCAGTGGAGCCAGCCAAACCGAAAGTGAGAATCTTAAGCAAGACATTAGAAGAACGACGTCCGTTATTGAACAGAGGCTCAATATCTTCACGGGTTATTTTACCCAACGCAACATAATAATACAAGTCGATACGTCCAGCGAGACCTACTTTTTCCACTATATAATTTATGTTCTGACGGCTGAAATCGACGTTGTAGCTCTTGAAAAATTCCTCAAGTCTCGATTTTCCTTTTTCCTTGAATGTCCTTCTATAATCCTTGATTCCGTTTTTAAGACGCGACTTAGCCAAAGACGTAACCAGATAGCCGAACGATTTTTCCTGCGGCACCTGGAAATCAGAGGTTATGACTTCCACCTGGTCGCCCATTGTCAAGACATAATCCATCTGCACCAGTTTCTTATTGACATTAGCTCCTATGCAATGATTACCTATCTCACTGTGAATCATATATGCGAAGTCGAGAACAGTAGATCCCTTAGGCATGTTTTTCATTTCACCTTTTGGAGTGAAGACGAAAATTTCGTCATTGAACAAGTCCAATTTAAAACTATTGAGAAATTCTATAGCGGAAGAGTCGCCCGAATTTGTGAGATTCTTGACATTATCGAGCCACGACATTAGGCTGTTGTTGTCGTTTTTATATTTAAGGTAAGCCATCACTCCGCGTCTTGCGATGATGTCCATCTTTTGTGTCCTTATCTGCGTTTCAATCCAGTTGCCCTGCTGGCTCATGAACACGGCATGAATAGACTCATAACCGTTTGTCTTAGGGAATGAGAGCCAGTCTCTAAGTCGAGCGTTGTTAGGTCTGTAGAACATCGTCAAGATGCCGAATGTCTGCCAGCACTGAATCTTTTCCAATTCCAACGGGCAATCGATGACGATTCGGAGCACAAACACATCGTATATCTCATTCAACGAGAGTTCATATTTATGCATTCTCTCCCAAATACCGCTTTGGCTTCTCTCAAGAATCTGTATATCAGCCTTGACGCCTATCTTTTCGAGTTCGGCTTTAACAGGTCTTGCAAACTCTTCAAGTTCAGCTTTTTTACTTTCCCTTATCTCGTCCAGCTGTTTTGAAACCGACTCATACACCTGAGGGTTTATATATTTAAGACATAAATTTTCGAGTTCCATTTTAATGTCATAGAGACCCAGACGATAAGCGAGAGGTGCGTAAAAAGAGAGCGTTTCTGATGCTATTTTAAGCTGTTTATGATGCGGCATCGATTCGAGCGTCCTCATGTTGTGAAGTCTGTCGGCAAGTTTCACCAGGATGACTCTAATATCATCCGACATCGCATTGACAATCTTTCTATAGTTCTCTGCCTGAATGCTTTCGATGCTGTTTTGAAAATCGATGCCTTCGAGTTTGGTGAGGCCTTTCACCACACGAGCCACCTTAGGACCGAACTCATCGCTGATATACTCCTCAGTGTATTCCGTATCCTCGACGACATCATGCAGAAGAGCGCTGACGATGGACGTCGTACCCATTCCTATCTCCTTAGCTACGATTATAGCCACTGCTATTGGATGGAAGATATAAGGCTCGCCCGACTTACGACGTGCGTCCTTATGAGCCAAGGCTGCAAACTCGTACGCCTTCCTAACAAGCTCAATATCATGTTCATTTTTTTCTGATGTCCAAGATTCAAGCAACACCTCAAATTGCTTGTTCATTTGCTCTTGTTCTTCTTTGGAGTAAGTATCAGGATAATTCATCACTTTCAGCATTTAAACTCGCAAAGTTAATATGCTTTTTTTCTAAATGCAATAGGAAATGTTAAAAAAATTAAAGCTTTTTAAAAAAATAGAGACGCCACTAAAAAATGACGTCTCCACTTATTGACTTATTGTCTTATTGACTTATTGACTTTCATTCAGACACTGGACGTATCAACAGACCTGCATAGCGGCTGAACCATCCTAAATTACAGAAGTTTGTATTGTAGAAATACAAGAAATAAGAGAATCCAGGATCAGAATTATCAGGTGTTGAGATCCAATAAGCGCCTTCTGCATCATAGAAATCCACTGTTTCGTTTGTTTTGAATCCTGCTGCTGGGAGATAAATCTGGTTGCCATTTGGACCAGTCACGATGCATCCTTGCATATTGACATCTACGGTTATCCATTCCCAAGTGCAATTATCTTTCAGTTCTCTTGCTTCAGCTTCTGTTGGCATTCTCCAGGTAGAACCCCAAGAAGCTGCTGCGACATCGTATTGAGCATCACCGGAAATATCGCCCATTGGAACGCCATAAGTAGCGCTGTTGTCTGGAGTATATGACTGTTTTTGTTTCAGTTCACCCCATGCGAAATAAGAACCTACGTCTTGAGGTTCGGCAGCGCCTACATTGCATGTAGCCCATTTCAGACCGCTTGGCAAACCTAAATCGACATACTCATAACCATTGATTGTATTGCCTTCAATAACTTCCAATGTGGTGAAGCTCTTTTCTTCTCCGTAGGCTGTGCCTTCACTGTTGGTAGCGTATGCTCTGACATAATATGTCGTATTTTGTGAAAGGTCTAAGAGATTTGACGCAAACAATCCCATGCCGCTTCCATCTGCAGTGTGACTGTCGTTTATTGTAGGATTTTGGTTCAAGCTCCAGCAAACACCTCTTGCAATCACTTCAGCGCCGCCGTCGTTAGTAACTTCGCCACCGCAAACTGCCGATGTCTCTGTTATCTCCACAATATCATTAGTTGCAACAGAAGGCAATTCTATTATTATTTCATCGCCATCATTATCTTCGTCACCGCCATTATCATCATCATTATTATCGCCATCATTATCTTCGTCACCATTATCTTCATCATCATTATCGCCATCATTATCTTCGTCGCCATTATCTTCACCATCATTATCTTCGTCGCCTTCGTTATCATCATTAATTAATAATGTTGTGAAAGTCTTTTCTTCTCCATAAGCAGTGCCTTCGCTATTAGCTGCATACGCTCTGACATAATAAGTTGTATTTTGCGCCAAGTCGTACAAGCCAGACTGATAAGCGCCGACGCCATTACCGTCTGTTGTGAAAGAATTTTCCAAAGTTGGGTTTTGTTCCGTACTCCAGCAAACGCCTCTTGCCGTCACTTCTGCTCCACCGTCGTTTGTAACTTCTCCACCACATAATGCAGAAGTCGCAGTTATCTCTGTTGGTTCATTGGTAGCGACTGTAGGTTTAACAGGATCTTTGCCGCATGACATCAATAATGTCGCAATCAAAACAAATAAAAATGAATACTTTTTCATAATTTAAAAATGTTTAATTTTTTCACTTTAGAAAGCATAACCATATAGCCTTCAATATTTTATTTTTTTTGCAAATATAGCAATTAATCAACAAAAAAAAAGACTGCCGAAACAGCCTTTTTTTAAGTCAACAGACAACGGACAACAGACTTCATCCATATCCTTTGCCATTTGTCTTTAGCCTTTAGTCATTAGCCATTAACTGTTGCCATGTGAGCGATAAGGTCTAACACCTTATTTGAATAACCTATTTCGTTGTCGTACCATGAAACGACTTTTACGAATGTATCTGTAAGATATACGCCAGCGTTAGCATCGAATATTGATGTGAGTGTGCAGCCTAAGAAGTCTGAAGAAACTACTGCGTCTTCTGTGTAGCCGAGAACGCCTTTGAGTTCACCTTCTGCAGCATCTTTCATAGCTTTGCAGATAGCTTCTTTTGAAGCAGGTTTTTGGAGGTTGACTGTGAGGTCAACAACAGAGACGTCCAATGTAGGGACGCGCATTGAGATACCTGTGAGTTTGCCATTCAATTCAGGGATGACTTTACCGACAGCTTTAGCAGCGCCTGTTGATGAAGGGATGATGTTACCTGCTGCTGCGCGACCGCCACGCCAGTCTTTCAATGATGGACCGTCAACAGTCTTTTGTGTAGCTGTTGTTGAGTGAACTGTTGTCATCAAACCGTTTTCGATACCGAAGTTGTCGTGTAACACCTTAGCGATAGGAGCCAAGCAGTTTGTTGTACAAGAAGCGTTAGAAACGAATTGAGTACCTTTAACGTATGTTTTTTCGTTAACGCCACAAACGAACATTGGAGTGTCGTCTTTTGAAGGAGCTGACATAACAACGTATTTAGCGCCAGCTTCGATATGTGCTTGTGCTTTGTCTTTTGAGAGGAACAAACCTGTTGATTCAACAACGTATTCTGCTTCTACTTCATTCCATTTGAGGTTTGCTGGGTCTTTTTCTGCAGTGATGCGGATTGGATTGCCATTGACGATGAGAAGGTTTTTCTCTACGTCGAAATCTATTGTGCCGTCAAATTGACCGTGCATTGTGTCATATTTCAACATATATGCTAAATAGTCAACTGGACAGAGGTCATTGATACCTACTATTTCAATGTCATTACGAGTTTGTGCAGCTCTGAAAACGAAACGGCCTATTCTACCAAAACCGTTAATACCAACTTTAATTTTTGCCATACTTTTTTTTATAGTTTTTATAGTGTTTAAACAAATTCGGATATTATATGTTTTTTTAACCTGCAAATTTACTCATTTTTTAAAAATGTTTAAAAACGAAATCAGATTTTTTTTAAAAAATTATGTTTTTATTTAACACGCGGCATCATATCTCTACGCGACATTTCAATTAAAAAAAATATTGACTTGTTGACTTGTAGCCTTGCAGTCTTGTTGACTTTTTTATTATCTTTGCAGCAATATGGATAAGATTAGAAATTTTTGTATTATAGCTCATATCGACCACGGTAAGAGCACATTGGCAGACAGACTTTTAGAGAACACTAAGACTTTATCACAGAAAGAGTTAGTCAACCAGGTTCTCGATGATATGGATTTGGAGAGAGAACGCGGCATCACCATTAAGAGCCACGCCATCCAGATGAATTATGTTAAAGACGGTGTCAACTACACCCTCAATCTCATCGACACTCCCGGTCACGTTGACTTCTCATACGAGGTATCACGCTCCATCGCGGCTTGCGAAGGCGCTCTTTTAGTCGTTGACGCCACACAGGGCATACAAGCTCAGACCATCTCCAACTTATATATGGCGATGGACCACGACTTGGAAATCATCCCTGTCATCAACAAAATTGACATGGACAGCGCCAATCCTGAGATGGTGGAAGACCAGATCGTTGACCTCATAGGCTGCGAACGCTCCGACATCTTACGCTGCAGCGCTCGTAATAACATAGGTATCGAGGAAATACTCGAAGCTATCGTGAACAGAATACCTGCTCCTAAGGGCGACCCTAACGCTCCTTTGCAGGCGCTCATCTTCGACTCAGTGTTCAACTCATACCGCGGCATCATAGCCTACTTCCGTATCTTCAACGGAACAATTCATAAAGATGACCTCGTAAAATTCTTCGCGACGAAGATGGAATACCAAGCCGACGAAATAGGCGTGCTTCAGCTCAAGCAGGTTCCTAAAGACGAATTGTCAGCTGGTAACGTAGGTTATATCATCTCCGGCATCAAAACTTCTTCTGAAGTAAAGGTCGGCGACACCATCACTCACGTCGAGACTCCTTGCGACAAACCTATCGAAGGTTTCGAACACGTCAAGCCTATGGTCTTCGCTGGCGTTTATCCAGTGAGTGCTGACGACTACGAAGAGTTACGTGCTTCTTTGGAGAAATTACAGCTCAACGACGCTTCATTGGTATGGGAGCCTGAGTCATCAATAGCTCTCGGCTTCGGTTTCCGCTGCGGCTTCTTGGGACTCCTCCACATGGAAATCGTTCAGGAACGCCTCGACCGCGAGTTCAATATGGACGTTATCACCACTGTGCCTAACGTTTCATTCAAGGCTTATCTCACCGACGGCGAAGTCATCGACGTTCACAACCCTAGCGGCTTGCCAGAAGTGACAAAACTCGACCATATCGACGAGCCTTTCATCATCGCTGAGATCATCACCAAGAACGAATACGTCGGTTCTATCATGAAGCTCTGCATCGACAAACGCGGCGTCTTGATGAACCAAGTTTATCTCACAACCGACCGCGTCGAGCTTAAGTTCCAGATGCCATTGAGTGAAATCGTATTCGACTTCTACGATAAATTGAAATCTATATCAAAAGGTTACGCTTCTTTCGACTACCACATCGCTGGCTATCAACAAGCAAGTCTCGTTAAATTGGATATCATGCTGAACGGCGAAGTCGTTGACGCCTTGTCAACTTTGATTCACCGCGACAACGCATATTCATTCGGACGTAAGATGTGTGAAAAGTTGAAAGAATTGATTCCACGTCACCAATTCGACGTTGCCATCCAAGCATCTATCGGTGCCAAGATTATCGCGAGAGAGACAGTACGTCAGGTTCGTAAGGACGTTACTGCAAAATGTTATGGCGGTGACGTCAGCCGTAAACGTAAGCTCCTCGAAAAGCAGAAAGCCGGTAAGAAGAGAATGCGTCAGATCGGCAGCGTAGAGGTTCCACAATCAGCATTCCTTGCTGTTTTGAAACTTGATTAAAATATAAAACTCAAAATATCAGAACCTCAGAATATCAGAATATTCTGAGGTTTTGTATTTTTTAAAACTTATATTAAAAAACGATACTTGATATTTTCAGGTATCGTTTTTTTTCACAAAGAATAAATCACCATTCCCACTCTATTTATATGATCTATAAGATTCTCATTTTTCAAAGATGAAAACAAGGAAATATCAAACATATAAGGAAACAACAAATCATCAACATCATTCATAATATCCAACAAATCATCATGTTCGAGTTTGTCGCCAATAAGTGTGATATCAATATCAGAGAAAGGCTTATAGTTTCCTTTCGCACGAGAACCATATAAAATAACTTTTTCAATCTTAGGTTTCTTTGCGAAAAGTTCACAGAGTTTTTTCCAATACTCGTCTTTTATTCCGTATTTCATAAACCTCAATCGCTTATTTTTTCAATCATCGATTTCTCGTATTCCACAAATAATGGATAATATACGTTAATAATACTATCGACAATACGTTTTGCAGTGTCGTCATCATATTGATGTGATGTCACGTTTCTATCTGATATTGTCTGCATCCATTGTTCATTATCAATAAGACCAAATCTCAACGCATGACGAATTGCATCTCTCGAACCAAAAATCTCCGTCACACCCTGATATTCTGCATAATCTTTCATCACCTTCCATGCTAATTCATGAGTAAACTCGAAACATTGTATCAAACCTTCATTAATTAAATAACCGATACTATGTGTTGAATACTGCTCGCTACGAATTATTTCGACAGCTTCAGAAAGTCTCTTTAAAGCTCTGCGGTAATTCTCAAAACGTTGCACCCATCTTAAATCTTTTTCCACGCTCATATTTTTGATATTTAGTTCTAAAATTCTTATGCAAAACTATGAATAAAAAACAAAGCAAACAAGAATTATTTTCTTAAAAATTATTAAGAAAACCAAGCGGTTATATGATTAAGGGCTAAAGGCTAATGGCTAATGGCTAATGACTAAAGGCCAAAGTTCTTAGTTCAAAAAAAGAGCTGCCTTTCATCAAAGCAGCTCCTTAACTTGTTGTCTTGTAGTCTTGTTGACTTGTAGTCTTATCTATTATAAACGTGAATATTAAACTTCAGGTCTTTCTTCTTCTTGTCTTCGTCTTCTGGTTCAAAGATTATTGTCTTTGTCACGTTAGGAAGCACATCGAAGAAGTTTGCTGAGAACTCACCGCGTTCTGTCGTAGAGACGAAGACATCTTTAACAAACACCTTTGAGTTGAATTCCAAATGATATTTACCATTGATGAATGTGACCTTAGGTTCTAGTTGTGTTTCAATGAAATTCATGTCTTTAGGATATTTGAAGATATGAATTTTCTCGCTCAAGACAGTGTCGTCTTCCATGAATATTATTCTTGCATAACAATCAGACTTCATCTTTTCTGTCATTTTGATGACTACGTCTTTAGGGAAATAATAGCAGCTGTTAGCCTTAACGTCAACGACTTCAGAGAAAGCGAACATCTGATTTCCGCGCATGTCTTCAACGATGATACGGATACGTCCATCGATGTCTTGCTGTCTGTCGTTGCTTACCCACAATTTGTAGTTATTGTCGCCGACTTCATCAAGTCCTAATAATATTGGAGAATAGATTTCGCTAAGTTTGTAATGTAATGCTTTCTTGTTTCCAAGATAATCTATTGATGACCAAGATATTGAAGTCCAGGCATCGTTGAGTTGCCAGTAGAGAGAGCCCATGCTGCGAGGACGTGAGCTGCGTTGTGCTGTGATGGCGATGTCCATTCCGTATGCCTGTGAAAGCTGGCTGAGATATACATAATCTTTAAAGTCTTTAGGTTCGCCGAAATATTTCACGACGTGATCCATGATGAGTTTCTCGCCTCTTCCATGTTTCTGGTGTGCCTGAACGACAGCATTGTTGAAGTCAGGATTTTCGTCAATCATATTAAGGACTTCCATTGAAGGATAAGACTGATAGCCGAACTCGCTGTTGAAACGACCCACTTTTTCTCTGTACATCTCGTATGGAAGTTCGCCCCACCATACGCCCCAATAGTGGACGTCGCCTTCTGTGAGACTTGCAGCTCTGCCCCATCCGTTTTTAGGAGAACTTGGCCAGTAAGGTCTTGTCTTGTCGTATGTTACAACCACCTCATCCAACATCTCTTCGAAGAGTTTATCGTAACCGTCTTTCATCTCTTTATAATCCTCGTCGGACCAGTTCATGGAGTTCTGCCAGCCCCAGTTGTAATAACCTTCGCTGATTTCGTTGTTGCCGCACCATAATGCGAGTGAAGGATGATTCTTCAATCTGATGACATGTTTCTTGGCTTCTTCTCTTACATTATTAATATATTCATCGCTGTAAGGATAAGTCGAGCCAGCGAACATGAAGTCCTGCCATACCAAGATACCGAGGCTATCGCATATTTCAAAGAAATAATCAGGAGGATAGATGCCGCCGCCCCATATACGAAGCATGTTCATGTGAGCGTCGCCGACACATTGTTCGAGGAGTTTTCTGGTCTTCTCCTTTGACATCCATGATGTTATCATCTCTTCAGGGATATAGTTGGCACCTTTCATATATAAAGGCGTTCCATTCACTTTAAAATAAAACGCAGTGCCGATGCTGTCTGGTTCCTCAACCATTTCAAATGTACGGATACCCATTGTGATGTCTTTTTCTTCTATGATATTTTCATCGTCGAGCATCTTCACTTTGAAGTCATACATATTTTGTTCGCCTAACTCATTAGGGAACCATAACTTTGGATTTGATATTTCAAATGGGAAAGAGAAATAGTTGTTACCTTTTTTAAGTTGAACTGTATTTTCCAAAACCTTGGCATTGTCTTGGAAAAGTTGCAATGTCACATTATGATCTTTATCAGCGACGATGTCAGTTTCGAAGCACAAGTCAGCTTTGTCTTCATGAATTGCTGATGTCACGACAGAAGCGTAACTCATTGTCGAACTAGTCCATGCTTTGAGATAAACCGGCAGCCAGATTCCCATGTTCATATAACGAGGAGCCCAGTCCCAGCCGTTCTGATAAGCAGCCTTACGCATCACAGCGTATTTCTCAGGGAAACGAAGCGGATAAGTCTCAATCAAGCTATCTCTCACCTTATCAAAAGGATAGAATTTAACCTTTATGTTATTATCTTTTTCTTTCAAGATGTCAGCCACATTGCTTGTCCATGTTCTGAACATATTATCGGCGTAGAACAGATGTTCGTCATTGAGCCACACATCAGCGTAAGTGTCAAGGCCTTCAAACACCAATTCCACAACTTCTTCATTCATTATTTCACTTTCCGCATCGAAGCTCATAGTATAGACCCACTCACGTTGAGGAATCCAAAGAAGCTGAGGCTCAATATCGCTTTGATAAGGATGAGGTATCAATCCGTTTTCATACATATCCGCGATGATGACAGAAGGAACATCCACTTCCATATTAATATCTAATGTGTCGGTTGTGACATTCCATGAGTCGTTCAGACTTTGAATCAAAGGATTGCTACGTTTTTCCGTGCAAGAAAACAGCATCAAGAAAGCTGCAGCGACAAGTAAATTACGAATTTTCATAATGTTATAAAACTAGTTTTAAAATCAGTAAGGTTGTTTTTATAGTTATATTTCAGTTTGTAAAATTAAAGTAAAAATGTGTAACAGCAATCTGTTACACATCATTTTTAACTATTTTTAACAATATTTAACATTTCCTTAATAAGTGATGGAGAAGACACTTTCCAGCACATAGCAGCACCGGTGTTGTCAACTTTCTCAGGATAAAGATTTTGGCAGTAATTATCTACATCCACTGTCAAGGAAGCATGGCAATTTGAGACGCCTGTTTCGTTGATAATCTTCAATACGTTATTAACATTTACTCCGCCGCCAGCCATGATTTTAATCTTATCTCCATATTGCTGTTGCATCTTAGCTATCATTTCAATTCCGTCGGCAGCCTTAGGTTTGCATCCAGAAGTGAGCACTTTGTCGAAGCCCAAGTCAACCAATATCTTTAATGCTTCGAGAGGGTCGTTGCAAGCGTCGATAGCGCGGTGGAATGTGAATTTCATGCCTTCGCCTGCTTTCATCATCGCCTTAATCTTTTCCACATCGAGCTCGCCGTTTTCTGTAAGAGCGCCGATTACGACACCTTCATAACCGAGTTCTTTTATCAAAGCGATGTCGAGGCACATCATTTCGAGTTCAGCGTCATTATAGATATAATTTCCAGAACGAGGACGGATGAGGACTCTTACAGGGATTTTCATGTCAGCAGCGACTTTCTTCAAAGTGCCGTATGAAGGTGTTACGCCACCAACTTCTAAAGATTCACATAATTCAGTGCAGTGAGCGCCGTTTTCCTGAGCGTTAATCACTGATTGATAACCATTTGTACAAATTTCTATTCTTATCATATTCTTTTTTTTAAAGTCATAAAGACACCAAGTCACCACCTTAAGCGACTCCAGTCTTTGTCGTTAATTTTTATTTTACAAAAATAGGATTTTTTGCTTAAAGATTTTTATTTTAACACACTAAAAAATATATGAAAAAACACTATCTTTGCAAGAAAGATGACAATTAGAATGTTATAACTAAAAGCATTTGTAATGGATAAAAAAAATAAAATAGAATATATAGTGATATTTATAAGCGAATTTGCTCATCACTATAAGTTATCATTACATGAAAGTTATAGCTATCTAAAAAGACACAAAGCGCTTCTGTTTTTAGAAGAACAATATGAGATAGCTCATACTATGAGTTTTCAATATATGATAGAATCAATGTCTGCTTTTTGCAAGAGAAATGGAGGTAATTTATAATGATTCTACACCACGGAACATATATAAACTTTGACAATATAGACCTTTCCAAATCCAACAAAGGAAAAGACTTTGGCAAAGGTTTTTATTTAACAGAAGACTATGATCAAGCCTTTAAACTTGCAACGTTTAAAGCCATTCAATTCGGGACAGAACCAATAGTAATATCATACAATTTCGATCACAATTTTCTTATTGACGGAAGTCTTAGTTTTATTTCTTATGACACATATTCAAAAGAATGGGCCGATTTTATTCTTCAGAACAGACTTAATGAAAACGATGATAACATTCACCATTACGATGTCATTTATGGTCCTATTGCCAACGACAAAATCGGGGTGCAAATTCGTAACTTATTAGAAAACAATATCGATTTTGAAACATTCCAAGAAAGATTGAAATTCATAAAAGGTATAACATTTCAATATTTTTTTGGAACTGAAAAAGCGATATCAAATCTTATTAGAATATGAGCGAGATTGATTATATGAACGAATGCACAACTCGCGATGTTATTGCGATGCTTGCTGAAAAAAGAAAAATATCCATTTCTGAAGCTATTGACATATTCTACAATTCTCAAACATTCGCCAATCTTTACAATCCCCAAACAGGATTATATTTCCAAAGTCCAGTTTACATATACGACATATTAGAAAAAGAATTAGATACATAAACTAAACAGCCTTACACAAAAACTTGTTGTCTTGTAGTCTTGTAGTCTTGTAGTCTTTTTCCTATCTTTGCAAAAAATTAAAAAGCGAGATGATATATCCTAAAGATTTTGAGAATAAGATTGGATTTATGTCTATAAAAAATAGACTTAGTGAATTGTGCATCAGTGATATGGGAAAAGAATTCGTGGACAAGATGCGATTCAGTTCCGACATCAGCAGAATCAAGACGCGTCTCTCGCAGATAGAGGATTTCCTTTCGCTTTTGCAAAACGGCGTCCCTTTTCCAGTACGTGACTACAACGACTTACGCGACGACTTCCGACATCTTAGCATCGAAGGCACCGTCATAAGTCTCGAAAGCCTTTTTCAGTTAAAGCCTACACTGACAGCCTTGTCGTACGTCTTGAACTTCTTTAAAACAGAATCATCAGACAGAGTCAAGTCGCTGAAGGCATTGGCAGAAGGCATTGAAATTGACCGACATATCTTCTCAGAGATAACACGTCTCATCGACGACAAAGGCGAGATGCCCGACAACGCTTCTCCTGAGCTGGCAGAGATACGCCACGAGATAAGAAAGAAACAGTCATCCATCGAACGCAGGATGCGCAAGATACTCACCGAAGCCAAAAACGCCGGCTGGACCGACAGCAGCGCCGAGATGACAATACGCGACGGCCGCCCTGTCATCCCTGTGAAAGCTGCCGACAAAAGAGCGCTGCGTGGCTTCATCCACGACGAATCAGCAACAGGTCAGACTGTATATATTGAACCTGCTGAAATATTCGATACCAACAACGAAATCAGAGAACTGGAATACGCCGAACGCCGCGAGATAAACAAAATACTCCTCGCCTTCACCAGACTCATACGCCCTGAGATTCCTGAGCTCCTCAAAGCTTGGAACCTCCTCGGACTCCTCGATTTCATACGCGCTAAAGCCTTATTATCAAACGAGTACAAATGCGTCATCCCCGAAATAACAGACGAACCTATGTTCCTCTGGCGCCAGGCTCGACATCCACTCCTGGAACAAAAACTTAAATCACAAAACAAACAGATTACTCCTTTAGACCTAAACCTCGACAAGGACAACAGAATACTCGTCATCTCTGGACCTAACGCCGGCGGAAAGTCCGTATGCCTCAAGACCATAGGTCTCGTGCAATATATGCTTCAATGCGGTCTAGCCATCCCGATGGAGATAGACTCCAAATGCGGCATCTTCCACGATATGTTCATCGACATAGGCGACTCTCAATCTCTCGAAAACGACTTGAGTACTTACAGCTCTCATCTTCTTAATATGAAAGAATTGTTGAGTCACGCCAACAAACGCACTCTGTTCTTGATAGACGAGTTCGGCACAGGCACAGAGCCTCAGCTCGGTGGCGCAATAGCAGAAGCGATATTATTGAAACTTAACGAGAAAAAATCTTTCGGTGTTGTCACGACTCACTACGCCAACTTAAAACTTTTAGCCGACAACCATCAAGGCATCGTCAATGGCGCGATGTTGTTCGACACTAGGTTTTTACAGCCTCTCTACGTGATGATGACAGGCAAACCCGGCAGCTCGTTCGCCTTCGAGATCGCAAAGAAAATCGGCTTCCCTCAAGACATACTCGACGACGCAGCAGAGATCGGCGGCAAGGAACACCTCGACTTCGACCAGCAGCTTCAACAGCTTGAGATTGAGAAAAAAGAAGTGCGTAAGAAAGAATTTGAATTGAAAGTGGCCGACAACCTTCTTAACGAGGTCGTCACAAAATACAAGAACCTGCTCAGCGATTTAGAGAAAAGGAAAAACACCCTTCTCAAAGACGCCAACAAAGAAGCGCAGTCGCTCATCGACAAGGCAAACGCCAAGATAGAACGTACTATACGCGAGATAAAAGAGGCGCAGGCTGAGAAAGAACGCACCAAAGAACTGCGTCAGGATTTGAAAGGAATGAAACAACAACTCGAAGAAGACGCCAAAGTCATTTCTAAAAACCTTAAGATAGAAGAAAAAGAAAAGAAAGACGAACAAGACCTTCAAGTCGGCAATATGGTCCGCATCAACGAGATGGAGATAGTGGGCGAAATAGTCGCCATCAGCGACACCGACCTCACCATAGAATTCGGCAGCGTGAGACTCAGAACGACAGCCGACAAAGTCGTCAAGATAAGCAAGAAGGAAGCCAAGAAATCTATCAGCAACCCTACATATCTCCGTAAGGCTATCATGGATGACATCAACGAGAAGGCCGCCAACTTCAACCTCACCCTCGACGTGAGAGGCATGCGCGGCGAAGAGGCATTAGACGCTGTAGCCAAATACATCGACGACGCCTCATTGTTAAGCATCAAAAACGTCAGCATCCTACACGGAAAAGGCAACGGCATCCTGCGCCAGCTCATACGCCAACAACTCAGCAAGATGAATTGCGTGCAACAGATGCAGGACGCAAGCCTGGAGACTGGAGGCCACGGCATCACAAGAGTGACGTTGAAGTAAGACACCGAGGGTTTGAAACCCTGAAATCCTAATTTAAAAAACTTTAGACTTTAGACTTTAGCCTTTTGCCTTTAGACTTTAGCCTTTAGCCATAAAAAAAGGACGCCACCATTTAATAGCAGCGTCCACTTGTAGTCTTGTAGTCTTGTTGACTTGTAGTCCTATTCAATCATTCGTTGATTATCAACTTCTGTACGTTAATACCATTATCATCGACTTTTTGTATTACATAAACGCCAGCTGAATATACGCTTGCGATACGTGTTGTTTCATCAGAACATTCGCCTTGATATACGCGGCGTCCCAATGCGTCGAAGATATTGATTTGTGCATCGCCAGAAATATTATAAACGACGATATCTCCATTGTTTATATATGCAAACTGGCTGTCAGCTGATGGCTCCTGACCGTTAGCAAATTTAAGGACAAAACGGTTTGGATTGTCATTTGCCATCGCTGTGAAAGTATAACTGTCTTCAAGCAATAAGTTTGTCTCAACGCCTGTCATGCGGTCAACTAAAACAACAGTTTCAAATTTGCCGTTTGGCTCGATGCTGATGCTGTAGTTACCCATCTCCTTAGCGTCGAAGAAGAGTTCAACTTCTTGTACTTCTCTGTCGTAGCCCAACACGCTATAGCGGTTACCGTTGTTCTTGACATAAACGTCAGCGATGCGTTTGTTAAAGTTTTCAAGTTTTGAGAAACCTTTTTCTTCCTTACCGTCAAACTTGATGATAACATTGTTGCTGCCTTGTTTGCCAGATGCGATTACGTTGATATATTCATATTTTTCGCCTCTCGACTTGCTTCCTGAGTTGTAAGAGATTGAAGGATTTTCTCCTATTGTTTCAACGAAGAAACCAGCACCTACAGGTATTGTTGTTGAATTTGATTTCACAACATAACCGTTTGTTGAAGGATCCACTATTGCGAAAGCTGGATAAACATCATCATTCAAGTCAAACTTGTTCCAGTCCATATCGAATGAGAATGGGTTGCCAAGGAGGTAGAAGTTAGCCATTCTATTATCAGCATCATAGGAAACATCGAATACGAAGCTTTGGTCATTTGACAAGATGCCTTTGAATGAAGCTGTTGTTTTTATTTCGTATGAAGCGAGATAAGCTGTGCCTGGTTTAAATGCAGCCTCAAAATCAGATTGATGGCTCTTATAATTGACCCATTGTAAATCTTGATTTCCATCATATTTGTACAAGTCATAATCTCCCTCTCCTTCTGAAGGAACAAAACCATTTATCGCATTATTAATAATAGGTGATGCCACAAACTGCCATCCTGACTCGTCTGTTACTCCCCATTCGCCGTATGGATTAACAATATCTTTGTTGAATGTAGCAGCCACATTATCGTTCTTTTGGAACAACTGAGCTCCGTCGTTCATTATCAAAGCATCTGCATCATAGTTAACCAATGTTGATGTTACACTTAATGTAGCTCCGCTTTCTATTGTCAATGACATGCCATTGTTGATGTAAATTTGATTTACAGTAATATCACTTCCATTTGATATTATCACTGTTCCGTTAATAATGACTTTAGAATCTGATGATGGTTTATTCGAATTAGTCCAACGTTCTTCTTCATCCCATGAACCGTTTCCTGTAAATGTCAAATAACCAGTTGACAATTCTACATTATCAATCAAAACATTTTCAGCATAATTTCCATTTGTATCATAATGACGGAAGCCGATATAAACATTCTTGCCAGCGTATTCGCTGAGATCAACATATTTATATCTAAACTCAGTATAATATTCATTGAATTTTTCAGACCATACGATAGTCCAGTTTTCATTATCTTCAGATACGACAACAGCGTACTGGTCTTGATAGTAACCTGAAACAGCTGGACGTGAAGCAAATGATAGCATAGAATTTTCTGTGATAGCATATTTCGGTTCTGTTACTATATAATTGTCTGGATTATGGACTCCGAATTTATACGAGTATGAAGTAATACAAGAAGTGTTATCAACTCCATTATTACTATTGATTTCCCAATTGTAAGAGTCACCATCTTGGTCAATTGTTCTCCATCCATCTATAACGCCGTCGTTGAAGTCATCAAAGAAAGCTGTTTCAAACACAGTTTGTTCAAAATTAGCAACCAACTCTCTATATGCTTCAACTGTGAAAGAATATTCTGCATCTTCTGAAACAACTTCACCGTTTTCTGTCCAGTTTACAAATTGAAAACCATCATTTGCAGTAGCTGTCAATGTTGCTGTTTCACCATATCGATATTCCCCTATACCACTTACTATACCTGCAACTCCTGGATATACTGTAGCTGTAACATTGAAAGCAGCCACTTCAAAATTAGCAACCAATTCTCTCGCACTTTCAACTACGAAAGAATATTCTGCATCTTCTGAAACAACTTCATCATTTTCTGTCCAGTTTACAAATTGATAACCAGTATTTGCTGTTGCAGTTAACGTAGCTGTTCCGCCATATTGATATGAACCTGCACCGTTTACAGTACCAGCTTCTTCAGGATTTGCGACAGCTGTTATTTCTAAAGCACCAACTTCTTCAAAGTTAGCAACCAATTCTCTATCTGCTTCAACTGTGAATGAATATTCTGCACTTTCTGAAACTATTGTATCGTTTTCTGTCCAGTTTACAAATTGCCAACCAACATTTGCTACTGCTGTTAATGTTGCGGTTTGACCAGCTATATAATTTCCATTTCCACTTACCGTACCAGCTTCTTCTGGATTTACATTTGCTTTTATTGATACTGCCTCAACTAATTCTACATCATCAACCAAGACATTATTAGCATCGCTGCCATTACAATCGTAGTGACGTAAACCGATATAAACTTTCTGTCCTGCATATTCGCTGAGGTCAACATATTTATATCTAAACTCTGAATAATATTCATTGAATTTCTCCGACCATACAACTGTCCAGTTTTCATTGTCTTCAGATACCACAACAGCGTACTGATCTTGATAAAAACCTGAAACAGCAGGACGTGAAGCAAATGATAGCATAGAATTTTCTGTGATAGCATATTTCAATTCTGTTACTATATAATTATCTGGATTAAGGACTTCAAATTTATATGAATATGAAGTAATACAATTACTACCATCCACACCATTTGAACCCACAATTTGCCAGTTATGTGTATCACTATCATTTTGGAACAATCTCCAACCATCTAAAGCGCCATCATTGAAATCTTCAAAGAAAGCTGTTTCAAATGATGTTTGTTCAAAATTAGCAACCAATTCTCTATATGCTTCAACTGTGAAAGAATATTCTGCATCTTCTGAAACAACTTCACCGTTTTCTGTCCAGTTTACAAATTGAAAACCATCATTTGCAGTAGCTGTCAATGTAGCTGTTTCGCCATAATGATATGAACCAGTACCACTTACTATACCTGCAACTCCTGGATATACTATAGCTGTAACATTGAAAGTTTGCAATTCAAAGTTAGCAACCAATTCTCTCGCTGTTTCAACTATAAATGAATATTCTGCATCTTCTGAAACAACTTCATCATTTTCCGTCCAGTTTACAAATTGCCAACCAACATTTGCAGTAGCTGTCAATGTTGCTGTTCCGCCATATTGATATGAACCTGCACCGTTTACAGTACCAGCTTCTTCAGGATTTACATTAGCTGTAACATTATATATTGCAGACAATTCAACATCGTCAATCAAAACACCAGCAGCTGTTGAACCGTTACAATTATAATGACGGAATCCTATATAAATGTTCTGTCCAGCATATTCGTTGAGATTTAATACTCTCTGTTCAAAATCATTGAAAGAAGTCAATGTCTCTTCCCAAATAACATCAAATGTTTCGTTGTCTGTTGAAATGACAACAGCATAATGGTCTTCATAATATTCATCGTCTGATGGCATGACAAGCCAGCCTAAGACAGATTTTTCTGTAATTTTATAAAGTTCTGTTGTAACAATATAGTTATCTGGATTAAGTTCCTCATTGTTAGAATCGTCATACGATTCTGATAAAATATATGATTTTCTATTAGGAATTCTCCAAGTATGGCCATCGCCATCTTGGTCAATTGTTCTCCAGCCATCAAAATTATGGTCATTAAAATCATCAAAGAAGAATGAAGCGTATTCTGGTAATTCTTCGAAGTTAGCTACAAATTCTCTCGATGATTCAACAGTGAATGAATATTCTGCATCTGTTGAAACAATTGTGTCGCTTTCTGTCCAGCTTACAAATTGATAACCATCATTTGCAGTAGCTGTCAATGTTGCAGTTTCGCCATATTGATATGAACCAGTACCATTTACCGTACCAGCTTCTTCTGGATTTACACTTGCAGATATTGAGAAAGCAATTGCCGACAATTCAACATTATCAATTAAAACAGCTGTAGCATTTGAACCATTACAGTTGTAGTGACGGAAACCGATATAAACATTTTGTCCTGCATATTCACTGAGGTATAATATTCTTTGTTCAAAATTACTGAAAGAAGTTAATGTTTCTTCCCAAACATTTGTGAATGTTTCGTTGTCAGTAGAAACAACAACAGCATAATGATCGTTGCAGTAAGATGCATCTGTAGGTTTCACTTCCCATGTTAAAGTTGAGCCTGCTGCGATTCCGTAAGCTGATGTTGTAACAACGATATTGTCTGGATACAATGATGCACCGATGATGTATGAGTCTGATTGGATACATGCAGAACCGTCTATACCAGCATCGTTAGCTATATACCAGTTGTAACCATCGCCGTCTTGGTCAATTGTTCTCCAGCCGTCTAATTCGCCATCGTTGAAGTCGTCAAAGAAAGTTTTTGCGTATTCTGGTGTTTCTGGATCTTCTGGAGTTGAATCACTTGTTAATGTAATGTTGTCGAGCTTCATGAAGTATTGGTTCACGCATAAGCAGTGACGGAATGCGATATAAACTTTTTGACCAGCGAAAACACTGAGGTCGATTTCTCTATCGAACCATTGGCCCTGTAATGAGCCTTCGTAATCAGCTTCACCAGCGCTTAATGTTTCTTCATAGATAGTTACGAAATCGTTAGGATTTGTACCTGTTGTTGAGATAGCAACTTCATAGTGTTCAGCGCAGTATATTCTGTCGTGTGAGCTTACTTTGTATGTAAGTTTAGAGTCAGCAACGATGTTATATTTGCTTTCTGTTACGAGGTAGTTGTTTGGCCATAAAACACCGTCTTCGTTGTCGTATGAGAATGAAGCAGCACAATATGTGTTGTTGTAACCAAATGGTTCGT
The DNA here is from genome assembly GCA_017548125.1 of Bacteroidales bacterium. Classification (GTDB taxonomy): domain Bacteria; phylum Bacteroidota; class Bacteroidia; order Bacteroidales; family F082; genus Limimorpha. The sequence goes on along the minus strand of JAFYNK010000044.1, from coordinate 2,390 downwards.
AAGCGAACTCTGAAATGTTTTTCCAGTTATGACCGTCCCCGTCAGCGTCGATTAATGTCCATCCATCCAATGTGCCATCATTAAAATCGAAGAAGAAAGATGTAGCGTATTCTATTTCTTGAAACGCAATTACAAATGGAAAATCGGCATCCCCTTCAACTTTGTTAACTTCAAAGATCACAGCGCTTTCTGGCAACATCTGACAATCCAACTCTTGTCCTAATTCATGGTCATAAAGCTTGAAAGTTATCTCATCGCTGTCATTACCGTAAACAACCAAAAATGCCAGATATTTATCCAATGCTGATATATACTGCAATCTATAGCTACCTCTGAGTTCTTCTCCGCAGAAAGCACCTACTTCAAGCGAAGTGGTATTTTGAACTTCACCGTCAATCTCAACCAAGCCTGTCAGAGTCATATTGTTTGGATAGACCGTTTCATCGGGAGTCCAGTGGTTAGCTGTTTCTTCTGGTTGTTCTGGGTCAACTGGTTCTTGACCTTCACCTTCAACGAAAGCGCGAATCATCCATGTGTATGAAGGTACTGAGATATACATGAGGTCAAGCCATCCGTAGCCTTCGTAGTAGATCCAGCGTCCGTTGGCGTTGCCTTGGTCTGCGCAACCAGCAGCAGGCTGAGCGCCGTTGATGTTGGTGAATACGACCCAGACGTTTTTGTCGCCGCTCAATTCAACGGCAGTGTTTAATGTTATTTCGAAAAAGTCCTGAGTGCCAATGCATGAGAATTCTTGACTGTGTAAGAGAGTTCCTGGTTCTGTGGTGCCGCCTTCGTAGATTTCCACTTCGCCGTCAAAATCCTCGACGTCGTATAAAGCGACCTTTGTCATGGTCTGTCCGGCATATTGAGCGATGTCAGAAGCAGGGAACATGATAGCCCATTTGAATGACTCGAAGTTGACGCCGTCGTAGGTGAGACCGATGCGTTCAGCGTAAGTGCCGTTATCGTAATAAAGCCAGTTGCCTTCTTTGGATGATTTGTCATCTTTATATACAGCAGGCAAAGTCCAGCTTACGACGCCGACATTATCAACAAATTCCGCTTTAAGGTCGTATGCGCCGACGTAGTCGTCGCAATTAGCATTTGTCCAGATGTAGTTCTTTGGATAGCCAGCGCCATCTGTATAAACCGGGATGACAGTCGTTGTATATTCCTGTCCATCTACAAGGTTTTCATGTTGGAAATAAGGCACTGTCAAGTCGTTGTTAATCAGCTCGCCGTCGCCGTCTTTGTCGATAGCTGTCATACCGTTGAATGTTCCGTCGTTGAAGTCATAGAAGAATACAGCACCGTCTTCGGTTTTTGCTCCTTCTATCGTGCTTGTTCCATTGCCGACGACGATTTCATCGGCGTGTAATGCAAATGGCGCAAACAGCACCAAAAACATTAAAGTAAGTAAAAACTTTTTCATATTCATATAAATTTTACATTATTTCCTATAACATAAATACAAACTCAGATATATAATAATCATATACTTAATATTAAATATACAATTAAGTATAGAACATATAGCAAAGGCTGTATCTAATATCAGCAAAATATTTTTCTCTTCGCAAATATATATGTTTTATATTTATTTAACAAGGTTTTTTTGAGGAAAATTTTGAGGGAGCTGAGGAATTGAGGAATTGAGGTATGAGCTTTCCGTGTAATCTGTGTAATCTGTGGTTACCGAGTAAATTGGCACTAAACCTCTAACAAAAAAAAGACGCTTCAATGTATGTTAACCTTTTAAGGTATCATTGAAGCATCTCTATTTTTAAACTCATAACCTTTTGATTATGAATTATGAATTATGCATTATGAATTATCCTAAAGCTTTTTTAATATCTTCTACTGCATCTAATTTTTCCCAAGCGTAGAACTCTACGTTTTTATATATTTTGCCGTCTTCTTTGAAGGTATCTTTGTCTTCGTAGAACACTTCAACTTTTCCCATTCTGCAGTCGCGGCCGAAGTGACCGTAAGATGCTGTTGGTTCGAAGACAGGATTTTTCAAGCCGAATCTCTTTACGATAGCGTAAGGTCTTAAGTCGAATATGTTTTTCAATCTTTCTGCCATTTCTGCATCACTCATTTTCTTTCCGTTGGCATCTTTAACATGAGACGTTCCGTTTGTATTGATATAGAAGCCAACAGGTTGTGCCACGCCGATAGCGTAAGCTATTTGAACGAGAGCTTCGTCGCAGGCGCCTGAAGCCACGAGGTTCTTGGCGATATGACGTGCTGCGTAAGCTGCTGAACGGTCAACTTTAGAAGAGTCTTTGCCAGAGAAGGCACCGCCTCCGTGAGCGCCGCGACCGCCGTATGTGTCAACGATGATTTTTCTTCCTGTGAGGCCAGTGTCGCCGTGAGGTCCGCCGATG
>JAFYNK010000043.1 GCA_017548125.1 Bacteroidales bacterium | reverse complement strand
TGTGCATATCTCATCTCATAGATTGAAGCATCATAGTTGTCTGATGAATACTCGACATAGTGTCTCAACTCTTGTGCAGAGACATTGATTACGCATAAAAGCAAAAGGAAAAGTAAATTCAATTTTTTCATAATGACAGATATTTAATTGGGTTCTATTTATTGCTAATTTTCTCTACTTCTGTAGTTTTATTTGTTTATAATTCACTTCTGCAAAGTTTATAATTTAATTTCAAAAATCCAAACTTTTTTTAATATTTTTTTATAAAAAATCGGGGGGGTAACTTGCTGATATACATTTTATTAAAGGAAAAGAAATAAAAGTGACAATGGAGACGGAGAACAGATTTTGTATCCGTCTCTGTCTCCATTATCCGAAATATGTTGTCCGTTGAGATAGCTATAGAATTATGAAAAATAAGATACGTCTCATAACATTCTCAGGTTCTCATTTTCTCAATTGTCTTCGTCGTCGAAAATCCATCAACCAACTCTATCGTCTCGACTCTTCCGCCTTTGCCAACAACGATGTCGTAACCAACGATGTCTTCCGCTTTATAATCTTTACCTTTGACAAGTACGTCAGGTTGTACGTTTTTGATTAAATTATAAGGAGTGTCTTCTTCAAAAAACACCACTGCATCAACAAATTCAAGCGCTGCCAAAACCACAGCGCGTGCTTTTTCATCATTGACTGGTCTTGATGGACCTTTGATTCTTCTTACAGAAGCGTCTGTGTTTAAACCAATTATGAGTATATCACCTAAATCGGCAGCTTTGGAAAGATATTCCACATGACCACGATGCAAAATATCGAAACATCCGTTAGAAAAGACTATCGTCTTACCTTCCTTACGCCATAAATTCAACCTCTCTTCAAGAGACTCACCGTTTAAAATCTTATCGTAAATCTTTTCTAAATGTTTCATATTAATCCTCCTTTAGCCATTAGTCTTTAGCCATTAGCCATTAATCGGTTTTCGTCTGTCAATAAAGAACATAATAGCGTATGCAATACATCCTGTCACGAGATAGAATATCATCTGACTTGTATGGTTTATCGTCACAAACGAAACGGCTGCTGACTCTGATATGCCGTAAAATCCGTTCAATAAAAGTATTCCGATGAAGTGATAAACGCCCATGCCGCCTGGTACCGGCGCCACGAATCCTAATGTCGCCAAACCTAACAAAGTGATTGCTTCTGTCAGACCAAGATGTGCTGTCTCGGAAAGCATATAGAATGGCAACCAAGTCATCACGACATAAAATCCCCAAATCAAGAATGTATAGAGAATAAACAAACCTTTTCTTTTCATTGTGAAAATCGTCTTGATCCCATCGAGGAAACCTTTACACAAAGAAGCGACTTTCTGATATAACTTATTCTCTTTTATTTTCGACTTTTTCTTTTTGAAAATGAATACAATAGCTGCGAAAATAACTATCAACGCAGATAATGATATTATGCCTAAAGCGGCATTGGCTTTCAACGTCTCTATCAATGGGTTAAGCCATGATGTCACTAGACTTCCGAGCAGATTCCATTGAAAGAGAACGACCAATATCGCCAGCGCGAAGAGCACTGCTAGGTCAACGACACGTTCCGAGATGACGGTGCCGAATGATTTGTCGAAAGGGATGTTTTCTTTTTTGGTGAGTGTTCCGCAGCGTGTCACTTCGCCGAGACGCGGCACGACTATATTGGCGAAATATGCTATCAAGACGGACTCGTATGTCGATGAGACTCTCGTCTTGTAGCCTAATGACTCTATCAAGATATTCCAACGTAAGGCCCTGAAAAACAAAGATATTCCTAGACACGCCAGACTGAGCAGCATCCAGGAATATTTTGCAGTCTTGATATAAGTCACGACTTGTGTGAAGTCTATTTTTCTAAAACAAAGCCATAAAAGAAGAACTCCCAACAAAAGGAATACGATGTATGTTAATGTATTGGAAATCTTCTTATTCAATGCTTTTGTTTTTTTATATTTTTATGCATACGCATAAAGTCTGTTGACAACTAATTATATCTTATTGCCTTCTCTAGGGAAAACGATAGATGGCTTATGTTTTTTTGCTTCTTCAAAATCCATTGAGCAGTAAGAAACGATGATGACGAGGTCGCCAACATTTACCTTATGAGCTGCTGCGCCGTTGATTCCGATGACGCCTGAGCCGCGTTCGCCTTTGATGGCGTAGGTGCAGAGACGTTCGCCGTTGGTGATGTTGTAAATGTCAACGCGTTCATTCTCAATGATGTTAGCTGCATCTAACAAGTCTTCGTCAATAGTGATGCTGCCAATATAATTAAGGTCGGCTTGTGTTACAGTAGCACGGTGAATCTTTGATTTAAGAACTTCAATATTCATATTAAAATATTCTAACGTTATCGATTAAGCGAACTGGTCCGAGTTGAAGAGCTACGAAGATGCGAGCATGTTCACATTCGTTCCAATTGTTTATTGATTGTAAATTTATCTCGTCTGTAATTTCAACATATTCAACGTCGAACTCTTTTATCTCTGCGTATTTGGCGAGAGCATATTCTCTCATTTCAGCAGGTGACATTGAATCTTTTTTAGAAACGGCGTCGTTGAGTGTAGCGAAGATTTTAGGAGCGATAGCGCGTTCTTCTTCGTTGAGACGCACGTTACGAGAGCTCATTGCGAGACCGTCGTTTTCTCTGATGATAGGACATGGTACGATTTCCAATCCCATATTGAGGTTGCAAACCATTTTCTTGATGATTGCAAGTTGTTGGAAGTCTTTTTCGCCGAAATATGCTTTGTCAGGATTTACTATCTCGAACAATTTACGGACTACGATAGCCACGCCGTTGAAGTGGCCAGGACGGCAGGCGCCTTCCATTACGCGTTCCAAATCGCCGAAGTCATAGTGATCTTCTACTTTTTCAGGATACATTTCTTCTACAGAAGGCATGAAGACAGCGTCGCATCCGGCGTTCTTGAGTTTCTCGATATCGAGTTCAGGAGTGCGAGGATATTTCTCCAAATCTGTAGGATTGTTGAACTGAATTGGGTTGACAAACACGCTGCTGACGACGATATTGTTATCGTTTTTAGCACGATTTATCAATGAAAGATGACCTTCGTGAAGCGCTCCCATAGTAGGAACGAAACCGACTTTAAGACCTAACTTGTGTTTTTCTTCTACAAAACGTTGAATATCAACGATAAAATTAAAAACTTCCATTTTTTAAAAATTCTCTTATGAAAATTACAAAAACGTGACAAAGGTAATTATTTTGCCAAAATAATAAATGTAAAATGAAAAATTAATTATTGACAAAAAATCACTATTTTTGCAGACGAAATTGACTAAAGACAAAAGACGAAAGTCTAAAGTTTTTAGAACAAAATTCAAAGTTCATCAAACATAATTTGCATTATGAATTATGAATTGAAAATGCCCCTATAGTTCAACGGATAGAACGAAAGTTTCCTAAACTTTAAATCTGGGTTCGATTCCCGGTGGGGGTACAAAAAAAAGACTGCTAATCAATCGATTAGCAGTCTTTTTTTAATTAATATTTCTATTACAATTTATATGTAACCTTAAATCCATCGTATTTTACTCTGCTGGAATTCAAATTGTTATAAGCAGAAAGTTTTACAATATATCCAGCAATTCCTGTGCCTAAACCTGCTACAGTGCACAAGAGCGCTGTGTCGAGTGATTCACAAAATGCTGCCATACTTGTAAAAACACTTCCCGCAATAATCAAAACATCGCCTGTCAATGCCTGACGGGAATATTTGTCCAAATAATAGTTGGTCTTGGCCAACTGCATGCTCATAGCTTCGTATTCAGAATACAAATTGTCATCACCCAATTTTGGATTTGCTTGTTGTACTTGTTGAACATTTTCTTTGCCAGCGTTTTCTTCACCTACAACAATATACTTGCTTTGAGACATACCTACATAAGAAATTCCTAATAAAAATAAAATTGCAAATAATTTTTTCATGACATCAAGATTTTAGTTAAACATTCTAATATTTTCATCTGCAATTATAGAAATAATTTTTTATAAAAACAAAAAAAATATAGTATTGTAAAATGAAAAATGGGGGGGGTAATTTATTGATTATCAATATTTTGTGTTGACTCGTCTCTAAAATGAGACATAATACTTAGAAAATACAGATACAATTTACGATAAAATTTTAACAAAAAATATCACAAAAGTCTCTGAATTTAAATTACCATACTTTAACCTTTTGTCTTTAGCCATTCGCCAATTATACCTTAGGTATAATCTTATCTTTTGTTAATATTTTTATACCCGAAAAGGTGTAATTGTTTTTTGATTATTTTTGTACATCAAAACGCAATACATTTAAATGCGCCTCATCACGACTCCTAAAATATTAAGAATGCTATATCCTTCGTTTCTTTGGGAAATGCCTAAGGGAGAGAAGAAATTATACCTCACTTTCGATGATGGTCCGCATCCTACAATAACTCCGCAAGTTCTTGAAATCTTAAAGAAATTTAACGCTAAAGCGACTTTCTTCTGCATCGGAAATAATGTTAATAAATATAAAGAAACTTTCGAACTTATTGAAAAAGAAGGTCATGCTGTTGGAAGTCATACTTTCAACCACGAAAGAGGATGGAAGACAAAAACCAAAGATTACGTCGATTCCGTTATAAATGCTAATGTTTTGATACAATCGCCGCTGTTTCGTCCGCCGCACGGAAGAATTAAGTTTTCGCAGATAAGAAGACTTTATAAGAAATTCAGAATCTCAGAATCTCAGAATCTCAGAAAAGATAAATCCGAAATTCTAAAGTTCGAGAGTTCTAGAATTCCAGTGTTCAAAATCGTGGCGTGGACTGTGATTTCGTACGATTGGGATAAGTCGCTGAGCGCAGAAGATTGTTATAATAACGTAATAAAAAACGCTGGCGATGGAAGTATTATCGTTTTCCACGATAGCGAAAAAGCTGCCAATAATATGATTCCAGCTCTTACTAAAGTCCTTGAATATTATACTGATAAAGGATTTACTTTCTGTTCAATTAGGAATTGGGAATGAGGAATTAGGAGTTGCAAAAAATTCTTTTGCCTTTTGCCTTTTGCCTTTTGCCTTTTCATATCTTTGCAATTATGAAAAAAATATCTCAAAATATATTCAATATTCTGGCATTCATCGCGATGCTGAGTTTTATTCGTTGTGCTAATGTGGTTTCGCCGACAGGTGGTCCGAAAGACGTGACGCCTCCTATAGTATTGATGGCGGTTCCTGAAAATCAATCGACTATGTTTAATGGAAAGGAGATTAATATCACTTTTGATGAATATGTGACTCTTAATAATCCTAATGCAAATATTTTGATTTCTCCTCCTTTAGAAAAGAATCCTGAATATAAACTTAGTGGCAAGTCGTTGATTGTTAAATTTAAAGAACCTTTGAGGACGGAAACGACATATTCGATAAATTTTGGAGAATCGATAAAAGACCTTCATGAAGGCAATATTTTTAAAAATTATTCATACGTTTTCTCTACAGGTAAGGTGATTGACACTCTCACTCTCGAAGGAAAATTGCTTCAAGCTGATACTCGTAAGCCATCTTCCGATTATTATGTGATGTTGTATTGTGATGAAAATGATACAATTAGCATAGATTCTCTTCCTTATTGCAAGAAACCTTATTATCTTACAAAAAGCGATAAAGATGGTAATTTTAAATTTTCAGGCTTGAAAAATACCGAGTATCTTGTCTTTGCCTTGAAAGATGAAAACTCTAATCTTAAATTCGATTTGCCGAATGAAAGCATTGCGTTTTTGGATAGTCTCGTAAGACCAATTTATGATGTACAATCTATGATTCATAATGATTCTGTAAAACAAGAAGTTAAGAAAATGGAATCTCTTGTTTTATATTCATTTTTAGAAGAAGATACAGTACAGAAACTGTTTAAAAAAGAAGTTCCAGAAGAAGGACTGCTGCGTTTTGCATTCAATCGTCCGGCACAAAATGTTAAAATAGAGGTGCTGGAGTCATTGCCTGATAGTTTTAACATATTTAAAACATATTCAGCAAATTACGATTCAATACTTTGGTATTTCACTCCTAATAAAGACAGTCTTTTGTTAACGATAAATTACGATACATTAATTAACGACACTGCTCTGATGAGTCTGAAACCTCGCAAGACTATAGGAAAAAAAGCTAAGCAGGAAACGGTTTCCAAATCACTGGAAATCAAGACGAATATCAGTGCAGGAAAATTAACTCCAGAACAGGATTTGATTTTGACTTTCAAAGAACCTGTTACAGATGTAATTATGCGTGACACTTCTTGGTTTATTGTTGATAAAGATACTATTATCAATGACTTGCATTTTGAAAAGATAGATTCTTTCGGATTGAAATACAAGCTTGCCAAGACTTTAGTTCCTGAAAAATCATATAAGATTATCGTTCCTGATTCTGTATTTTTCAGTTTTAAAGGTGTGACTAACGACACAACGGAATTTTCTTTCATGGTGCCTGAGCTTTCTCAATATGGTAATATTTTCGTTACGATAGAAATTCCTGAAAATGTGCCTCAGATTATTGTTGAACTTCTTGATGATAAAGATAAAGTTGTTGCAAGTCAAATAGTTGCTGAGACGAAGAAGATAGAGTTTAAATATCTTTCTCCAAGGAAATATAAGCTTAAAGTCACGCTTGACAATGACGGCAACGGCAAATGGTCGCCAGGTGATTATGGCAGGAAATTATTGCCAGAACCGATATATTTCCATAAAGATGTTTTTGATGTCAAAGCCAACTGGGACATTGATTTAGAAGAAATATGGAAGTTTTAATGGAATTAAGGAACTAAGGAACTGAGGAATTAAGGATTTTTTGGTTCATCAACTCCTCAGTTCCTCAAATCCTCAACTCCTCAGTTCCTCAGATCCACAAAAAGTGTCGTGAGTTCGAATTTCTCGCAGTCGAAGAGGCCTTTATCGCTGAGTTTCAGTTTTGGTATCACAAGTAACGACATGAATCCCATAGTCATGAAAGGGTCGTTCAATGTTGAGCCGAGTTCTTTGGATAAAGAAACGAGCGCTTGATAATCGGCAGCGACTTTATGGCCGTCTTCGTTGGTCATGAGTCCTGCAATAGGAAGCGGAATGCATATATTTTTATCGCGGCTCCATGCTGCCAGACCGCCTTTCGTATTGATAATCATATTTGCAGCTTCTGTCATTTCCTCGTCGCTGCATCCAATGACAACGATATTATGGCTGTCGTGCGCTACGCTTGACGCAAGCGCGCCTTTCTTCAAACCGAAATTCTTAATGAAACCTAGTGATATTTTTTTCTTCTCATAACGATTTATCACAGCAATTTTCAAGATGTCATTTTCAACATCGCTGACTAAATTTTTATCAACGCTTTGGGGTCTGCCAATGAGTTTCTCTGTCAGAAGCTCGCCGCTTAGCACGTTGATAATCTTGATGTTTCTTCCTTTGTCATAAATATTGAAATCGTTAATATCAACTTTTCCCGTTTTGAAATTATTTATAGTATCGACTTCAATTTCTGGTATCAACGATTTGTTGTTTTCTGCGACTAATTTTCCGTTGATGTAAGTCTTTAAGACGTTGAAATCTATGAAGTTATCTATGATTATAAAATCAGCAGGGTCATTTTTCTGTAATAGTCCTACTTCAAGATTATAATGTCTTATTGGTGCTAATGTGGCAGCTTTTATGATGTCTAATATATTATATCCCAATGATATGGCTTTTTTGACGAGACGGTTGATGTGTCCGTTAATTAATTCATGAGGATGCAAATCATCTGAACAGAACATTATCTTTTCTGGGGCTTCATCGATGAGCGGGATGAGAGCGTCGAAGTTTTTAGCAGCACTGCCTTCACGAATCTGAATCGTCATTCCGAGAGCTGCTTTTTCGCGTGCTTCTTGGAGATTAGAACATTCATGGTCTGTTGTAATTCCTGATTTACAATATTTTACCAAATCATTTCCGCTCAAGAGTGGAGCGTGACCGTCAATTTGCTTGTTATGAAGTTTTGCTAATTCTATCTTTTTAACGACTTCATCATCATCAAAAATGACTCCTGGATAATTCATCATTTCCCCGAGGTATTTTATTTCGTCAGAAGAAAGAAGTTCGTCAACAGCGTTAGAATCCAAAACGGCGCCAGAAGTCTCGAATGAAGTGGCTGGCACGCAACTAGGCGCTCCGAAATAAAATTTCATTGGCGATTTCTTGCCGGTTTCAATCATGTATCTCACACCATTTATTCCCAATACGTTGGCAATTTCGTGAGGGTCGCTGACAGTGGCGACGGTGCCATGAACCACTGCAAGACGTGCAAATTCAGTTGGAACAAGTAACGAACTTTCTATGTGAATATGAGAATCGACAAAACCTGGCATAATAATCTGATTGTTGTCGTTGTCATCTTCTATGATGTTGATAATCTTGCCGTTGTCAGCGAATATGGTTCCTTTGAAAATACGGGAATTTATCACATCAATTATTTGTCCGCTTATTTGAAATGCTGAATTATCCATGTTAAAATTTTTTAAGAGCAAATTTACTATTTATAACTGAACATTTCAACGAATTGTTGTTTTATTCTAGAAAATAAATTTTAGAAATTATGAGAACGATTTATGATTTTAAGGCTGTAGCTTCTGATGAAAAAGAAGTTGATTTTAGACAGTTTAGAGGAAAAGTGCTGCTGATTGTCAATACAGCAAGCAAATGTGGCTTCACTCCGCAGTTTGCCGGTCTCGAAGAACTAAACCAAAAATATAAAGATAAAGGTCTAGTGATAATAGGATTTCCTTGTAATCAGTTTGGACAGCAGGACCCAGATTCTGATGATGAAATCTTGGATTTTTGCAAAGTGAATTATGGCGTTTCTTTCCTGATGATGAAAAAGATAGAAGTGAATGGCGAAAACGCATCTCCGATTTATACGTTTTTGAAAGAAAAGACGAAAAACATTTTAGGAGAAGACATAAAATGGAATTTCACGAAGTTCCTCGTCTCTCCAGATGGAAGGAAAATAAAACGTTATGCACCTACTGTCAAACCAAGCAGACTTGAAAAAGATATTGAGGAGATGCTGTTGGTTACGGTATGATATAATTAGGAATTAGGAATGGATTGAATAGATTTTAATTACTCATTTCAAATTCCTCATTGCTAAATTATATCCTTCTTCGTATAATGCCATCAGTTTTTTGATGTCGCGTTCCATCCTGCTGACTTCAATAGGTCTCTGTGGGCGAATTACTACGATTTCTCCAGCATCTTCTAGCTGTTCTACCAAACTGATTTGTTTGTTGTAAAGCTTATTGCGTTGACGTATGGCTTCTTGTATGGCTGGATATTCCTTGTAGAACAAAGATACTATCTTGTTCTCTTTCTCTGATTTTCTATATCCTTTGTTACGGGTCAAGACGACGACGTTATTGTCATAGCCGAGTTCTCTTGCTCGTAATATAGGAATAGAATCGGCAATGCCACCGTCTAACATTGGCTCGTCGTCAACGTATGTTATCGGACAGACAAATGGCAGGCTGCTCGATGCTTTTACGATGTCAATCACTCTGTCGGCGTTTTTTTTCTCTTCATAATAGCAGGCTTTTCCTGTGCGGCAGCTTGTTGTGACCATTTCAAAACGTTCCTTGCAATTGGCCAGCATATCATAATCGTATGGTATTATCTCATTAGGAAAAGTGTGGAACAACAAATCGAAATCCATGATGTTGCCTTTTTTCAACAGATGTTTTATTCCGATATAATTATATTTTTGGAGTAAATCTATGTTGCTGAATTTAGCTCTGCCTCTTTGTTTTGAAATATAAGAAAGTCCGTTGCAAGCGCCTGCACTCACGCCGATGGAATAAGGAAAACGTATTCCATTGTCCATGAAACAATCCAAAACTCCGCATGTGAAAACGCCTCGCATGCCGCCACCTTCGAGTATCAAGCCAGATTTTTCAGTGATGTTAATCATCGTGAATTTATTTTGCTTTAGTGTAATTTTTAATATTCATTAATAATACCAAATCAGTTGGCATAAACTTTAAAGTTAACATTGTTCACCTCAGCTGTTCCTTTATCAGGATTCCACATGAATAATTTGACTTTCTTGTTTTTAAGACATTGTGTGAATAAAAAGTCACATTTGTAACTGAATTTTAGCTTGCTATAATTGGATGCGTTATAATTTTCTGGAACTTTTACTTTTTCCCACATAATGCCTTTGATTTCCATAACTAAATATGGAGCTTTAGCCGTGGAGTCAAGGCTTTTTATGTCGAGTTCACCTTCTACAGATATGCTTTTATATTTATTGTCTAAAATATGTTCTGATAAAAATGTGTACATAGTGTTTTTATCTACAATCTTGTTTTTCTCGATTTGAAATTCACTTGTAATATCTTTTTTATCTGAATATGTTTGGCTGTAAATGTAATAAAGTATGAATATGCTAAATGCTACCAGACTGATTTGTAAGGCTTTTGATATGATTTTATATGATTTTGTATTTTGTTTAGTAGGTGTTTTTATCCTGTTGAAAATGTCTATTAATACATTGTATAGATGTAATGCTGCAAATGACATCAAATATGCTGTTAATATAAATAAAAAACCTGCGTAAAGATGTTCTAGCGGAGTGGTTAATACATTGTATGTTAATTTGATAAACGGTTGTCTCATAAATCCGTGAATGACAAATAATGTCATGGATACGTTTCCGATATGAACTAGGAAGTTTTTGAGTATTCTTCTTTTGAATTTTAAATTTTTGAAGAATTGATAAATAAATGTAAATATTATAACGGTAGATAAGAATGTAAATGGGAAGAATACCTTATAAAAATTGCCCAGACAAAAGACTATAATTGATAGGAAGAAAAATATGTTGTTTATTTTAAAGTCTTTGTTAAAAGCTAATAACATGCCGAGGCAAAATTCTGGTAGGTGACCTGGAAAATTCTGTAAAAGATATACTTCATAAACTTTTTGGAAATTGTATAGAGAAAGGAAAATCCATGCGTACGAGAAAAGGCAAATGATAAGAAAAGCTTTTGTGTTATATTTTTTTATGAAGTGGAATAATGCTGGGAATATGAGATAGAATTGAAATATCAAACCAAAGAACCACCAAGGTCCATTGATACTTAATCCTTGTTTTGGCAGTAATGTGTGTATGAATAACAGCTTGTATTTCATGTTCTTAATGTCAATTTCCCAAGGGAAACGATCATTTATTAAGATATTTATCAATATGAAGAAAATGATGCCAGTAAGAAGTAGTGGGTATAGTTTCTTTAATCTGTCGATGACAAAGCTCAACCATGTTTTAGGGCGTTTTAGCATTGACACTGTTAATCCATAACCGCTGATAAATATGAATATCTGCACGCCATAATGGCCCAAATATGTGAAGAAGAGTTTTATGAATTCGGATGGAGTTTCTTTTATATGGTTAAAGAAATTATGAACGTATTGTGATACAAAATAAAATTCATTTTCTCCTGTATATGGTGCAAAATGATGAAAGAAATTATGCAGGCAAATGCTGATGATAGCTATGCCTTTCAAAATAGATGTATCCTGTTGGGTGTAATTTTTCAGTTGCATAAGACTTTTTTGCAAAAGTAAAAAAATAATATGATTTATGATTGAAAAGTTGTAAAAAACGAAAGGTGATTTCGTTTAAAAATCACCTTTCGTTGTACTTTAAATTATTGATTAAATAACTTGTTATAAATTATTTAGAAACAACAACTTTTTTAACTGTTACTTTAGCATCTGAAGTGAGAACTTTCACGAAGTAGATGCCGTTGTCGTATTTAGCTGTGTTGATTTGAACGTTGTCGTTGTTTACGTTGATAACGTCGATTGTTTGACCAACAGCGTTGTATATTTCAACATTCATGATGTTTTCGCCTTCGATGTTGAAGTGGTTTTTAGCTGGGTTTGGTAAGATGTTGACGTTATCTTCTGCAGTGATTTCGTTCACGATAGCTTCGCAATTAACTTCATAGTTCAAGAAGTTTGCTTCGAAAGTATCTGTGATGCCGCCCATTTCGAGGCTGTAGATTATTTCATCTTCCAAAGCGATAGTGAAACCGATTTCTGCGTCCCATTCGCCTTTAACCCATGTGAAAGTATATGTGTCGTGGCATAATGGAAGTACTACTACTGCTGGTTCATCAACGCTGCCGCCTTGTTTGAGTTCAGCTTTATATATCATGTTGCTTAAAGTGCCAACTATTTCGATGTAGCCGTTGTTCCATCCGTCGCCGTATTCGTCTATCATTGTGAATGTGAGTTCGCACATGTTTTGTGCAGCGCAAGGATAGATAGTTGGTTTTACAGTGTTAGAACCGTTTGACAAGCATTCGCCGCCCCAGTTAGCTCTAACTAAGAATGTATAGCTACCTGGTTCTAAGTCTTCGATTTCGAATGTTGTTTCTGTGATGCCAGCATAGATAGGTTCTGTTGCTGAGAAACTTGTGTATATTTCGTATGTTACGTCAACTGGGTCAGCTGGAGCGTCCCAAGTGAGGACTACGTTGTCATAGTCGTTTTCAGGAATTGAGTAAGCCAAGTTAGTTGGGCCGTCGCATAATGATTCTTCGAGAGTGATGATGAATGTGCAGTCTTGACCGTCGATGTTAGCAGCGCCGATGAATGTTCTGCCGTCAGCTGTTACGTTGTTGATGCTGTAGATGATCCATGATTCAGCTTCGCCGACGCCGTTTGCTAATAAATAGTCAGTGAAGTACATTACTTCGCCGCCTACGTAAGCGAAAGCTCTTCTCATGTCAGGCATTGGAGGGAAGCCGCCAGCCATATAACCGAAAGCATCGCCGTTGTCTGTTACGCATGTTGCTGATAATGCTGTTCCAACTTCGAGGGTGTTTGGAATTTGTGTCAATTCGTTATTGTGTGTGTCATAAACGAAAGCGTTGCCGTCAATGCCGTCGATGTAACCGCATACATATTTGCCGCTAGGAGAAGCGTTCATAGCTTCGCCATAGATGTCGTCGATGATGTGGATTTCACCGTCTTTCCAGTAACATGCTGTCCAGTAACCGATTTCGTCAGTGCCGTGACCAACGACTACGCTACCGTCGGCGCTGATGCCGTTAGGTCTTGTTTGTGTTGATGTTCCGTTAGGAAGTTGTGTGTAACCATCGTTAGGAGTCCATACGTAAGTTGATGTTTCCCAGTTTGCTGTGAATTGCATAACGCCTACATGAAGTCCGTCATTTGACATTGCCCATGCGCCGTTGTAATCAGGGTTGTCCATGTCAAAGAAGAAACTTGGATAGTCAGGATTCATGCCCAAGAACTGCCATTCTTTAACATCTGAATGCCATAAACCAGCAACAGAAGCGCCTTCGTCATTTGTATAGTAACCTGCTACAACGCCGTCGTCAGATACTGCGAATACTACACCTTCAATGTAAATCATGCCTGTTGCTTCTGACCAGTAATAACTTTCTGATTCGCCAAATGCTTGGATAGCAACATGTTGCTTGTTGTCAGAGATGTCGTATGGGAAGTGATATTCACTATCAATAATTGTAATGGCAGCGCCCTTAACATCTTTAACTCTTACTTCTGGAGCGCGATTTTCTTTTTTAACATCTTGTTTTTCAACTGATGTCATGACATTGTGAGTTGCATTTTTTTGTGCGTTTAAGCTGAAACCGCATACAAAAAAAGCTAATGCCAACATTAAATGTAAAGCTTTTTTCATTTTTTCGAATTTAAATTTATAAATAGTTAATTAATTCTAAATAAAATTATAAGGTTTAAAAACAAATAGTTACTCGTTTCTAAATCGTATGCAAATATACAAAAAAAAACGAAAAAAATCAATAAAATGATTTTTATATGTTAAGGGGACTTCTATAAATTCCTCGTTTAAATAATTTTTGACAGTAACAGTTAAAACTTTTACATGCTTTATGTTTTTTCTTGGAATCTTTTCGTCTTTCTTTCAATCACATAGCTCGCTATGTTCATTCAAGAAAAACAAAAATCTTCTCAAAGAAAAATTCATAAATCATTTGCAAAGCAATTTATAGA
>JAFYNK010000042.1 GCA_017548125.1 Bacteroidales bacterium | reverse complement strand
TGGTCGCTCATTTTCTTTATTCTCGTCCTCCACCGAGGGCATGGTATAATGAAGTTATTGCATTTAGCTTATTAAGTTGGTCGTCGGTCTTTGTTATCAAAGCATCAAGAAGCGACTGTTGGGCTTCCAACACTTCAAGATATGTCGAAGAACCGAGTTTTAATAATTCATTTGTATATTCCACAGCATTATACAATGATAGAATTTGTTTGTCTCTTGCGACTTCTTTTTGCAGTTCTGCCTCGTAAGTTATTAAAGCGTTACTTACTTCCATGCTAGCATCAATGAGAGTCTGCTTGAACTGAAGTCTCGCCTCTTGTTCTTGTGCCTTAGCTATTTCAAGTTTTGCTTTATTAGAGCCGCAATAGAACAAAGGCTGCGTCAATGAAGCCAGAGCTGTTAAAGGATTTATCCAACCCAAGCTAGCATCAATTACAAGACTTGGATAAAAAGCAGAACGTGCTATATTTGTATTATAATACATAGAAACAAGATTATATTCGGCATTTTTCACATCTGGACGATTAGCAAGGAGTTGTACAGGTATTCCCGCTTTAATATCTAAATCCATTTTCTGTTCATCCAACTTACCTCTTTGAATTGCTTCTGGATAATTACCCAACAATGCAGAGAGAGAATTTTCTTGTTTTAAAATAGATGCTTTTATTTCCGGGATTGCAGCTGTTATTGCAGCATGATAAGCCTCATATTGAGCCACGGCAGCCTCATTTGCCATAGCGCCTTCTTTCATAGCCTTTATTGTCTCAACACTTATAGCCCAGCTTTTTTCTGTAGCTGTATAAATAGCCAACTGTTTATCTAAAGCTAAAAGATTGAAATAATAATCAGCGACAGTGGCAATGAGCTGAGTTCTCACGGCTTGTTGATATTCCTGATTTTGGAGAAGTGCTGATTGTTCTTTTCTTTTACTGTTCAACAATTTTCCGAACAAATCAATTTCCCAACTAGCAGACACCGATGCATCATAACTAATTACGGTATTACCTGACGAATATGACAAACTTGTCGGGAGTGACACACCAACAGAAGGCAAGAATGCCAGTTTTGCACTTTTAAGAGAAGCCTTAGCTTCATTAACTTTCTCTATCGCGACCAAAAGATCTGTATTATTTTCAAGAGCATAATTAATTAATGTCTGAAGATTAGTGTCTGTATAGATTTCAGTCCAAGACAAATCAGCTATTGTAATGCTGTCGTTCGATGCAGTACCATCGAGAGTACGATACGATTCATTGACAGCGACATCTGGCTGTTCAAATTGTCTGTAAATATTGCAGCTGCTAAGCATAAGCGTGCAAAGAGCTATATATACTAACTTTTTCATCGTTTTATTTTTTTATTTTAAATCAAAGACGCATCAATGTATTTAACATTGACACGTCTCTATTATTATTCAAATTCTATAGGTTTAAATTTCTCTTGTAATGTTTCAAATATTACGAACAATGCTGGCACAATGAAAATCTGACAAATCATACCTATCAACATACCTCCTATAGCACCTGTACCTAAAGCACTATTTCCGTTAGCCCCTACTCCATGGGCAAACATCATAGGAAGGAGACCGATAATCATGGCGAGAGAAGTCATGAGGATTGGACGAAGACGAGCAGCAGCAGCATCTACGGCAGCTTCGACTATCGACATTCCACCTTGTCTTCTCGACACAGCAAATTCTGTAATCAAGATTGCGTTCTTTGCCAACAGACCGATAAGCATGATAAGACCGATTTGCAAATAGATGTTATTATCTATTCCCATCATTCTTGCGAAGATAAATGTACCGGCGAGACCAAATGGAATAGACAAGATAACGACCATTGGCAAAATGTAGCTTTCATATTGAGCGCTTAACAAGAGATAGACAAATACGATACATATAACGAGTATCATTCCGAGGCCTCCGCTCTGATTTTGCTCTTCCCTAGTCATACCAGAATATTCGTATGCATAACCTTGTGGCAAGAACTGTTCTGCTGTTTCTTCGATAGCTGCAATAGCTTGTCCGGAGCTATATCCTGGAGCTGGAGAACCATTAACCAATATTGATGTGAACAAGTTGAATCTCTTGATATTGTCAGGACCATATACTCTTTCAAGTTCAACGAACTGAGTTATTGGAGCCATTTCATTACCGTTTCTAATCTTGATGTTGTTAAGAGCTTCCTTGTCGATTCTCAGCTCAGGGCGAGCTTGAACCATAACGCGGTACAACTTACCGAAACGGTTAAAGTTAGAAGCATATATACCACCGAAATATCCTTGCAATGTCGTTAATACATCAGAAGGAGAAATTCCAGCCTGCTTACATTTAGCGACATTTATGTTAACCATATATTGAGGATAAGTAGGGTTGAAGCTTGTGCTTGCCTGTGCCACTTCTGGA
Source organism: Bacteroidales bacterium (assembly GCA_017548125.1). Classification (GTDB taxonomy): domain Bacteria; phylum Bacteroidota; class Bacteroidia; order Bacteroidales; family F082; genus Limimorpha. Next base: position 7,194 of record JAFYNK010000042.1, on the reverse strand, counting down.
CGTTCACTAAGCTTTGCAATAAACTCTTGTGCAACAGCATAGAACGATTCTATTGAGCCGCCTGTTTTATCTTGGAGGTTAAACTCGAAACCGTCGGAGACACTGAAGCCAGGAACCATAGGCATTGAGAAAGTGATGACTCTGCCTTCTTTCACCAATTCCCTCGCCTGCATCATAAGTTTCATGTTGATAGCATCTGCGCTCTCTGTCTCATCGCGTTCTTCCCAATCGTGGAGTTTACAGATGAGTGTTCCGTAAGAACTACCATTAGCGCTACTTAAGATGCTGAAACCAGAGATAGCTGTATATGTTTTTATTGCAGGAGTGTTTGCGACTAATTTTTCAACTTTTGCCATAGCTTCTTTTGTTTTGTCTAAAGAAGTACCTACAGGCATATCGAGAGTAATGAATATTGTTCCTGTATCTTCGTTAGGAACCAATCCAGTTGGTGTTGTACCCATGAGATAGAACAACAAGGCCGCGCCTGCCAAGACCGCTCCTACTGACAACCCCTTATTTTTAATAAAGAATTGAACGCCTTTACTATATTTCTTAACAGTGACTTCGTATGCAGCATTGAATGCAACAAAGAATCTCTTCAAAAGACCTTTCTTTTCTCCATCGTGATTTTCATGAGGTTTAAGGAACAATGCACATAAAGCAGGTGACAATGTCAAGGCGTTAATTGCAGAGAATGCGATTGACACAGCCATGGTGAGACCGAACTGACGGTAGAATGTACCAGTGATACCTGACATAAAGCTGACAGGGATAAACACAGCCATCATGACCAAAGTAATAGAAATCAAAGCTCCAGATATTTCGCCCATTGCCTGTATGGAAGCGTCTTTTGCCGATTTTATACCTTTTTCAAGTTTCTCGTGCACCGCTTCCACCACCACAATGGCGTCGTCAACAACAATTGCGATAGCAAGAACCATAGCGCAGAGTGTAAGGAGGTTAATACTGAATCCCATAACTTTCAACATGAAGAATGTGCCTATCAATGCTACAGGTATAGCGATGGCTGGGATAAGAGTCGAACGGAAATCTTGCAAGAAGATGAATACTACCAAGAAGACAAGTACGAATGCTTCCAACAAAGTCTTGATAACTTCATGAATTGAAGCGAAGAGGAAATCATTTGAGTCTAACAAAAGGTCGTAATTTATACCTGGAGGGAAGTTTCTTTTCTCAGCTTCAAGCAAAGCCTTCACTTCGTTGATAATCTGAGTGGCGTTAGAACCAGCAGACTGATAAATCATAGCAGTAATACCTTCATGGCCATTTGAACGGGTATCGATAGAATAACTCAAAGAGCCGAGTTCCACGTCAGCAATGGTTTTCAGGCGTAATATTTCACCGCTTTCATTAGCTTTGATAACGATGTCGCCGAACTCTTCTGGAGTTGCCAATCTTCCTTTATATTTCAGCATATATTGGAATGTTACACCTTCAGCGTTTTCGCCGAACTGACCAGGAGCAGCTTCAATATTTTGTTCGCTGAGAGCATTAGTAACGTCAGAAGGCATCAAGCCATATTGCGCCATAACATCAGGTTTGAGCCATATTCTCATTGAATATTCAGCGCCGAGAAGAGAGGCATCCCCTACTCCATTGATACGTTTGATCTGAGGAATTACATTTATCTTCAAGTAATTATAAATAAATTCCTGATCATATTTATCGTTTTCACTATAAACAGTGAAAGCCAATAAAATACTTGATTGCTTTTTACTTGTTGTGACACCAGCCTTAGTAACTTCAGAAGGAAGGAACCCCTGAGCTTTGGTAACGCGGTTTTGTACGTTGACGGCTGCCATGTCAGGGTCGCTGCCTGGTTTAAAATAAACAGAAATGGTAGCATCGCCGGTGTTAGTAGCTGTTGATGTCATATATGTCATGTTCTCAACACCGTTAATTTCTTCTTCAAGAGGAGCGATGACACTGTTGACCACAGTCTGAGCGTTAGCGCCTTGATAAGAAGCCTTCACTTCCACTGTTGGAGGCGCGATATCAGGATATTGTGAGATTGGAAGCGTCATGAGTCCGATGAGACCGAGCAGCACTATAATGATAGAGATGACAGTCGATAGAACCGGACGCTTGATAAAATTATCTAATTTCATAACATTATCTCCTTAAAGTTTAGTTTACTTAGTAGTAGCTTTATTGAATTTAGCATTCGATTCGTCTTTTGTGATAGGCTTAATCTTCATGCCGTTTTTAACTGAAGAGCCAACGCCTTCAACTACAATAACCTCGCCTACTTCAAGGCCTTCAGTAACGATGTAATTGTCGCCGTATGTGAGATTATCGACAACGATTTCACGCATTTCTGTTATACTGTCGTTGAAGATATAAACGAATTTCTTGTCTTGCATCTCGAATGTTGCGTTTTGAGGAACGAGACGTGCATTAACGATTTCGCGTGGGATATATATTATTCCCGTTGCGCCACTGCGTAATATTTTTGCAGGATTAGGGAAACGAGCGCTCATATTAGCAGCGCCTGTCTTAGTATCGATAGTACCTGCAACGCTTTCTATTGTACCTTTATGTTCGTACATTGTTCCATCAGCAAGTTTCAGTTCAACTTGAGGCATAAATCTCAATATGTCCTTAACGCCTCCTTTTGAAGTATAATAAAGCATCAGTTTTTCGTTGATGGAGAAATCGGCATAAACAGCATCTATCTGAGATACCGTTGTAAGAGCTGTTGATGTTGTTGGACCGACCAAGCTACCGACGCTGAATGGAATTGAACCGATTACGCCGTCGTTAGGGCTAACGACATAGCTATAGTCGAGGTTGATTTTTGCTGTTTCCAATTTAGCTTGAGCTTGTTCCAACTGAGCTTTTGCTGAAAGCAACTGATTATCAGCGAGCTTCTTTTCATATTCACTAATGATGCCTTTTTCGTAGAGATTAGTTTTATTGACAGCTGTCAGTTCTGCGCTTTCGACTTCCACCTTGGCAGCGTTGACATTAGCCAATGCTGTATTATATTCTGCCTGATAAGTGGCATGATCTACTTCGAAAAGGAGATCACCTTTCTTTACCATATCACCCTCATCAACATGCTTTTTGATAAGAGTTCCTGACACATTACTTCTGACTTCAGAATCCAAGACACCTGAAATAAGAGCTGGGAAAGAGTTTTTAACTATCACAGGTTCTTCTTCTATTGCCATAACAGCATACTCTGGAACTTGTTGTTGTACAGTTTTTTGTTGACAAGAAAAAAGCAATGCCGATATTGCCAACAACGACATTGTCTTGAATGTAAATTTTGTTTTCATATTTATAATATTTGTTACACCTATTTATGTTAGACTACAAATATAAAAAACTTATCAAGACACAATAAAATTAAACCAATAATATTTTAATATTTTTTTTCGAATTACAATGACATATTATTTGGCTATCAATATTAGTTCATGAAATGGCTTGTCAAATCAATATTAAACAAAAAAAGCCGCTTCACAGCGGCTTCTTTTTACACTCATTCAGTTATTATTACTTTATTTTTTCAACGATAGCTTTAAATGCTTCTGGATTATTCAAAGCTAAGTCGGCTAAAACCTTACGATTAAGGTCGATGTTAGCTGCGTGAAGTTTACCCATGAATGTGCTGTATGTCATGCCGTATTCATGTGCTGCGGCATTGATACGGATAATCCATAAGGATCTGAAATCACGTTTTTTATTTCTTCTATCGCGGTATGCGTATTGTAAACCCTTTTCGTAAGAGTTTTTAGCTACAGTCCAAACGTTTTTACGTGCGCTGAACTGGCCCTTTGTTTGTTTTAAAACTTTTTTGCGTCTTGCTCTTGAAGCAACTGCGTTAACTGATCTTGGCATTTTTTCTAATTTTATTCCGTTAGAGTGCCTCGCCCTTTCGAGAACTTTCCTACTCTAACAAGAGTTAAACAATTTTTTTAAAATTACATGAGAAGCATTTCTTTTACAGCTTTCATATTAGCTGGCTCAACAATAGTAGCGTGGCGTAAGTTACGTTTACGTTTAACTGACTTCTTTGTTAAGATGTGGCTTTTATAAGCGTGCTTTCTCTTTACTAAACCGGTGCCTGTTACTCTGAAACGTTTTTTGGCAGCGGATTTAGTTTTCATTTTTGGCATTGTAATATACTTTTTTTTAAAATGAGTGTCTATTTTTATTATTTCTTAGGAGCAATCATCATAAGCATTCTCTTACCTTCCAACTTAGGCATAGACTCTACTTTACCATAATCGGCCAAAGCTTGAGCGAACTTCAACAAGATGATTTCACCTTGATCCTTATAAGCTATTGAGCGGCCGTGGAAAAACACGTCAACCTTTACCTTAGCTCCGTCTTCCAGGAATCGCTTAGCATGATTCAACTTAAATTCGAAATCATGATCATCTGTTTGTGGTCCCAAACGGATTTCCTTGATAACGACTTTAGTAGTCTTTGCCTTAATTTCCTTTTGTTTCTTCTTTTGGTCGAAAAGGAACTTCTTATAATCCATCAACTTACAGACTGGTGGATTCGCATTAGGTGAAATTTCAACTAAATCAAGTCCGAGTTCATCAGCAATTCTCAAAGCATCTTTAATTGAGTGTATCTCATTGTCAACGCCTTCTCCTACAACTCTCACCATTGGAGCTGTGATTCTCTCATTGATACGATGCGGATCTTCGTTCTTCTGTCCTCTTTGAGGACCTCTTCCGTTGTTAACAGGTAGTGCTATAATTTGTGTCTCCTATATTAATATTATACAATATTATATTTATCCAATGTTTTGTTCGTCTTTAACTTGTTTCTCAATCATTGCGATGAACTCATCAACAGACATAGAGCCGAGGTCGCCTTGACCGTGTTTTCTTACTGATACTGATGTTTCGTTCATTTCTTTTTCGCCAACGATGAGCATATAAGGCACTTTCTTCATTTCAGCGTCGCGGATCTTACGTCCGATCTTTTCGCTTCTCATGTCGATCAAAGTACGGATTTCGTTTCTCTTCAACATTTCGTTGAGTTTTTCTGCATATTCGTGATATTTTTCACTTACAGGCAAAATCATGACTTGATCTGGAGTGAGCCACAATGGGAAGTCACCTGCGCAGTGTTCTAACAATACTGCTACGAAACGTTCCATTGAACCGAAAGGTGCTCTGTGAACCATGACAGGACGATGTTTCTCGTTGTCTGAACCGATATAGCTGAGGTCGAAACGTTCTGGCAAGTTATAGTCAACTTGGATTGTACCGAGTTGCCATCTTCTTCCGAGAGCATCTTTTACCATGAAGTCTAACTTAGGACCATAGAATGCTGCTTCGCCGTATTCAACTACTGCAGGGAGTCCTTTTTCTTTACATGCTTCAACGATAGCCGATTCTGCTCTTTCCCAGTTTTCGTCAGTACCTACATATTTTTCTGTGTTGCTTGGGTCGCGCAAAGAAATCTGAGCTTCAAAGTTTTCGAACTTCAATGCTTTGAAGATTATTTCGATGATTTCCATCACGCGGATGAATTCGTCTTTAACTTGGTCAGGACGGCAGAAGATATGAGCGTCGTCTTGTGTGAAAGAACGAACGCGTGTCAATCCGTGGAGCTCGCCGCTTTGTTCGTAACGATATACTGTACCAAATTCAGCAAGACGTAATGGAAGGTCTTTGTATGAACGAGGCTGCCATTTGTAGATCATACAGTGATGAGGGCAGTTCATAGGTTTCAACAAATAGACCTCACCTTCTTCAGGTGTTGTTATTGGCTGGAAGCTGTCATGTCCGTAATGATCCCAGTGACCTGATGTCTCATAAAGTTGTTTGTTACCGATATGAGGAGTCATGACTTGCTCATAACCATATTGTTTTTGAATCTTTGTCAAGAATTCTTGTAAGCGAAGACGCAATGCTGTACCTTTTGGCAACCACATTGGAAGGCCTTTACCTACCATTTCGCTGAACATGAAGAGTTCAAGTTCTTTGCCGAGTTTACGGTGGTCGCGTTTCTTAGCTTCTTCAAGGAGAACGAGATATTCTTCAAGCTCTTTCTTCTTCAAGAATGTGATACCGTAGATACGAGTAAGCTGTTTGCGTTTTTCGTCGCCGCGCCAGTATGCACCTGCTATAGACAACAATTTGATAGCTTTGATGCAGCTTGTGTCAGGGATGTGTGGTCCGCGGCATAAGTCTGTAAAGGTTCCTGTTTTATAATAGGTGATGGTTCCGTCTTCCAATTCGCTAATGAGTTCTTGTTTGTACTCATCGCCTTTTTCTGTGAAGTGAGCCAATGCTTCTGCTTTAGAAACGTCAACGCGTTCGAAAGCTTGTTTTTGTGAAGCGAGTTCCATCATGCGTTTTTCGATTTTGGCGAGGTCTTCTTCTGTGATGACATTTGTGCCGAAATCAACGTCATAATAGAAACCGTTTTCGATGCTTGGTCCGATACCAAATTTAACACCGGTATAAAGCTGTTCTATAGCTTCAGCCATCAAGTGAGCTGACGAATGCCATACAGTGGCTTTTCCTTCTGGGTCGTTCCATGTGAAGAGTTGAATCTCTGCATCTTCATTAACTGGACGCATCGCATCCCACATTATGCCATTAACTTTGGCTGACAACACATTACGAGCCAAACCTTCGCTTATGCTCTTTGCAATATCGAGAGGTGTTACACCTGCTTCATATTGTCTGACTGACTTATCCGGAAATGTTATATTTATCATCTTTTTATACCTTCTAAAAAACGTGTGCAAAGATAATATTTTTTTCAATTCATAATGCATAATTCATAATGCATAATTATTTTTTTTGTTTGCTAAAAGTCGTTTTAACTATTGAGGTTAATAATTTAATAATTTCTCTACAATCACCCAATATTTTTTCAGATTCCAATAGAGTTAAATAATCCGATTCTATTAGTAATTCAATCCAATATTCAGTTTCACTTGCTTCTTTAAGCGCAATGTTCATTTTCGCACCAAAATCAGCCAAACTCTGACCTCGAATTGCTTCTTTTACATTAGCGCCAATAGAAGTACCACTCCTAAGTAATTGTTTTGAAATAACGTACTCAGATTTTTCCTTGCACAAGTATTGATACAACTTAATGCAACACACAGCAAAGCACTTGCTTTTAACAAGTATAACATTATCAGTTTTCATATAAATTTTGGTTTAATTTTTAAGTTCTAAATAATTA
>JAFYNK010000009.1 GCA_017548125.1 Bacteroidales bacterium | reverse complement strand
GCTTCGCTCTTTTTGAGGTAGAACGACACCTTTACATCTGCCTGATTCATAACTCTTTCCTTTGGTTGCAAAAATAAATTTTACAGAGTTAATGAACGGCATGTAGAATATAGCGGAACAAGGCAACAAGTACTTGAGACTTAATCTCATTCCCGTATTTTTCTTCCAACGAGAAAAAATGATTACCTTTGTCAGAGCAACGATAGGTAAAACAAGCGTTCTTTGTGGCTGTGACAGGGTATGTGCAAGAGATTAAAGATGCTTTTTCTACCAACTTTCCCTTCTATAAAAAGGCAACGGATAGGTAGCAATTCTTTCTCTAATACCCACCATATACGGCTATTTCTGCCGAAATTATAAATATGGCGGGGTAACACAAAAATGGTATAAGTACCAACCACTTATCACATTTTGCCCTCATTCTGCCATTTTTACGCAAGTTCTTGCTATCTTTGTGATTCTAATTGAAAAATAATGAAAAGACTTTTTTACATTGATTGTTGTTTGAGGAACGGTTCGAAGACAAAACGAATAGCGGATGCTTTAATTGAAAGACTTTCTGAAAGATATGAAGTAGAGACAATAAGATTATCGGACTATGACTTCCCTGTTGTTAAAGATGATATTTTAAATGAAAGGAGCAATGGCTTTGTTCCCGATGAATATGTTCATATTGCAAGAAAAATAGCTGCAGCTGATAGACTGGTGATATCGGCTCCATTCTGGGATATGAGTTTTCCTAGTGCATTAAAGGTTTTTCTAGAGAATATGTCCTTGTTTAATGTTACATTTGCTAGCAGTGAGAAGGAATGTTACGGCTTATGTAAGGCTGAGAAGGTGCTTTATATCACAACGAGAGGCATGAACATAAAAACAGGAGACGTTCTTGAACAAGCCACTCCATATATCAAAGCCATAAGTAAATTGTGGGGACTTGGTGAATTGCATGTGATAGCAGCGGAAAATATGGATTATAGCACAGCAGAACAAGTTGAAGAAAAAATACAAAATGCCATTAAAGAAGGCGAGACGCTGTGTGATGCTTTTTAAGACTAAAGACTAAAGGCAAAAGACTAAAGGCAAAAGGCAAAAGGCAAAAGACAAAAGGCAAAAGACAAAAGGCAAAAGACAAAAGGCAAAAGACTAAAGGCAAAAGACAATAACTTTAGCCATTAGTCATTAGCCATTAGCCATTATTTAGCCATTAGTCATTAGCCTATAACTAAATATTATGGAACGTGATGTTGCTTTGAAGAAGATTCTGCATTACTGTGATTATCAGGATAGATGCAGGAAAGAGATTTTTACCAAATTGGATTCTTTTGAACTTTCTGAGTCGGACAAGAATTTTATCGTTGAGTTTCTTCAGGATGAAGGATATATCAACGATGAGCGTTATTGTCGTTCTTATGTGAAAAGTAAGCTGAATCTCAAGAAATGGGGCGTCAATAAAATTAAATTGTCTCTTATCACAAAAGGCGTTGACAGGGAAATTATTGATAATGTCATTTCTGAGATAGATCAGGATTCATATAAGGAAGAACTTGTCAATCTCCTTAAAAATAAGAAGATAAACGAAAGTGACCCTTATAAGCGTAAGGCTAAACTGGTACGCTACGCTGTTGGAAAGGGCTATTCATATTCTTTGGTGATGGAAGTTTTGGGGAGTTAGGAATTAGGAATTTTGGGATGTTGTGGGGCAAAAAAAGTTTGTGCATTAAAAGAATAATTTCTATATTCGCAAAATGTTTTCTTGGTTAAGAAACATTTCTTTAAAAATTATTTTAAAACTACAATTATGTTAAACAAACTATTCGGATTTGATCCACAGAAACATAATGTTCGTACTGAGATAGTCGCGGGCATTACCACTTTCCTTACTATGTCGTATATTCTTGCAGTAAACCCTGGCATGTTTGCACTTCTTGAAGGTATGCCAGCTGGTGCTGTGTTTACAACAACAGCTCTTGCTGCTATCATCGGTACATTGTCGATGGCATTTCTCGCAAAACTGCCTTTCGGTCTCGCTCCTGGAATGGGTCTTAATGCATTTTTCGTTTTCTCCGTTTGTCTCGGCATGGGATATTCTTGGCAGTTTGCTCTTACTGCTGTTTTTATTGAAGGTATTTTGTTTATTCTCATGACATTAACCAATATCCGTGAAGCCATTGTCAACGCAATACCAAAGAACTTGCGTTACGCCATAGGTGGCGGTATCGGTCTTTTCATCGCTTTCATAGGTATGCAGAATGCCGGCATCATCGTTAATGACGACGCCACATTGGTCGCTCTTGGCGATATCACTTCAGGCTCTGCTCTTCTCGCAATCATTGGTTTGGTCATCACTGGCGTTTTGTTCGCATTGAATGTCAAAGGTGCTATGTTGATAGGTATCCTCGCAACAACATTGATTGGTATTCCAATGGGTATCACCGAATTCAGAGGCGTCGTTTCAATGCCTGAGTCTATCGAACCTATCTTCTTTAAGTTCGAATGGGATAAGATATTTACTCTCGATATGCTTGTCGTCGTATTCACATTCTTGTTCATCGATATGTTCGACACTGTAGGCACTCTTATCGGTGTAAGCACAAAAGCAAAGATGGTCGATGAAAAAGGTAATATCCCACGATTGAAACAAGCTTTCATGGCCGACTCTATCGCTACAACTGTTGGTGCTGTCCTTGGTACATCAACAACTACAACATACGTTGAAAGCGCGTCAGGCGTGGCACAAGGCGGTCGCACTGGTCTCACAGCGTTCTCAGTAGCAGTATGTTTCGCTGTCGCGTTGTTCTTCTCTCCATTGTTCCTCTCTGTTCCTGGCGCTGCTACCGCACCAGTCCTTATCCTCGTCGGTATGCTCATGATGGAGCCAGTGAGAAACATCGACTTCGACGATGCAACAGAAGCGATACCAAGTTTCATCTGCTTGATTATGATGCCACTCGCTTATTCAATCTCTGCAGGTATCCTCCTCGGCATGATTGCTTACGTCGTCATCAATATGATTTGTGGCAAATTCAACAAACTCACACCTATGATGTATATACTTGCGGTGTTGTTCGTTTTGAAATACATCTTTATATAAGGCTAAAGACTAAAGTCTAAAGTCTAAAGGATTAAGGAGCTGCTATGAAAAATGGTAGCTCTTTTTTTTAAAAAAACTTTCGTCATTAGTCATTAGCCTTTAGCCATTTTATGTATCTTTGCAAAACAAAAATTTAATTTCAATTTCATGATAACAATAGAAAACTGTAAAGAGTTAAGTAAGAGGATTGAATCCTTGAGGAGGTATCTTTGACATCGACAGTAAGTTGATGCAGATTAAAGAATTAGACGAACAGACCAATGCCGACGGTTTCTGGGATGACCCTAAGAATGGCAAGATTATCATGCGCAAGATGCGTGACGTGAAGAGCTGGGTTACTGCTTACGACGACATCGTAAAAGCTAACGAAGACCTTGGCGTGTTGTTCGATTTCGCTAAAGAAGGCGAAGCAGAAGAGGAAGAAGTCGATAAACAATATGAAGAGACAATACGTCTCGTTGAAGAACTCGAGTTCAGAAACATGCTTCACGAAGAAGCTGACCAGATGAGCTGCGTCTTGAAGATCAACTCAGGCGCTGGCGGTACAGAGTCGCAGGACTGGGCACAGATGCTCATGCGTATGTATCTCCGCTATGCAGAGTCACACGGTTATAAAGTTAGAATAAGCAACTTGCTCGAAGGCGATGAAGCTGGTATCAAGACAGTGACAATGGAAATCGACGGCGACTATGCCTACGGTTATCTTAAAGGCGAAAACGGCGTGCACCGTCTCGTCCGCGTCTCTCCTTACAACGCACAAGGCAAACGTATGACTTCATTCAGCTCTGTCTTCGTGACACCTCTCGTTGACGATTCTATCGAAGTCGTCATCGACCCTTCAAAGATCTCTTGGGATACATTCCGAAGCGGTGGCGCTGGCGGACAAAACGTTAACAAAGTTGAGTCTGGCGTTCGTCTCCGTTATCAATATAAAGACCCTTACACAGGCGAAGAAGAAGAAATCCTCATCGAAAATACTGAGAGCCGCGACCAGCCTAAGAACAGAGAAAACGCTCTCCGTCTCTTGAAGTCTCAACTTTATGATAAAGAGCTTCAACATCGTATGGAAGAGAAAAACAAGATCGAGGCAGGCAAGAAAAAGATCGAATGGGGTTCTCAGATCAGAAGCTACGTCTTCGATGACCGCCGCGTGAAAGACCACAGAACAAACTATCAGTCAAGTAACGTACAAGGCGTTATGGACGGCAAGATAGACGAATTCATCAAGGCTTATCTGATGGAGTTCGGACAACAAAGTTGATTTAATTCATAATTCATAATGCAAAATGCATAATTAGCTATGAGCCGTGAGTGTGAGCGTTTTCAATGCTCGATGCCCATGGCTCATTGCTTTTAAATCAGGTACTCTCACAACAATTTTCAGTTTTCAATTTTTAATTTAAAATATATGGTTACATTTTCAATAGCATTAGTCGTTCTCGTCTTAGGATATTTCATCTACGGAAGATATATCAGCCGTATGTTCGGCGTTGACGAGAAACGTGCCACTCCGGCAGTGACGAAAAACGACGGCGTCGATTATATCGAGATGCCTACGTGGAAAATCTTTATGATACAGTTCCTTAACATAGCAGGACTCGGCCCTATCTTCGGGGCTATCATGGGCGCTAAATTCGGCACTTCATCGTATCTGTGGATTGTGTTCGGAACTATATTCGCCGGCGCTGTCCATGACTATCTCTCTGGAATGGTGTCGCTGCGTAACGACGGCGCCAGCCTTCCTCAACTGGTCGGTAAATATCTCGGAAAGAAGACTGAAAGAGTGATGATAATCTTTACATTATTATTAATGGTGCTCGTCGTCGCTGTCTTCGTCCTTCAGCCTGCGCAACTCATAGCAGGCATGACACCGACAAATCTCAACGTTTATTTCTGGGTGGTGGTGATATTCGCCTATTATCTCATCGCAACGATTTTGCCTATTGATAAAGTCATTGGTAATGTATATCCTCTCTTCGGCGGAGCCTTGATGTTCATGGCGATAGGGATACTCATCGTTCTTTTCATCAAACAACCTGAACTCCCTGAGATGTGGGAGAGCTTCGGAACAAAATACGAGTCGGGACCGATATTCCCTATGATGTTCATCTCCATTGCTTGTGGCGCCATCAGCGGATTCCATGCCACGCAGTCGCCTCTCATGGCGCGTTGCCTCAAGAACGAACGACACGGACGTCCTGTGTTCTACGGCGCTATGGTGGTAGAAGGCATCGTCGCTTTGATATGGGCAGCCGCTGCAACGACATTCTTCCAAGAACACGGAAGCAGCTTCACCGCAGCGCAAGTCGTTGACTTCTTATGTAAGAACTGGCTCGGCGCGCTCGGCGGAATACTCGCCATCTTAGGTGTCATCGCAGCGCCTATCACTTCGGGCGACACCGCGATGCGCTCGGCACGTCTCATACTCGCCGATATGCTGCACATGGAACAGAAGAGCATCTCTAAACGTCTGTTGCTCTGCGCTCCTTTGTTTGTCGTCTCACTCGGATTACTCATATTCAGCATACTCAACGCTAACGGTTTCACTATCATCTGGCGTTATTTCTCATGGTGTAATCAGACGCTCTCAGTGTTCACGCTATGGGCTTTGACAGTATATCTCGTCCTTGAAAAGAAAAATTATTTCGTTACATTACTGCCAGCGCTCTTCATGACTTGCGTGGTCACGACATATATATGCATCGCGCCGGAAGGATTTGGAGTGAACGCTACGGTTTCATACGTGATAGGTGCTTTGGTGACATTGTTCGCCGTCGTCACCTTCATAAGATGGAAAAAGAAAAATTATAGTTTAATGTAAATAATCATGCATTATGAATTATGCATTATGCATTGCCGATAATGTCAAGGAGTTTGTCAAAAAACATCTGAAAGACGATGTCAATCGTTTGGCGCTGGCGAAGTTCCCAGATGGCATCGACAGAGAATTTGTCATCAGGCAGATACACGCGCGACAGGTCTTAAGCAAGAAACTGCCATCGTGGGCGGAGAACGACGAACTTGTTTTCCCTAAGAAACTCTCGTTGGAACAATGTTCTTCTGAACTCACAGCTAAATATAAATCATCTTTGGTAAAAGGCAAGACGCTCATCGACCTCACTGGCGGCATGGGCGTTGACACGACTTTCCTTTCCGATAATTTTTACAAAACATATTACGTGGAGATGCAAGAAGAATTATGCGAGATAGCAAAGCATAATTTTAAACTGTTGAATAAAAATATTGAAGTCGTTAACGATAACGCTGAACATTTCCTGACGATATGTGACGATGTCGATTGTATTTATCTCGACCCTGCACGACGCGACGAATATGGACGTAAGATGGTCTCGCTTCACGATTGCGCACCTGATGTTGTTGAGCTTCATGATATATTGCTGAAAAAAGCAAAGCGTATCTTGATAAAGGTGTCGCCTATGCTCGACATAGAGATGGTGAAGAAAGAACTTAAAGACATATCTGAGATACATGTCGTGGCAGTGAGAAACGAATGCAAGGAAATCCTTTTAGAAATTCAGGAGTTTAGGAGTTCAGGAGTTCAGGGTTTTGAAGATTCAGAGACTCAGCGACTTTGCAACTCGGCGACTTCCATTGACGTCATTGCGACCGACCTTCGCGAGGGCTGGAACTTCGCTTTCACAGAAGACGAAGAACATGAATCGCAGTGGACCTTGGCTGATGCTGTCGGTAAATATCTTTATGAACCAGGCGTAGCTTGTATGAAAGCAGGTTGTTTTAAACTTCTGTCGCAGCGTTATGCTCTTGACAAACTGCATAGAAACAGTCATTTATACACTTCTGATACGTTGGTCGCTGATTTTCCTGGAAGAGTATTCGAGGTGCTGAATGTAGTTCCTTTTGATAAGAAGACGAAGAAGGCTATTTGGACGACTAATGTCTCGGAGTCTCGGAGTCTTGGTGACTCGGTGACTCTAAAAAAAGCCAATGTCGCAGTTCGTAATTTTCCACTTTCGGCAGAAGAACTGAAGAAGAACCTGGGATTACAAGACGGAAGTGATTTTTACATCTTCGGCACCACAATGAAAGGCGAGAAGAAGACTGTTATTCTGACGAAAAAAGTCTGAAGGAGTTCGGGAGTTCAGGAGTTTTCTCCATCACTCCATCACTTCATTACTTCATCACTCCATCACTTCATCACTTCATCACTTCATCACTTTCTCAATCACGCTTCCGTTTTCAGTTTGTATGTTGATGAAATAAACTCCTGGTTTATAGTCTGAAGTGTTGATTTCTATCTCATTAGTGTTGACTTCAATTTCTTCAATCATCATTCCTAGACAGTTGTAAACTTTAACTTTTGCCATTTGACTTTTGCCATTTGTCACTTTCACAAAGTCTTTTGCAGGATTAGGATAAATGCTGATGTTTTCAAACTCATTTTCTTCAATATCAACAGATAAATCTATTAAGTTGAAGAGGCCTACTGATGTCTTTTCATCATATCTAGCGACTACCTCAACGGTTTTTATTCCTGATTCTGTGATGGCGATGCTGTGAGATAAGTCGTTTATGTTATTAGCTGTCAATGTGTTGTTGATATAGATGTCGTAACCTGAAGGTTCTCCTTCTTGAGGCGCTTCCCAAGAGATGACGAGGGTGTTGTTGTTAGGCTCCAATTTAAGATTTTGAGCAGGATAGACGTGTTCGCAGTATTCGTAAGCGAAGCGGCTGTTGACAATCTCTTTACTTTCTTTGTCTTGAATCCAGAGGGCTACTTCCAGGTCGTTGATGTCTTCCATTTTAGTAAGCGACATGTCGTATGAAAACTCAAAACGCTGATATTCATAAGCGTTGATATTAAGCTCGTTGCCGTCGGCGTTGTCTAACATCTTCATCATGATATGATGAAATTCAGTCTCGCCGTTGCTGCCTACGTTTCCTGTTGTTGTCTTTTCGTTTATTGAGATGAAAGCGCTCACATCTTGTAAGTCGATGTATGACATGAAGTCGGCGATGATATTGATGGTGCTTCCGTCTGTTGAGAATGAGCCTCTGATGTTGGCTATTGTTGGCTCGTTGATTATATTGTCGATGTCTTCTTGTGTTATGATTCCGTTAATGCTTGTTGCGCCGTCGATAAATATTGAAGGCACTGCCGATACGTTGTAGAACGTTTTTTTCATTGCGCCGTCGCCGTTGTAATAAGGGTCGCCCATTGCTGGCCAATCCATTGCGTATTTGACGTATGTATATTTTCCAGGATTAGCCTCCGTCAGTTCATGCATTATGCTGTTGACTTCAACGCATGGTCCGCATGTGGAGCTGGAGAAATGTTCTATCATAGGTATTTTTTGTGTGAGACCTGATGCTACGACGATTTCTTTGTTTAAAGTGTTGTTGGCAGCGTTTTCATCGGCTGTTCCGTTTGCTGAAATTATTTCTATGTCAAGTTCATAATTGCCAAGTTCAAGGTGTTGGATTGTCTCGAAAGAAAAACTTTCGCTTTCCATAGGACTTAAGTCTGTTGTAAATGATTCTGTTACAGTCTCGTTGTTTATTTTATAAGAGGCTTCAAAAAAATCTATGTTGACTTCTCCCATATTCTGTACGCTGAAGCTGATTTCGTTTTCTCCTAAAAGCACATAATCCTGATTGTTGATGCTTGTTAAGCTTATGTCGATCTGGTTTTGACTGTTGATATAAAGGTCGTCGAAGTACCAGAAGTTGATGTTGTAAGAGCTGCCTTCAAAGAATATACATAACATGACATTGTCTTTTCCTAAATCTGGACTATTGAAGACTTCGGATACCTCGTATGTTCCGTCGCTGCTGTAATGCTTGCTCCACGCTGTGTTCCAGGTGCTTCCGTTGTTGCTTGAGGTGGCTATTCCGATGGTGCCGCCTGCTTCAGCTGAATTTTCATATACGTCAACATTATGTTTTAATGATATTGTGGCTGATGTTATTCCTGTTAAATTTATTGAAGAATATATGACTCTCGTTGTTCCTTCGTATGGAGGTGTCCAGCCGAATTGCAGCTCGTTAGGAGCGCCACCGGAATTGTTGCTTTTTCCAATCATCCAATTGGACGCGCCTTCGTCAACGATGGACCATCCTGTAGGTAGATTGTCGGAGTCGAATGTTTCTTTAAAGATGGTGCCTGCATTTTGACCTGATAAATTATAAGCAGTAAATAAAACTAACAAAGCGAAAAGTAATGATTTTCTCATAGCGTATAAATTTGATGCGCAAAGATAAGAAAATCGTTATTAGCAATCACGTTTGCACATCAAAAAAGGTACGTTATGAATCGTGTTCTTGTTGCTTTAACTTGAATTTAGGCATGTCGAAAAAGACTGCCGCCTCATAAAGCACGCTTTGATAACAGTCGGAACTGTGTATCACATTGCGCGTGAAGTCAATGCCATAACGTTTTCTGTATTTTGTCTTTAAATGAGTGAGAGCTTCAATGGCGCTGACTCTGTCGCTGAATGGCGATAACAGCGCCATGCCGATACATGGACCGCTTGTCATATATTCAATCAGCTCTTCAAAGAAAGGCTTGCCTTTGTGACAGCTGTAGATGCTTTCGGCTTCTTCTCTCGTCAATGTCTTTTCTTCAGCTTCGATGATGACAAAATCATTACGATGCAACTCTCTGATAATCTCGTCGGTATATTTTAAAAATCCTGGTTTTATGATGATGAAACCATCATAATTGTCTAACATAGATGTGTTATAGCCATAACCCTCATCTTCTTTGTTGAATGTAGATTTCATAAATTTTGTTTTCTGATTAAACAATGGAACATCATAAAAGTTTCTGAATTATTTTTAAGAATTTTATCCTTTGAAAAAATAAACAAAACATTATCTTTGCAAATGACTAAAGTTGTCCCATAGACTCATAGACTTATAGACTCATAGACTTTAAATATGAACATATATCAACTTTTTGTAAGAACATTCGGAAATAAAAATAAAGATGTCGTCTTTGATGGTGACAAATCACAAAATAAATGCGGCACCTTTGTAGATATAGATAATAGAGCTTTGAATGCTCTTAAAGCGTTGGGAATTACACATATATGGCTTACTGGCGTGATACGTCATTCGAGCATGACTTCTTATCCTGAACTGGGAATCAAGTCAACAAATCCGTTGATTACCAAAGGTAAGGCTGGTTCTCCTTATTCTATTATGGATTATTACGACATAGATCCTGATTTGGTTGTCAATCCTCAAGACAGGATGGCTGAGTTTGAAGATGTGGTGGCTCGTATTCATGAAAAAGGCATGAAGGTGATAATGGATTTCATCCCAAATCATCTTGCTCGTGAATATAAGTCATTGTGTAAGCCTTACGACGTGGAGGAATTTGGTGAATGTGATAATAAAAATGTAAGTTTTTCCAAGGATAATAATTTCTATTATTGCCCGAATCAGGAATTTGTAGTTCCATGTCAACAGTCGGCGTTAGCTGAGTCGCTTCAATTTCATGAATTTCCAGCTAAGGCGTCAGGCAACGACGTCTTCTCTCCAAGTCCTTCCGTCAATGATTGGTATGATACCGTTAAGTTAAATTATGGCGTTGATTATCAGAATAACAATCGTTGTTTTGAGCCAATACCTAACACATGGTATAAGATGTTGGACATCATGACTTATTGGTGTGAAAAAGGTGTTGACGGTTTTCGTGTCGATATGGCTGAAATGGTGCCTGTGGAGTTCTGGCGTTGGTCGATAAATATGCTTCGCGAGAATTATGAGCCTATCATGATTGCGGAGATTTATCAGCCTCATCTTTACAAGGAATTTATCTATGCTGGGTTTGATTATCTTTATGATAAGGTCGGGCTTTACAATACTTTAGAGAATATCTATCGTTATGGGCAGCGTGCTGATACCATTACTAATGTGTGGAACAGTCTGCAAGGTCTCGGCGATGTGATGCTTCGTTTTATGGAGAATCACGACGAGCTGCGTCTGGCGTCAGAGCATTTCGTTGGTGATGCTTTCAAGGCGCTTCCAGCTGTAGCTATGGCAGCTCTTATGAACCGTGGGCCTTTTATGATTTATAACGGACAAGAAAGCGGCGAAGATGCCAAAGGCGCTCCTGGATTCAGTGGCGACGACGGCAGAACGTCAATCTTCGATTATGCTGTGATGCCAAAACATCAGAACTGGATGTCGGACGGAAAATTCGACGGAAATGACTTCACCGATGAACAAAAACAGCTCTTCGCCTTTTATTCAAAGCTGCTTAACTTCCGACTGAACAGCGCCGCTATTAATAAAGGTGCGTTCTATGACCTGATGTGGGTCAATCCTTGGTATTCCAACTTCGACCCTCAATATGTTTACGCTTTCCTTCGTTATCATGACGAGGATAGATTGTTGGTAGTCATCAACTTCAACCTCAATGAAAGCCGTTACTGTCAGGTGAAGATTTCCGACGACGCATTGGAATACATGAATCTGCAGCCCAATGGTCAGATGCTGACAGCCGTAGATGTCATGACAGGGGAGGAGATACAATATAATATTAACGAAATCGGAACAAAAGGTATTGAGATGAACCTTAAGCCTGCCGATGTTAAAATTTTGAAATTATGATGAAGCTCGTAGAAAACGATTCATGGCTGGAGCCTGTCGCCCATGAGGTCGAGGCTCGTTATCAGCGTTATGAGTCTAAATTGAAATATATTGTAAGTCAATATGGAAGCTTGAAATCGTTTGCCTCGGCGCATGAGTTTTTCGGTTTCACATACGACCATCTGCGCCGAGGCTGGTGGTATCGTGAGTGGGCTCCAGCAGCTCACTATCTTTCTCTCTTCGGCGACTTTAATAATTGGGATAGATATGCTAATCCTCTTGAAAGAGAAGAAGATGGAGTGTGGAGCATATTCCTTCCTGATTCGCAATATAAGAACCGTCTCGTCAATGGAAGCTTGCTTAAAGTCTTGGTGCAGTCGAGCATTGGCGAACAGGAACGTATTCCGGTTTATATCAAAAGAGTGATTCAAGACGAAAATAACAAAGACTTCGCAGGACAGTTCTGGTCAACAGCCAAAGGCCAAAAGCCAAAAGCCAAAAGCCAAAAGCCCAAAGCTCCATTATTTATATACGAGTCGCACATAGGAATGGCGCAGGAAAAAGAAGGAGTAGGTTCTTATAATGAGTTCGCCGACAATGTGTTGCCGCGTATTAAGGAATTAGGATACAACGCTGTTCAGCTGATGGCGGTAGCTGAGCATCCATATTACGGCTCCTTCGGCTATCATGTGTCTAACTTCTTTGCCGTGAGTTCGCGCTTTGGTACACCTGAAGAGCTTAAGTCATTGATAGATAAGGCTCATCAAATGGGAATAATTGTCATAATGGATTTGGTACATTCTCATACTGTGAAAAATACTTACGAAGGATTGAATCTTTTTGATGGGACTGAGACTCAATATCTTGTCGGAGGTCGTGAGGGACATCATCCTCAATGGGACTCAAAGCTTTTCAATTATGGCAAAATGGAGACTTTGAGGCTGCTCCTCTCCAACGTGCGTTTCTGGCTCGAAGAGTTCGGCTTCGACGGATTCCGCTTCGACGGCGTGACATCTATGTTGTATAAAAATCATGGCATTGATACTACTTTTGAGATACAGACTGATTATTTCGGTGATAATATAAATGACGACGCTGTGACTTATCTCCAACTTGCCAATACATTAGTACATCAGCTTAATAAAGACTATATCACTATTGCTGAAGATGTTAGCGGTATGCCAGGGATGTGCGCGGCAATAGAAGACGGCGGACTCGGCTTCGATTATCGCCTAGGCATGGGACTCCCTGATTTCTGGATTAAGGTCTTGAAAGATCAAAAAGAGGAAGAATGGAATATGCATGAGTTCTTCTTTACCATGACAAACAGACTTTATAATGTGAAGACAATAGCCTACGCTGAGTCGCATGATCAGGCTCTGGTGGGCGACAAGACATTGGCTTTCCGCCTGATGGATAAGGAGATGTATGGCTCGATGTCGAAAGATATTCAGAATATCGTCGTTGATAGGGGAGTGGCACTTCATAAGATGATACGCCTTTTTACCATTTGTCTTGGCGGCAACGCTTGGCTTAACTTTATGGGAAATGAATTCGGACATCCCGAATGGATAGATTTCCCTCGTCAGGAAAATGGCTGGAGCTACAAACACGCACGTCGTCAGTGGTCGTTGGTCGATGACGAGAATCTGAAGTTTCATTATATGAGAGATTTTGACAAGGAAATGTTAAAGTTCGTTAAGGAAAATGATATCATGGATTCAGAACCTGCATGGCTTATGAACGCTGATGAAGAAAATAAAACAATAGTATTTGAGAGAAATAATCTGGTGTTCGTCTTTAATTGGGGCGCGGAATCCATCAGCGACTATGAAATAAATGTTAAAAACACTGGCGACCACGAAATAATATTCAGCACCGATGACAAAAGATTCGGAGGTTTTGAGAATATAGATAAAGGTACTGTTTTCCCATCAGAACAAAGGGAAAATCAAGTGTTTATGAAAGTGTATAATGTGAGCAGAACAGCCGTTGTATATAAGGTTAAAAGATGATAGGTGAAAATAATTTTTGGTGAAGAAAAAGTTTTTTATAGAATGATAAAAAAAGTGTTCGTTAAAATATTTTTTTTACTTATCTTTGTAGCAAATTCTGATGAATACTATTTGAAATGGCAGATTTAAGTGTAACACTTTCGGAAATAGAGTTAAAGATAAGAAAGCTTATTGCGCTAAAGAATCAGCTTGAAGAAGAGAATAGTAAGCTTGTTCAAAGGAATGAGGACCTGCAGTTGGAGCTAGAGATTCTCATGACGGAGAATTCAGAGTTGAAGGATAAAATAAATAAATTAGTTATTGTTAACGTACTCGATAACGATAAAGAGGTAGGAGAAAGTAGGCAGTTAATAAAAGCACTTGTTAAGGAAATCGATAAGTGTGTTGCAATGTTGAATGCTGAGCAGTAATATATATAAAATCGGACGAAAATGAACGAAGAAATAAAGATAAATGTTATCATTGCGGAACGTAATTATCGTCTGACTATAAATAAAGCTGATGAAGAAAAAGTGATGAAGGCAGTAACGATGCTTAACGAAAGAGTTAAGTCGTACAAGCAGGCATACGATTATAGGGATTATCAGGACTTATTGTCTATGGTGTGTCTGCAACTTGCAACTCTTAATGTGAAATATGAATCGGATGCCGCATATAAAGATCAATATTTGGAACAGAAACTCGATGAAATCAGTGTTTTGTTAAGTGAAAACATAGATTCTAAATGATGTTCTTTGAAAGATATATCTGTCTGTCCGTCGCTTGATGTAAACCTAACAATTAATTTACCATAATTCCGGTTTGCTCATGGGTACAAAAACAGGCCTCAACCTGTAAAGGTGCTTTAACGCCAGTGGACGTTTGCGTATCGTGGCAGCCATAAACGTGACTTTTCGGGTTTACTATCCCGGGACAGGCAGATTTTTTTCTCTTTCCGTTTTCGAGTCTAATCGAATTAAAAAAATGATTTTACTAACATTAAGTCACACAGCAGCATACATTTTATTAGGAGTAGCTGCTCTCGTAGTAGGTGGTGGTGTAGGTGTGTTGCTCTCATCAACAGTGATGCGTAACGCCCTCACAAAAAAAAGCAATGAACTTTTAGAAGAAGCTAAAGAAAAAGCAGAAGTAATCAAAAAAGACAAAATCCTTCAGGCTAAAGAGAAATTCCTACAGATGAAAGCCGAATATGAGAAGGAAACAAACGAACGTAAACGTGAGATCCAAAAACTTGAGTCACGCGTTCAACAACAACAACAACAGGCTAACCAACGTGATGAAGAAATCCGTAAAAAAGCCAATGAGGTAAAAAGCCAACAACAAAGCATTAACGCTCAACAAGAAAACATCATCAAGCGTCAGGCTGAATTGGATAAGATCCAAGACGAACAAAAGAAACTCCTCGAAACAATTTCTGGACTCTCAGCTTTAGAAGCTAAAGAACAACTTAAAGAAATGATGAAAGACGAAGCTATGTCAGAAGCTATGGTCATTTCTAGAGAAATTGTAGAAGAAGCTAAGATGTCGGCTAACCAAGAAGCTAAGAAAATCGTTCTCGAGACAATACAACGTACAGCAGCTGAACACGCTATCGAAAACACAGTGTCAGTATTCAATATCGAAAACGACGAAATAAAAGGTCGTATCATCGGCCGTGAAGGTAGAAACATCCGCGCTTTGGAATCTCTTACTGGCGTTGAAATCATCATCGACGATAGCCCTGACGCTATCCTCCTCTCAGGCTTCGACCCAATCCGCCGCGAAATAGCTCGCCTTTCATTGCAAAAACTCGTTACCGACGGTCGTATCCACCCAGCTCGTATCGAAGAAGTAGTTAAGAAAGTAGAAAAACAAGTAGAACAAGAAATAATAGAAACAGGTAAACGTACTGTCATCGACCTCGGCATCCATAACCTCAGCCCTGAACTCATCAGAATGATAGGTCGTATGAAATATCGTTCATCATACGGACAAAACTTATTGCAACACTCTATTGAAGTTGCTAAACTCAGTTCTTCAATGGCTGCTGAACTCGGCCTCAATCCTAAGACAGCTAAACGTGCTGGTCTCCTCCATGACATCGGTAAAGTGGCTGAAAACGACGAAGAATTGCCACACGCAATCTTGGGTATGAAGACAGCTGAGAAATATAAAGAAAAAGCTGACGTATGCAACGCTATCGGCGCTCACCACGATGAAATAGAAATGGAGACTCTTATCGCTCCTATCGTTCAGGTTTGTGACGCTATCTCAGGCGCTCGTCCAGGCGCTCGCCGTGAAGTCGTTGAGGCTTACATCCAACGTCTTAACAAACTCGAAGAAATGGCAATGTCATTCCCTGGCGTAGTTAAGACTTACGCTATCCAAGCTGGCCGCGAATTACGCGTAATAGTTGCTGCCGACAAAGTTAGCGATGTTGAAGCCGACCGCATCTCTTTCGACCTCTCTAAACAAATCCAGACAGAAATGACTTACCCAGGTCAAATTAAAATCACTGTCATCAGAGAGACAAGAGCTGTTAGCTTTGCGAAATAAAAGTCAACAAGACTACAAGACTACAAGTAAAAAAGCCGTCATTCGACGGCTTTTTAGTTTATTGTCATCCACAAAAAGATATGTGCTGTTGAAGTATGTATCAGCATTCAGTTTTTGGCAGCCTCTCCGCGTTAGGGATTGGAGCGGCATCCTTTGCGATGCGAAGCGATAGCGGAGCGAGCAAAGATATAGCGGAAAGCCCGACGGCGGAGCTGAAGGCGGAGCCGTAACGCCCAAGATAAAGTCTATGAGTCAATAAGTCAATAAGTCTATGAGTCAACAAG
>JAFYNK010000008.1 GCA_017548125.1 Bacteroidales bacterium | reverse complement strand
GACACCAAGTCACCAAGTCGCCGAGAATTTGTCGGTGACTTCTCCCCAAACGACCTCGGAGTCTCAGTATCTCGGCGACTCTGCGTCTTTCCACGAATCCCAGATTCGTATAGCAGACTCCTTATATAAAAAC
Organism: Bacteroidales bacterium; assembly: GCA_017548125.1. Lineage (GTDB taxonomy): Bacteria > Bacteroidota > Bacteroidia > Bacteroidales > F082 > Limimorpha. Next base: position 32,069 of record JAFYNK010000008.1, on the reverse strand, counting down.
TATCTCCCTCAATACAATTTCGACGAAGTAAAAGCAGCGATGGAGTTCTATGATTCAATTAGGAATGAGGAATTAGCAATTAGGAATTATGGCAGACGAAAAGCAATTCCTAATTCCACATTCCTAATTCCTAATTATCAATGCGCTAAAGCGCATTACTACCACGCCGTGGGTCTCACCGAAAAAGACGATATTGTTGGTGCCTGCGAGCATTATCTCATCGCTTTGGAAATTATGGAAGAAATGATGGCTAATGACAAAAGTCTAAAGGCAAAAGGAAAGAAGTCTGTTGACAATCCGGAGAATTATGAAAAGATAAGATTTATTTATCTTATTCATACCAGATTAGGAGAAATATTTTATGATGCTAATTATTGTGATATATCTATAGCTAATAATAAAAAAGCATTAAATTATTCGAATAATTTGAATAATACTCTTTCAACGGCACGAACATATAAGTACATAGGAAATTCTTACCAATTACTCAACAATGTAGATAGCGCTTTGTATTATTATAACAAATCATTGAAAACCAGTGAAAATACAAATAATAAGTTAGATGTAGAAAAATGCATTGCTCAAATTATGTATTTTCACAAATATGAATTTGATAGTGCATTTATGATATTGAAAAATAATTTGAATAAAATAGATAATGAAAACGTAAAATATTCTTATCATTATACTTTGGGCAACATGTATTATAATAACAAGTCATACGACTCTGCTCTTTATTATTTGGAAGAAAGTTTGGATAACAATATTATAACCAAAAAACTTGCATTTACTACAACACTTTCCGCCATATACGATTCTATAGGTGATTATGAAAAGAAAGCATATTATGATAATTTATCTTCAAAATTATTTTTTAACAATATAAATAAAGAAGTTGACAAGTCTAAGCTTCAGGTTCTTTATAATGATTATAATGAAAGGAAAGCTGATAAGGAAATTACAACAGCTAAAAAGAAAGCCAGAAATAAAATAATAGCAATTAGCATTATCGTTTTAGTTGTAGTAACGTTTGTAATTATATATATTAGGTATAATCATAAGAAACAGAACGATAAATTAAAAAAGGAAATAGACGGTTATGCTAATGATATTGATAACAAAGACATCATCATAAGCCAAAAAGAACAATTAGTAGGCGAATATAAGAAGGCTATTGAGAAAAAGGATGAAATAATAAAGAAGCAGAGTAATGAGATTCAAAATTACATCTATGAAAAAGAACAAGTCACGACTATGGATTTTGAGTCATATTACAATTGCAATATATGCAAAAAGATTTTAAACGAGAAAGAAGAACGATATACAGCATTATCAGCTGCTGATTTGTCATTGTTAGTGGATTCCGCAAATGAAAATCTCAATAATATTCTCAAAAAGTTGAAGGAACTATATCCACAACTTAATAATAATGACATGTATTATATATGTTTATCTATGCTTAATATTAGCGTAAATGGCACTTCTTACCTTATGGGTAGAACGCGCAAAACCGTTTGGTTGAGAATAAAGACGATAAAATCATATATGAATCTTAAAGATAATGATGATTTGTTGACATTCCTCAAAACTATAAGATAATTGTAACTGTTGATTATCAAATGTTTACCCTACCTATGTGTAAGATGTAACAAAATGTAACATAATTTTTCTTGACATCAGAGTAATTAGTCTTTTCCTTTGCGATGAGATTTTTAAATCAAACAATTATGAAAAAATTCATCGCTTTAATTGTACTGCTCCAGTTAGGGATAATAGCAGGAGCAAATGAAAATTCCTCAAAAGAAAAAGTAGATGTTATAGCAACAAAAGAGAACACCGTTAACGGTCAAACAGACCGTTCCGAAACCATCTCCGCTGACATTACCGGTCACACTTTAACTATCACCTTTAACGATAATGTGGGAATAGCGCATATTATCATTAAGGATTCCAATGGTGTCTATATCGATAGAGAGAATGTCTTCTCAACACCAGATTACGCTACATTCTTTATTAATGATGCTGGCTACTACAGAATGGACATCACATTAAGCAATGGCGAGCAGTATTATGGATACTTTAGAGTAGAAAATTGAAAAATGAAAATTGAAAGTTATGATGATTAACATTTACATATTAGGGAAGAACAAGTTCATCAAACTTTCGTCTCTGTAAAGGAGATTCGCTTGAAAGTGTTATTTACAGAGACGTTAAAATAGTTTTTAATTTCAATTATTAATCATTAAAATCTATATATCATGAAAAAATACGTTTTATTAATTATAGCTATCTCTGTAATGGCATTTCAAGCCTGTAAAAAAGATGAATTAACCAATCCAGATAGGACATCAAGAACGCCTCAAACACAAAAGACAGAAGCATCAGCCTTTAATCCAAGAAACATTGGTGATATGGATTCATATCTGACTAATTTCCTGAAGGAAATCAAGTCACCAACTCGAGACGCCCAGCCGATGACGGTGGAAGATGCACAATGGCATATCTCAGCATGCTTAAATTTTCTATTCAGTAATGCAAATGTAAACAAAACACAGATTGTTTACGATACAATTGTTACCACTATCAATGTAAATGATGGATACATTTCATTGAACGAAATCAATGAATCATTGCAGGATATTTCTACAAAAGTACTTGGTATTTATAATTCAAACGATTTAGAAAACAAAAACATTTTGTTCATTGCTCCAATGATTCAAGATGAATCGTTAAGAGGTACTACTACGGTAAGGACTGTGGTTGCAATATCCAATTATGATACAGAATATCATTATTTGAATGAATCTGACATTAATATGCTTGATTCAATAATTCCTTATAATAGTTCTTATTTATGGTGTACCGAAGCTATAGAGGTATTGAAATGTTTTATTAACCATTTCAAACCAACGCTTAATACAGATCCTAGTCAGAGGATTTATTATATTGTAACGCACACAAAGCATTTAAACTATTCAATCGATTATCTTGGAAACAAAATATTTTGGACTGATTATGGGTTTTACAAGAGATTAGGTAAAGAAGAGATTATTTATTATCTTGACTCATATCTTGATTTAATTGACAGATACAATCCAAGTAATCCTGAATTTCACAATGGAGTTGCAACTACTACATATTCATATATTTCTATTTCTATAATACCTAATACGCAAGATAGAGAATGTATGATGTACTATCATAATCTTTACATCAATTACGGAGAGGCATATGTTACACAAACGCCACAGATACCTTTTCATTAATTTAAAATATTTTTATCATGAAAAAAATACTATTGATCGTATTTCTATTGTTATTGGGCATTAACCTTTCGTCTCAGACTTGTTACAAATATGAAGAAGCTGCGTTAAGCGAAAACGACATCCGTTTATATAATAACACAATAGAGACTGATGATAAAGATGTGATAGTGTTTGAAAAATATTATAAAAATAATGTTTTTTGTGGAGTTGAAATGTTAAAATTCAATCAAATGGCAGAATTACTTGATTCTGCCATTGTTGACTTTACAAACATAAGCTCATATAGCCGGTTAATTAAAAATCCTTTTGAGAATGACAACTATACTCTTGGAGGTTTTTATTTAAATGAAGAAGACGGTTTTTACTATTACAATGCAATATTTTTCAATGGTAATTTGGAGATTACTAATGAAATAGATGTTAGAATCCCATATAGTGACATTAATCTTAAACATTATCGGATATATTTTAACAATAAAAATGAATTTCTGGTATGGGGTAGTTATAAAGAATACACAGATGTTGTCTCTTATATACGAATGGATATATATGGCAAGGTCCTTTCTTACAAGCAATTCGATTCTGATGAATTAGAAGGAATGTGTATTACCAAAAATCCTTTTTTTGTGCTTAATGAAAGCCCTCTTCGATATGGAGTAGTGTATTATAAAGTAAATTCGCAGAATGGTGAATGGATAGAATCAGATTGCTCAAAATTAATAGCTGTTTTAGATGAAGACCTTAATACTATTGATATAAGACATATTGAACAAGTTGAAAATTACAAGTTTAGATCAACTGACAATACGCATGTTGTTGGCTTAGAGGAAGGTGGTTTTATTATGGCCAGCGAAGCTTTTGTCTATTATGGTACAGATGTTTGCATTACACTAACTAGGTTCGACAAAGACTTCAATATTATTGATTTATATACAACACCTCACTATAATATAGGGGCATACGAGGTGTATGTAAATAATAATCTTTGTATAGAAAAAAACGATACTGGTTGTGTGTATTTAGTATGGAACTTGAAAAATATAAGTAATAATGTGTATTCGTCATACGTATATTTTCTTGATGACAACTTAAATCTGCAATGGGAGTGTCTATATGATTCTTCTAAATATTATCCACTATTTATATATGATATATGTTCACTCAAAAACGGAGGCTTGGTTCTTGTTGGTCGTAATATACTATCAATATCATCTTGTTGTTATATAATTCAAAACAAAGGCACTGTTATTTATGAGCATTCTAACGACATCCGTTCATACAGCTTCTATCCTAACCCAACATCTGATGTTCTCAACATACGTTATTTTCCAGACGTCAATGCTGAAAAGGTAGAGATATACGGCATGGACGGCAAACTGTATCACGAACAGAACTTCAATATGGAGACTATCAACGTCAACGGTCTGTCAAACGGAATCTACATGATGAAAGTCGTTATGGAAAACGGCGAAACATTTACGGAAAAGGTTGCGATTAGATAGAGCGTTTGATGTGCTTGAGGCATTGATGTGCTGAGGCTTGAGAGGGATTAGAGGTGTAGAACCTTTAATCTCTCTCTTTTTATTTTAATCTCTCTAAGCCTTTGAGCCTTTATGCTTTTTAAAAAACACCAGCCAGATTCCTGTGATGACAAAAGGAATGCTGAGCCATTGTCCCATATCCAGCGTCATATTGTCTTCGAAGGCTACTTGATGGTTTTTGATGAATTCTATCAATATTCTTGAACCGAATACTACTATTAAAAATATTCCGAACATGAAACCCGGGCGTCTTTCGCCCATGTCTTTTTTATAGTAAGCGTATAAGAGGTAAATGAAGACGGCTATGCAGAAGAGCGCTTCGTAAATCTGTGTAGGATGACAGGCTGGGATGTTTTCTATAGGCATTCCGATAGGATAGTCTCTCACGAATTTAAATCCCCAAGGAAGTGTTGTCGGCTGGCCGTAAATCTCTGAGTTCATGAGATTTCCCATGCGTATGAAGGCGCCTCCGATGGCTGCAGGTATCACTATTCTGTCTAAGATCCAGATGTATGGCTTGTTGACTTTTTTAGCATAAATGTAAAGTCCTATTAAGATTCCTATGGCGCCGCCGTGACTTGCGAGTCCGCCTTCCCATACGTATAGAAATTTGATGGGGTCTGCAAAATAATATTCTGGTTCATAAAATAGACAATGTCCTAAACGAGCGCCGGCTATAGTCGAAACCATCATATACATCAATAGCTTATCAAGCTGGTCTTCGCCTATTTTCTCTCTCTTGTAAATGTTTTTCATGATGTAATAACCTACAAGAAAAACCATTGCCCATAAAAGTCCGTACCATGCGATAGGGCGTTCGCCAATGTGGAAGATATAAGGATTTACATCCCAAACGACATAATTAAGTAACATGATATTTAATTTTTTGCAAAAATAATTTTTTTTAAAAACTGTTAAGCCAATTCTCTAAAAAATCCTCAAGATGGTTGTTCACTTTCGAGAAATGACTGCTGACCGATGTCTGTTGGCTGCTGACGTTCTTGAGCTTGAAGTTTTTTTGTCTGCAACTGTTGAACAATCCTTTTTTAGTAAGATAATCAGCGAGATATTCTTGTTCGGTCTGTCCTGGAGTAGGGACGAGATATGCGTTTCTGTTCAGGCTTATCAAATCCATCAAGGATGAATAGCCGCCGCGGCAGATGATGTTTTTAGACTTAGATATAAGTTCTATGAAGAAATCGTCGTCGGCATGGTTGAAGAACGTTACGTTTTCTGGGATGTTGTAAGGAGAGTCGTTTTGGTTGGGCTTGGCTCTTAATACCACGATTCTTCCTTCAACTTCGTTGGCTTGTTTTACTATTATATTTTCAAAGATGCTGCGTTGTGGCTCAGGTCCTGATAGTATTACTAGATAGTCGATGTCTTTTTCATCTTCTTGTATCGCGGTAGAGAAGCGGCTCAGCAGCCCTATATAAGACGTCTTTATTTTTACATCGGCAGGATGAGCCAGTATCCCTGATAGAGAAGGCTCGTCTTCGTTGTCAGGAATCCATAATTCATCATAATGCTTGATGTAGCTGTTGTTGATTTTGTTGATAAGAGGATAAGTCCATTTGAATAGGCTAGGTGTCTGAATATGAAGCTGATGCGTCATGAATACAGAGTGAGCGTTTTTGCTCCAGCAGCCGAATCTGTTGTCGGAAATGACAGCGTCGATATTATAGTCTTTTACGATTGATTCGATGTCGTGATGTTCTTTCTTGAAGTCGGAGAAAGCGGTAGGTAGTGAAGTCAGCAGCTTGAAAACCTGAGAGTTACCTTTGCTGTAGATAGGGTCGAAACCTGGAAGTTTTATTATTTCCAATTCAGGAAATGCTTTTTGCAGAAACGATAAAGGCGCTTTGTCGGCAGCGATGATAGGATTCTGTCCCAAATCCAAGAGCCCTTTTATTATAGGGACGCAGCGTGTAGCATGACCCAATCCCCAATTCAACGGACATATTAATATATTCTTCCCCAAAATATTGTTTTTAAAATTTCTGCAAAGATACGATTTTTTTTTAGAGGATTGAGAGGAATAAGAGGGTGTGGAGGAATAAGAGGGTATAGAGGGATAAGAGGAAATAAAGGGGAAGGTGATGGGGTTGTTTGGTATAGATGAATGTTAATTATTTTTAACTATAATAAATTGATAATTATTTAGTTATAATGATTGAGTAACTGCAAAAATTAAAATTATGATAAAAAGTATTGAAGAAATGTACATTTGGCAGATGTCGAGGAGTCTTGTGAATGATGTTTATAAAATGATGTCTGTATGTAAAGATTATGGGTTCAAAGATCAGATTCAAAGGGCTGTGGTTAGTATTATGAATAATATTGCAGAGGGCTTGGATTCAGGATCTACGGCGAGGTTTATTTTTCATTTAAAAGTTTCTAGAGGTAGTTGTGCTGAGGTTAGTTCGATGTTGTATTTGTGTGAAGATTTTAATTTGTGCGATAAAGCAACACGAATTGAGCTTCAAAACAAAATTAAACATATCTCATCGGGTTGTCTTAAGATAATAAATGGTTATAAGAGGGAATAGAGGCAATATAGGGAGTGGAGGGATAAGAGGGAATAGAGGAAATAGAGGGGAAGGTGTCACAATCTCTAGTCCCTCTGCATCTCTAGTCCCTCTGCATCTCTAGTCCCTCTGTTCCTTTAATTCCTCTGCATCTCTAATTCTTAATAAAAATTAACACAAATCTTTGGTTGTCAATGAAATAAATTATATATTTTTGCATCTGGAATTATAAATCAAAAATTATGAATTGTGAATTATGCATTATGAATTGTTATATGAGGTGGCTTTGACATTGATACCTGGCATAGGTGATGTCAACGGGAAGAAACTGGTGGCGTATTGCGGTGGTGCTGAGGCTGTCTTTCGTGAGAAGAAAAAGAATCTTTACCACATACCTGGGATAGGTGAGAAGAGTGTGGAAAGTATTGTGTCGCAGAATGTTCTGTCGAGGGCAGAGAAGGAGTTGACCTTTGCTGAACGTAACGGGATTAAGATTTTGTATTATCTTAACTCTGAATATCCCAAGCGACTGCAGCATTGTTACGACAGCCCGATAATAATTTATTGTAAAGGCGCGGCAGATCTTAATGTGGAGAAAGTTGTTGGTGTTGTCGGCACTCGTAATATCACCGATTATGGCAAGATGCTTACGGAGAGCATCGTTGAGCAGCTCGTCGATGATAATGTGCTTGTTGTCAGTGGCTTGGCATACGGCGTCGATACTTACGCCCATAATGCAGCTCTTAAGAATAATCTTGTCACAGCAGCGGTGCTGGCTCACGGCTTTCAGACTATTTATCCTTCTGTCAACAGGAGCCTTGCGAGAAGAATGGTTGACAATGGAGGATGCCTGCTGACGGAAAATATAAGCGGTACAGAACCGGATAGGGAGAATTTTCCCAAGAGAAACAGAATCGTCGCCGGGATGATAGACTGTCTCATTGTAGTGGAGAGCGCTGCCAAAGGAGGAGCGCTCATTACAGCCGAGATTGCCAATCTATACGACAGAGAGGTCTTCGCCTTCCCTGGGAGAATAGGCGACACCTATAGCGAGGGATGCAATAAAATAATAAAGGAAAACAAAGCTAATATCTTGACAGATGTTGACGATTTACGTTCCGTGATGCGTTGGTGTGATGAGAAGAAAACTGTCGCAAGACAAATGCGAATGTTCCGCGACTTTAGCGATGAAGAACAAAAAGTGATGGATGTGTTTGGTAATGAGAATGTTGTCTATTTGGATAAAATCATTACTGAGACAAAACTCTCGCCGACGAAGATAGCATCGATTTTGCTTTCTCTCGAATTTGACGGAGTGCTGACGGCATTGCCCGGAAAACGTTATCAAAAGTTGTGACGGAGTTATAATTATAAAATAAAAATATGTACCTTTGCGCAAAATAAGCATAAATGCAAGAAGGAGTTGTTATTAAATCAACGGGAAGTTGGTATGAAGTAAGAAATGATGCAGGCGAAGTCGTCTTATGTCGTTTGAGAGGTAAAATACGCCTCGATGGATTGAGAACCACTAACCCTGTGGCAGTGGGCGATAAAGTTATTTTTGAAAAAGAAAATAACAAAGATACATGCGTCATTAACAAGATATTGCCACGTTATAATGTCATCGTGAGAAAATCGGTGAATCTGTCTAAAGCATCGCATATCATAGCATCTAACATCGATCAGGCTATTCTGGTGGCAACAATAGCTCATCCTAGGACTTCAACAGGTTTCATAGATAGATTTCTGGTCACAGCTGAGGCTTATCATATCCCTGTGACAATAGTTTTCAACAAGTGTGACTTGTATGACGAAGAGCAGACGAATATAGCAAAAGAATTGATTTCTGTATTCGAAAATATTGGCTATCATTCTTTTATGATTTCTGCTAAAACGGGATTTAATTGCGAAGAGTTGAAGGAGATAATGAAAGACAAAGTCAATCTGTTCTCAGGTCATTCCGGCGTTGGCAAGTCGGCGCTCATCAACCGCCTAGATCCAAATCTTAACGTAAGAGTAGGCGATATTTCGGAAGTACATGAAAAAGGAAAACATACGACGACATTCTCACAGATGTTTCCTCTTTGTTTTGGAGGTTATATCATTGATTCTCCTGGAATTAAAGAGTTTGGCTTGTATGATATGGAAAAAGATACCTTGGCGCAGCGTTTCCCAGAAATGCGTAACCTTATGCACGAATGCAAGTTCTCAAACTGCACCCATCTTCACGAACCTCATTGCGCAATAAAAAACGCTGTAGAACAAAATCTTATAGCTGACTGGCGTTATACCGATTATTGTAATATGATGGAAGATTGATATTATGAAACGGCTCTTGTTTTTTTTCTTGTTTTTGCCTTTAGTGCTTGGAGCACAACAAAATGCATCTGATTTTGTTGTCGTCTCTGATGTGATTGTAAGAGGTAATGACGTGACAAAAGAGCCTATCGTGTATAGAGAACTTACTTTCTCCGTCGGCGACACTCTCACTGCTGCGCAATGGGAGGAGGAAAAGAAAATAAGTCATGAAAATATCTTGAATACTACTTTGTTCAATTTCGTGACTTTTGAAGAAAAACCTGATGCGACAAATGAAAACGGTACCGTTCTGACAATAGATGTTACCGAAAGATGGTACCTTTGGATTTATCCTTATATCGCTTATTCCGACCGAAATCTTAATGCTTGGTATGAAGCCGACGACATCACGCGTTTCAGCTATGGCGTCGAAATGAAATATAAGAATTTCCTCGGCTTGAAACATGATTTGAATTTTACTTTTATCTCAGGCTACAACCAGAATTACGCATTGTCGTATGATGTTCCATATATGACTGAAAAACAGGATTTTGGAGTGGAAATAGGCGTTGGTTATAAAAGAGATAAAGAAGTGCAGTATCTGACGGAAAATAACAAAACGCTTTATTTTAATGGCGACGACAAATTCGCACGTCAGTCGGCCTTCGTTTTCTTAGAACCTCATTGTCGCTTCGGACATCGTAACAAGTTTTTCTTGAATTTAAGCTATAATAACACCTTGTATCACGATTCGCTTCCTTCTTTAAACAACGATTTTGTCAATGTGGAAGGAACTCGTTTTCAATATTTTGCATTGTCGGCTACGTTTAAGAACGATTATCGTGATGAGCAGAATTATCCTCTGGATGGTCATTATCTTGAACTGCTTGTCGAGAAGTACGGATTGGGCGTTTTTGAAACAAGTCCAGATGTCTTGTACGGAAAAATTACAGCCGACTGGTATCAGCCGATAAAGGGTCGTTGGTATTGGGCTTCTAATATCACTTTGAAGATGTCGGACGATGCCGATGCTCCTTATTTCTTCAATCAGGGCTTGGGTTATAAAAACGATTATGTGAGGACTTATGAATTATATGTCATCGATGCGATGAATTTCGCATTGATAAAGAATAACTTGAAGTTTGCAATCATGAATCCTGTGACTCGATATTTACCCTTGATTAAGAATGATAAATTCGGAAAAATACACTTCGCTTTATATGCGAACCTTTTCTTCGATTGCGCATATTCGTGGAGAATGCCGGAAAATCCAACATCTTTTTTGGATAATAAATTTATTTTCGGAACGGGAGTTGGATTGGATTTCGTAACATATTACGACAAGGTGTTTCGCCTTGAATATGGAATTAATGATATGGGTGAAACAGGTTTGTTTATACATTTTGTTGCTCCGATTTAATGTTTTAAAAAAAGAAAAGTCATGAAAATTGCATTATATGGAAAGGCTTTTGGTTCTGATTATGATGAACTTATGCGTGAAGTCTTGTGCCTTCTGAAAAAATCTGATATAGATATAATGGTTTATGAACCGTTTTGGAATGATATTAAGCATTGTTTCGATGATTCTTATGATATAGCTTTTTTTAAGGCGGCGGAAGATATTAAAAATCAAATTGATGTGATGTTTTCGTTCGGTGGTGACGGCACTATTTTGGATTCTGTTCCTTTAATCAAAGATAGCGGAATCCCTGTGCTTGGAATCAATACAGGAACGCTCGGTTTTTTGGCGAGCGTCTCTCCGCAAGAGTCGGCTGAGGCAGTGAGAAATATCATCGAAGGAAATTATGAAATTGAAAAACGTTCTTTAATCCAAATTAATGATGCAGGAAATGTTTTCAACGGAATCAATTATGCCTTGAATGAAATAAGCATCTGTCGTAAAGATAATGGCTCTCTGATAGTTGTGGAGGTTTATATTGACGATATGCTCTTGAATACATATTGGGCTGATGGCATAATACTTGCAACACCGACAGGCTCTACGGCTTATTCGATGAGCGTAGGCGGACCAATCATGACGCCTAATGCCGACAGTTTCCTGATAACGCCTATAGCAGCGCACAATTTGAGCGTGCGTCCTGTCGTTATCCCTGATACAAGCAAAGTTAAGATAAAGGTCGGTGGTAGATGCGATGCTTTTGCTCTCGGATTGGACTCTCGTATTGTGCTGGCTGACAAGTCGATGAATATCGAAATTAGAAAGACGGAATTTACATTCAACATGGTGAAAATGCCAGGTAAAAACTTTTTCGAGACAATAAGAAAAAAATTGCTTTGGGGAAATGATTTGAGAAATTAATTTTTTATTAAATATAATAAATTAACAAATTTATCGTAATTTTGTAGATTCTTGAAGAATTAGTTTTTAAGTGTTGAAAAATAAAGGGGAAAAGTGAACAAATTGATGAAAAATAATATTTTTTTAACGATAATTTTTTTGTTAGTATTTTTATGTATAACGCCTCAAAAGGCTAATTCCCAGATAGTTGAAGTGGGCACTTCCGCACGTATGTCATATTACATCGGTGATATAAACCCAGGTGGACATTTCCGTCAACCAGATATGAGCTTCGGCGCTGTCGTGAGATGTTATGATAATTTACGTTGGGCTTTCAGATTGCAGTATTCAAATGTAAACATACATGCAGATGATGAAACAATTGATTTTAGACCGGAACGTGGTTTGAATTTCAAGAGTAAAGTTAATGATGTCGCATTCTTGGCTGAATTTAATTTTTTCGACTATTGGACTGGCAGCAACCGTGATTATATAACTCCTTACATCTTTGCAGGTGTCTCTGTATTCAAATTCAAAACAAAAGCTTATGATGGACAAGAATTGAGACCTTTGAATACAGAAGGAAACTTCGAACTTGATGATAACAACGGTAATATCAGATTTGATGAAGACGGAAATCCTATACCAGATCTTTATAATGAATACAGTGTTTCTGTTCCTTTCGGCGTAGGCTTGAAATATAGCATGACAAGCAGATTAGGAATGACTTTGGAATGGAGAATGCATAAGACTTTCACAGATTATATAGATGATGTTAGTGGATTGTATAAAAATAAGGAATATATTGATAGTGAAGACTATAATACATACACCGATCCAACTGGTATTTCTAAACCAGGAATGCAGAGAGGCAATGGCGCTGGAAATGGCTTTACCAACTTAGGATATAACAATGATTGGTTTGGAATATTAGAATTTTCAATAGTTTACAGATTTAATCTTCCAAAAAAAGAAGTTTGTCATTCAGGTATAAAAATATAATTCATGATGATGAATAGTATAAAAGAAAAAATAAATATAGAGAGACTGCCTCAGCATATTGCTATAATCATGGATGGCAATGGCCGCTGGGCAAAAGAACAAGGTAAGTTAAGAATCTTCGGACATCAGAATGGCGTCGGCGCTGTTCGTGCAGCATCAGAGGCATGTGCAGAATTGGGCGTTAAATATCTTACCTTATACGCATTCTCAACCGAAAACTGGAACCGTTCTCAATTTGAAGTAGATGCTCTTATGAAACTGTTGTCAAAGACAATGTCAGAAGAACTTAAGACTTTGAATGATAATAATATCCGTCTTAATGCAATAGGTGATTTGCATAGACTTCCAAAAAGCAATTATGAAGCCTTGATGAAAACCATCGATGAAACCAAAAACAACGATAGAATGACTTTGACCTTATGCCTTAGCTATTCTGGCAGATGGGAAATAACTCAGGCAGCAAAACAAATCGCAGAAAAAGTGAAAGCAGGCGAACTTGACATTGAACAAGTTGACGAGAAATGTTTTTCAGAATTCTTGAATACTAAAGGTATGCCTGACCCAGAATTGCTTATCAGAACAAGCGGCGAGGAAAGAATTAGCAATTTCTTGTTATGGCAGCTCGCTTATTCTGAGTTTTATTTTACAGATAAATTCTGGCCTGACTTCGGAAAAGAAGATTTATACGAGGCTATCGTCGATTATCAAAATCGTGAACGTAGATTCGGTAAAACAAGTGAACAATTAAAAGAAAACAAATAATGATACATAGATATATAAACAAATTATTACTCGTATTGTGTTTGCTTGTGGCATTCGGCATAAATGTGAATGCACAAATTCAAGTGGGTAATGATATGTCTGAAATCGATTATTCACTGCCTCGAGAATATGAAATAGGCGGTATTACTGTGACAGGGGTGAAGTACTTGGACCCACAGGTTCTCGTTATGATTTCAGGACTTCAGCCAGGTGATGTGATTGACGTGCCAGGCGATAAGATAACCAATGCAATCAGAAAATTGTGGGAACAAGGTCTGTTTGAAGATGTGTCAATCACTTGTACGACAAAAATCGGAAAAAAGATATTCCTCAATATCGACCTTAAAGAACGTCCTCGTATCTCTAAATTCTCTTTCAAAGGTATTAAAAAATCTGAAGCAGAAGAACTTAGAAAGAAAATCAATCTTACACGCGGCGATGTCGCAACCGAACATACTTATACAAAGACAAGAAGAATTATAGAAGATTATTATTACGATAAAGGCTTCCATAATGCTGCTATTGAGGTAAGGGCTGAAAACGATACTACTCGCGACAATTATGTTAATTTAATTCTCGATATTGAAAAAGGTCCTAAAGTACGCATCTCTGAAATCGTTATCAACGGTAATGATGAGCTGTCGGACAATCAGTTGCGTAAAGCTATGAAAGAGACAAAGGTGAAAGGCAACTTCGATCCTCTCGACCCTCTCGCTCCAACAGTTATAGACGCTACATGGGATTTCGTCAGACTTAAACCAAAAGACGCCTTTACAAAAATTACAGATTATTTCTTCGAAAACTATCGTCCTCGTATCTTCAAAGCATCTAAATATCTTGAGAAAAACTTTGAAGATGATAAATTAGGTGTCATAGCTAAGTATAATCAGAATGGCTACCGCGACGCTCGCATCATAAGCGACTCTGTTTATAAAATAGATGACAAGAACATCGGTATCACTATCAACATTGACGAAGGTAATAAATATTATTTCCGCGATATCACTTGGGTCGGCAATACAAAGTATGACACTACACTTCTCAACAAAGTGCTGGGTATTCATAAAGGCGACGTTTATAACAAGGAGTTGCTTCAAACCAATCTTCAATATAACGAAGGCGGTTATGATATTAGCTCCATATATATGGACGACGGCTATCTCTTCTTCCAGGTGAATCCTATTGAAGTCAGAGTGGAAAATGATTCCATCGACTTGGAAATCAGAATGTATGAAGGCGACCAGGCTACAATTGGCAAAGTGTCTGTTAAAGGTAATACGAAAACCAACGACCATGTCGTGATTCGTGAGATGTACACAAAACCAGGTCAGCTCTTCAGCAGAAGCGACGTTATCAGAACGACAAGAGAACTCGCAGCATTGGGATATTTCAACGCTGAGACTTTGAATCCTAACATCCAGCCTGATCCATCAGACGGAACAGTGGATATTGAATACGTCGTTGAAGAAACAAGTTCAGACCAGATTGAGCTTTCTGCAGGTTGGGGATACAACAGCCTTATCCTTACTCTCGGATTGACACTCAATAACTTCTCATTTAAAAATATGTTCAAGAAAGATGCTTGGTCACCAATCCCAGGCGGAGACGGACAAAAGCTTTCTTTGAGAGTGCAGACTTACGGTACACAATATCTCTACTACGGTCTTTCATTTACAGAACCATGGCTCGGAGGCAAGAAACCTAATTCGTTCACATCATCGTTGTATCATTCTACCTACGCAACACCTTACGAAAGAGAAAGCGCTAACTACGGTACTTTCAAAACAACAGGTCTCTCGTTCGGTCTCGGAAAACGTTTGTCATGGCCTGATGATTACTTTACTATTTATCACGGAATCAACCTTATGCGCTATAAATTGAATAATTATTCTTCTATATTCAATTTCGGTACAGGTAATGGATATTTCAATGTTATAAGTTACAACGTCAGTGTTGGCCGTAACTCAGTAAGCCAGCCTATCTATCCACGCTTCGGCTCTGAATTGGTGCTTTCACTCGAATTGACACCTCCTTATTCAGCTTTCTCTGATAAGGATTATAACGAGCTTTATCCAGGAGCTGACCAAAGAGCTGAAAGAGAAGATAATATGTATCGTTGGGTTGAATTTCATAAATGGAAATTTAAACTCGCTTGGTACACTGAGCTTTATGATAAACTCGTCCTTATGACAAGAGTACGTTTCGGTTACCTCGGCTGCTATAACCAAAATATTGGAATCACTCCATTCCAAAGATTCTATCTCGGTGGCGACGGATTGTCAAACTACAACTTCGACGGTAGAGAAATCATCGGTATGCGTGGTTATGGAAACGAAAAGCTTACACCTTATTATTATATAGATGAAAACTTCGGCGGTAACATCTTTACAAAATATACAATGGAATTGAGATATCCTCTTTCACTTAACCCAACAGCCACTATTTACGCACTCGGCTTCGTGGAAGCAGGTAACGACTGGTTCGGTGTACAAAACTTCAATCCTTTTGATGTTTATCGCTCTGCAGGTCTCGGCCTCCGTATCTACTTGCCTATGTTCGGTATGCTCGGCATCGACTGGGGCTATGGCTTCGATGACATCCCAGGCATAAGCGGCGCTAACAAGAGTCAGTTCCACTTCTCAATCGGAGGATCTATTGATTAATGTATAATTCATAATTCATAATTCACAATTCATAATGAACAATTAGTAAGTAATAATGTATAACAATTAAAATGCTTAAAATATGAAAACAAAAACATCTATCTTATTATTGGCATTTATGATGTTAGTAGGAATGGCATCTGTCAATGCTCAACAAAATCAAAGAATTGCATACGTTGATTCAGATTATATCTTAGAAAATATCCCTGAATACGGAGACGCACAAGAAGAAATAAACCAGCTTTCAAAAAAATGGGAAAAGGAAATCACTGAACTTTTCATGGAAGCTCAAGAAATGGACAGAGAATATCAATCAGAATCAGTTCTTCTTTCTGAAGACCAAAAAAGAAAGAAAAAAGAAGCTATAACAGCAAAACGCCAAGAAGCAGAAGCTCTTAGAATGCAATATTACGGACCAGAAGGCGAGTTATATACAAAAAGAGCAGAACTCGTTCAGCCTATCCAGGAAAAAGTATATAACGCTATAAATCAAATAGCTCTTACCAAAAACTACGCTTTCGTATTTGACAAAGCTTCTGGTACAACAATGCTTTACTGCAACGAGAAAAATGACATCAGCGATGATGTACTCGATGAAATCGGCAATGTAATGCAGACAGTTCGTCGTGAAGACAGAAAGAAAAACAATTGATAATTGAAAATTGAAAGTCGAAAATTATTATCTTTGCACGAGAAAATTAGAACAATAAAAAATTATAAAAATGAAAAAATTAGTTAAATTATTTTTCGCTGTTGTATTTACAGTAGGTGTTGCTTTTGGCGCTAATGCTCAATCAGTAAAAATCGGTCACGTTGATTCAGGTTCTATCTTGCAAATCATGCCTGAAACAGCAAAAGTTGAACAAGACCTTCAGGCTTACGCTGCTGAATTACAATATGAATTACAAGCAATGGCAGCTGAATACCAAAGCAAACTCCAAGACTATCAAGCTAACCAAGCTACAATGTCTAACTTAATCCGTCAATCAAAAGAAAAAGAAATATTAGACCTCGAAACAAGAATCCAAGAATTTCAAGCTAGTGCTGATATGGCTTTGCAAAGCAAACAAGTTGAATTGTTAAACCCAATCATCGAAAAAGTTCAAAACGCTGTTAACGAAGTAGGTCAAGAAAAAGGATTCACATACATTTTAGACAAAACAGCTGGCGTTGTTGTTTATATCGGCGAAAACGCTATCGACATCACAGCTGACGTTAAAGCTAAATTAGGTTTATAATTATAGAATTTTAAAATTCTAGAACTCTAGAAGTAAAAAAGTCCAAAGGTTGAAAGATCTTTGGACTTTTTTTTTGAATCTTCAAGTGGCAGAGATTTTAAAAAAATCATATCTTTGCCCTAATTCAATTTAATAACTAAAATTTAATACTATGAAAAGAAATTTACTTATCATCATGTGCTGTGTCTTTTGTTCACTGATGACAGCAAAAGCACAGGAGACGACTTTCTCTTACGATTTTAACAATAATTCTTTCAGTGGTTGGGTCGGTTATGATGCCGATGGCGACGGCAACACATGGGAGCTGCATAACACCACAGTGTCGGGCGGCATGAATGGTACTTATGGATTGTTTTCTTCATGTTATAGCGCAGGAGAATTGACACCTGAAAATTATCTCTATACCGAACAGCCATATTTGATTACAGAGTCATCAAAACTGCATTTCTTCCATTCGCAGTCAGACATAGTCTATTATCAAGAGAATTTCGGCGTCATTGTCTCTGAAAACGGAATAAATTTCTATGTGGTATGGAGCAGAAGATATACAGCTCCACATGCTGATGGCAAATGGGGTGAAGAATTTATCGACCTTAGCGAGTTTGCTGGAAAGAATATGTATATAGGATTCCTTCATTATGACTGCGACGGTTTTACGGCAAACGGAATCAGAATTGACAATGTTGAATTGATGTCAGACGGCGTTTCTGTTCCAGAAAAGACAATTTCTTTCGATGTCTATCCTAATCCTGCAGAAAATCAGCTCGTCATTTCAAGCGATGAGAAAATTGAAAACGTGACTGTCGTTGCGATGAACGGAGTTGTCGTTTATGAAGGCGTTTATAATAATGATGGAATTGACGTGTCGAAATTA
This sequence comes from Bacteroidales bacterium, assembly GCA_017548125.1. GTDB lineage: Bacteria > Bacteroidota > Bacteroidia > Bacteroidales > F082 > Limimorpha. Next base: position 13,598 of record JAFYNK010000008.1, on the reverse strand, counting down.
AGCTCTGGAGTTTATTTCGTCAATATTAAAAAAGGCGATGTGACATTGACAAGACGCTTCGTTAAAAAATAAATTAAGGGGGACTTCTATAAATTCCCCGTTTAAATAATTTTTGACAGTAACAGTTAAAACTTTTGCATGCTTTATGTTTTTTCTTGGAATCTTTTCGCCTTTCTTTCAATCACATAGCTCGCTATGTTCTTTCAAGAAAAACAAAAATCTTCTCAAAGATAAATTCATAAATCATTTGCAAAGCAATTTATAGAAATCCCCTTTAAACTTTCGTCATTAATTGTCGCGATAGTCCTTTTTCTTGGAGAGTTTAAGGTCTTGCAATGCGGCGGCTTTGACATTGATAGTAAAATTCCAGCTTTTGTACGTTCCAAGAGGAATCCAGTTGAAGCGCATTTCCCAGCAATGTAGGTCTCTATATATAGTGAGAGATGTATAAGAAAGCTTTTTCTGTTCAAAGTCCCAGCCAGTCTGCACAGAGACTTTCCAATTTGGAGTGAGGTTGATATTTCCGTTAGCACCCAGCGTTTGTATGACTTTTCTATTATCTTGCATCAGATAATTAAAGTAAGTCAGGTTATTAGACAATGTAAGATTATAGCTCAGCGACAAAGACCATTTTGTTGTCCAGTCGATATAATCTTCCGGATGAGAGCGTATGTCGTTCATTTCCTGTTCTGATGCCAAAGGCGACGATTCGAACTGCCGCGTCGCCGAGTTTCTCGTTCCGCCAGTCTTTTTCTTAAAGGTGTCGTTATTAAGCGAATAACTCAAGCTGAAATTCCACGACACGCTATTTTTTCTAAACAATCTTTTATTAACGTCCCATTCAAATTGATTGAGCTGTTTTTTCCCAGTAGAATCAAGGATATATGGGTCCCATATACTTGAATATCTCACCGATAAGTTTTTAAACAAAGTCGTTCTGCCATTAACCGACAGATATGAGAAGTTAAGGGAGTCTTTTGCAATATCATAACTTCCGCTGAAAGAAAGTTCTTCAATAAGCTTCACTTTTTTAACGCCTGTGATTGTATCCTTTTTGGACGGCACCTTTATTTCAAGATTATTGCCGAAGCTATAGTTGACTCGTCCAGCTTTGCCGGAAGGTGGCGTGCCGTAAATATTGCCTTGGAACATAGAATACAGCTGTTCTATTCCGTTGGCATCATAATACGTTCCATAATAATTCCAGAAATCCTTTGAGAAATCGGGATTATAAGAAAGTCCGATTGAAGGCGTGAACACATGACGTATAGCCCTGATTGGTCCTTTCCTGAAATTGACTTGACCATATATTTTCGTTGTCAACGAACTTGATATGTCAAAGCTAAATACGTTTCTGAACTGATTGACGGTGTCGGTTCTAAGATATCCGCCCGATGGCATATTGCTGTCGTCAACCCATTGTTTCTCAAAATATCTGAAATACATTCTATCCAAAAAATTAGCAGAAGTCGTCCAAGTTATATATTTGAACAATTTTACAGGCATAGTGATTGGCACTCTATGTTGAATACCGTTTTGCAGATTGTCGAGCCAATTAGGTTTGAAATAAAGGCTATCAGCCATACTGACATAATTTTTCGCGTTGGCTGTATAGCTGATATACAAGTCCTTATACCATCTTTTCTTAGCAGGATTGCCAATATTTTTCAAAGGATACACTCTGTTCATACTAAGAGTAAGTTCCGGCAAAGTCACTGTCATTATATGAGTTAAAGTATTTTGGCTATGACTTGCATTGGCGGTGAAATTAAACAGGCTTCCTATGCTTGTCTGATAAGCGACACTCGACTGGAAAGTATTACTAAGATATTCGTTAGACGATATTGCGTTGTATTTGTTATAGTTAGAGCTAACTATATAAACGTCGGCAGAGAAAGAAGACTTAGGTCTGGCCTTTGGGTCTTGCTTATGCACCCAACGCACTTTGAAGTCGGTGCTTTCGTCATAGTCAGCGGAGCCTTTGGTACCTATTTTATTAACGGCGTAGCTTCCTGAGAATGAGCCATTATACGCATATCTTTTGTTATATCTCAAAGTAGGTTTGACAGCCCAGCTTCCTCTGGTATAAATATCGCCGACGAGTTGAAGGTCGATATTTTCGTTTATTCCCCAATAGAAACCACCGTTTTCGAAATAGAATCCTCTGTTGGCCGATTCGCCCCATGAAGGGACCAAGATACCGTTACGTTGTCCTTTGGAATTAGGGAAGATGCCAAAAGGAACGCCGACAGGAAGAGGCGTGCCTTCCAACTTAAAATACGCCGGACCCGTAACGATTTTATCATTAGGGATGACTTTAGCCTTGCCGAAATGAAACTCATAATGAGGATGTTCAGGATTGCTGCATGTAGTGTAAGAACCTGATTTTATGTTGATAGTGTTATCCTCCATCTTCTTGATTCGCGTTCCATGGATATAACCCATAGCGTCTTCAGTGAACACCTTCGTTATGACACCTTTTTTGGTCTCAAAGTTAAAAGTCATTGATTCAGAATTATATTTTTTGTCACCTTCAAGGAAAACCGGCGTGCCGTATAATTTCCCAGTAGAATCCAGGAGGCCCTTGGCGAAAACCGTGCGTTTCTCGAAGTCAAATTCAATGAACTCCGCCTCTATCGTTATGTCTTCATAAACGACTTTCGCCTGTCCGTAATAATATATTTTGTTGTTTCTAAAATCCTGGATGGTAGAGTCGTTGCATGTACGTTCAATTTTATCATCCACAAAAGATTCTTTTTGAGGAAGCGTTTTCTTCGTTTCCAGCGCCACTGTGATAACCGTATCATTTTTCATAGCAGTATCAACAATAACAGTATCATTATTTTCAATCAAAACAGTGTCGATTTCAACGGTATCAATGATAATATCTTCTTCTGCGACAGTATCGTTAGAAAGAGTATCAGATATTTCTGTAACAATATGATTATCATCAACATCATTGATTTTAGAGACAGTTTTACAGCCTGACAATATCAATGAGAAGACAAAGAAAAAAACAAGAAAATATCTATATATTTTACTCCTCAACAATTTATTTTATATTTTTGTAAAAAATTATCTGCAAATATACGTTTCTTATGCATAAGTTGCGACTAAATTCTGAAAAAGGAGTGATTTTATTTTTTCTCATTCTGATTACCAACATCATTTTTTCAAATGATATTCAGGCTCAGAATAAGAAGAAGATTACTTCTGTCGTTATCGATGCTGGACATGGCGGCAAGGACCCTGGAGCTATCGGAAAGAAAGCTAAGGAGAAAGACATCACTCTGAAGGTTGCCAAGATGACTGGCGATTATATCAAGCAGAATTGTCCCGACGTAAAAGTCATCTACACTCGCAGCAGCGACGTCTCTGTCTCACTTCTGCGAAGAGCGCAAATAGCCAATGAACAAAACGCCGACTTATTCATTTCTATACATTGCAATGCCAACGCTTCTCCACAGCCTTACGGCGTAGAGACTTTCGTGATGGGTGAGCACAGAAATGCCGCCAACCTTGAAGTGGCTAAAAATGAAAACGCTGCGATTATGTACGAAGACAACGCTCAAGAAGACTACGACAACTTCAACCCTAACAGCACTGAGGCGTATATCATGCTCAACTTTTTCCAAAGCGAATATAAAAACGCCTCTTTGGACTTGGCTGAACGCATACAAAACCAACTCGTTAAAAGAGTCGGAAGAAAAGACAGAGGCGTGCAACAAGCAGGTTTCCTCGTCCTTTACAAAACAACAATGCCTTCCGTCTTGGTCGAAATCGGATTCCTCTCAAACCAAGCAGAAGAGAATTTTCTCAACTCCGCTGACGGCCAGACTTATATAGCATCGGCTCTGTTCAGAGCTTTCCGCGACTACAAAGTGGCCTACGACAAAGAAAATATGACAGATGGTCCAGCATACGAAAACATCCAGAAAAACCAAACACCAGACGCTAACCAAATCGTATATAAAGTCCAGATAGAAAGCAGAAGCAGAAAACTCGACAACCACAACCTTCATTATAAAGACTTGAAAGACATCGATTTCTACGAACATAACGGTCAATACAAATACACAGCAGGCTCATTTTTAACAAAAAAAGAAGCCGACGAATATTGCAAGACAGTCAAGACTAAAGGCTACACAACAGCTTTCGTCATATCATTTAAAAACGGAGTAAGATTATAATAAAAAAAAGATATAAAATGAAAGACAAAACTAAATCAATATTAATCGGATTATCGTTCATCGCAGCGATAGCTTTGTTTGTATGGGGTTTTAACTTCCTCAAAGGCAAGTCAATTCTTCGTCATCAATCAAATTATTATATATTATGTGACAATTCGCAGGGACTGCTTCCTGGCGACATCATCACCGTCAACGGAATGCAAGTCGGAACAATCACTTCTCTGAAGTTTCATCCAAGCCAAGACGGTTCTATCGTCATCGACTTCATCATGAATAACGAAATAAACATCCCTAAGAACAGTACCGTTAAAATCGTGAAGAGCCTCATGGGATACGCCAACCTTAATCTGATTTTGGGCGACTCGAAAGAAATGGCTCAAAGCGGCGACACTCTCCAATGCGACTTTGACGCCGGAACTATGGGAATGATTACTGAAACAATAATGCCTCTCAAAAACAACTTGGAATCATTGTTGGTTTCTCTCAACCAACTTACGTTAAATCTTAATGATTTATTAAATTCTGAGCTTAAAGATAATATCAATAAAGGTGCAAGCAGCTTCGCTTCTTCTATGTATAACATCAACGAGATTTCTTCAGACTTACAGCTTCTCACCGACAGCAAAGACGGCAAGCTTACTATGATTGTCAACGATTTAGAAACAATAACAGGAAATTTCAGCACTGTCAGCGACTCTTTAAGAAAAATAGATTACAATCATTTAGTCTCATCTTTAGAAAAATGCTTGACAGAATTCAACACCTTGATGGAAGGCATCAATAATGGAGAAGGCAGCGCAGGCCTTCTGATGAAAGACGATAGCCTGTATTATAATGTAAACGAGACAGTTGAGACACTTCAATCAATTTTAGAAGAAATAAAAGCGAACCCTAAAAAGATTAAATTGAGCGTCTTTTAAATAATTAGGAGTGAATGGTATTTTAGTTAAATCTCGGCGACTTGGTATCTCGGCGACTTGGTGACTTTTAAAAAAATGAAACATTATATTTTAGCAATATTATTACTCCTGTCGTGGGGTGTTTCGGCGCAGAAGAGCAAGACTGTCATTCATATCCTGAATGCTGACATGGCTGATTATGACGAGCGTCTTGGCAAAGATGTGCAGCGTTTGATTGGCAATGTCGTCATGCGTCAAGACTCAACTTATTTCTATAGCGACAGCGCTTATTATAATGAAAAGACAAAATTCTTCGACGGCTTCGGCAACGTTCATATAATCGTCAACGACAGCGTAAACATTTACAGTAAGTTGTTGAAATATAATGGCGAGACAAAGTTTGCAGAACTTTTCCATGACGTGATTCTTAAAGACGACTCCACTGTTCTGAAAACGCAATATATGACCTACGACCGAGTGAAACATCTCGCCACTTATCCTAACAAAGGAACGATAACTCGCAACGACAAGAAACTCGTAAGCAGAAAAGGCTATTACAGAGACGACATAAAAGTACTTTATTTCAGAAAAGATGTCGTAGGAACAATGCCCGATTATAAAATCGTCTCCGACACTCTGGTGTATGACACCGACAATGAAATTATGTATTTCTACGGTCCGACGAATATATATAATAAGGAGAACACTTTATTTGGAAACTACGGCTGGTATAATACCGAAACAGAATTAGCTTATCTCGACAGACGCGCATCTTTGAGAAACGAAAAACAGACTATGACAGCCGACACAATGTATTACAACAAGAAAACCAGTTATGCAAAGGCGCTCAACGATGTAATAATTGAAGACACCGTCAACAAAGGCATCTTAAAAGGCAATTATGCAGAGATGTGGAAAGACTTAGGCAAATGCATGATAACAAACAATTTAAGAGGTTATTATTATGAAGAAACAGACACTCTGTTTGCCAAAGCCGACACTCTTTATATCATTTTCGATACATTAACAAACGACATTCAACGTATCAAAGCGTTTTACAATGTAAGATTTTTCAGAAATGACATTCAAGGAAAATGTGACTCATTGCATTATGTTGTCGCCGACTCGACAGTCTATATGAGAACCAAGCCTGTCATCTGGGCTGAAGACAGCCAGCTGAGCGGCGATTCTATCAACATACACATCAGAAAAAAAAGCATCGACAAGCTCTTGATGCGTCCTAACGCCTTTGTCATACAACAAGATTCCATCGACGGTTTCAATCAGATAAAAGGCAAACAGATAACGACATTTTTCAAAGGAAACGATATTGACCACATGTTCAACGAAGGCAATGCCGAGACGATTTATTGGCTCAGAGACGACGACGGCAGCCTTATTGGAGTCAATTTCTCACAATCGGCAGAGATGGATATCAGAATCAGGAACCGACAGATTTCCAACATAAAATATTTCAAGAATATCAAAGAGACTTTATATCCAGAAGAGCAACTGAAAGATAACATGGAATATCTTAACGGCTTCTTATGGCAAGAAGACATAAAACCGATGAGAAGTGAGTTTTAGAGGTGTTGAGGTCTGATTTAATTGAACCGTTGAACCATTGAACTGCCAACTCCTAACTCCTAATTCCTAATTCCTAACTAAAAAGGAGCGCCACTTTAACAGCAGCGCTCCCTCATGTAGTCTTGTTGACTTGTTGTCTTGTAGTCTTTTATTCGTAGATTTTTGCTACTGTTTCGCCGTTGAGTACCATGAGGCCGTTTAATGTGAGGGCCATCATTTCGTCTTCGCCTGGATATACGCAAACTGGAGCAATCTTGCCGAGGTGGCTATCTAAAATCTTGCAGAAGTTCTTGTCGTATGCCATACCGCCTGTTACGAAGATAGCGTCAACGTCCATGCTGAATGCTGATGCTGCGAGACCGCCAACTTCTTTAGCAACTTGATATGCCATAGCGCGATAGACGAGTTCCCATTCTTTGTCGCCAGCTTTAACTCTGTTTTCAACTTCCATAGCGTCGTTTGTGCCGAGGTAAGCAACGAAACCGCCTTGACCTTTGAGCATGAGGTCGATTTCTTTCTTAGTATATTTGCCGCTGAAGCAAGCGTTCATAAGAGGACCTGATGGCAATGCGCCTGAACGTTCTGGTGTGAAAGGACCGTCGCCGTTCAAAGCGTTGTTGACGTCAACAACACGACCTTTTTTATGAGCTGCTACAGAGATGCCGCCACCGAGGTGGATACCGATGAGGTTCAATTCTTCATATTTCTTGCCAACTGTTGCTGCATGTTGACGAGCAATCATCTTTTGGTTCAAAGCGTGGAAAACTGACATACGTGGAAATGCAGGGTGACCTGAGAAACGTGCTACGTCTTCCATTTCGTCAACGATAACTGGGTCAGCGATATAAGCCTTAACGCCAACTGACTTAGCGATATCGTCAGCGATTAAACCGCCGAGGTTACAAGCGTGTTCACCAACAGGGCTGTTGACTAAGTCGCGTTTCATAGCTTCGTTAACTTCATAGATACCTGATGTGAGAGGTTTCAACAAACCGCCACGACCAACAACCATTGAAAGGTCGTTGAGTTCCATACCAGCTTCTTTCAAAGTGTTGAGGATAACTTCTTTACGGAAGTGATATTGGTCAGCGATATGTTCGAATGGAGCTATCTCTTCTGCTGAGTGTTTGATGTTTGTCTTGAATACGCATTCTTTATCTTGGAAAACAGCAATCTTTGTTGATGTTGAACCTGGGTTGATGATTAATAATTTGTGCATAGTCTATTTTTTTATATTTTATATTATCAATTATTTTGCTAACAATGCTGCTAAAGCGATTGAATATAACTTTGTTTGTGATGTGTCGCCACGTGATGACAATACGCATGGAACCTTAGCGCCCATAACGACTGCTGCGACTTCAGCGTGGTTGAACTTGCTGTTACATTTGTAGAATACGTTAGCAGCTTCGATGCATGGGAATAAGAGGCAGTCGGCGTCGCCAGCTACAGGGCTCTTGAAACCTTTGATAGCCACTGCTTCAGCGTCGATAGCGAGGTCTAATGAGATAGGGCCGTCAACGACGCAGCCTTTGATTTGGCCGCGTTCTGCCATCTTAGTGATGAGAGCTGCGTCAACGCATGCTTGCATACCAACGAGCATTTGTTCTGTTGCAGTGATAACAGCCAATTTAGGATTCTTGATATCCAAAGCGTTAGCTGTTGCTACTAAATATTTTAATAATGTTTGTTTTTGTTTGAAATCTGGAGCTGGGATGATAGCGCAGTCACTAGCGATTAACAATTTGTGGTAGTTAGGATTTTCTATTGCACAAACGTGAGCCAATGTTGCGTTTGGAGGACATAAGCCGCGTTCTTTGTTCAAGATAGCGCGCATATATTTATCTGTTGAAAGAAGGCCTTTCATCATGATGTCAGCTTCACCTGCGTTGATGAGGTCACAAGCTTTTGTTGCTGCTTTCACTTCGTCAGGTTCGTGAACAATAGTGAATTTATTGATATCGATGTTTTCTGCTTCGCAAACTTTTGCGATAACATCTTTATCACCGCACAAAATACCTTCTATCAAGCCGTTGTCGATAGCAGCGCTAACAGCGCAGATTGTGTGGTCATCATTAGCGTAAGCTGCTGCCAAACGTTTCTTTGGACGGCTACGCAATACTTCAAACATTTGTTCTAATTTATTCATAATGCAAAATTTTATATTATTAAACTTCTATTTCATTAACAACCAATATGTCGTGAGATAACGAGACGTAATATTTCTGATGTTCCCTCTCCTATTTGCAGTATTCTTTGGTCGCGGTAGAATCTTTCCATGTCAAAATCTTTCAACAGACCGTGACCACCCATCACTTGAACTGCGTTGTCGCACACTTCCGCAGCGACTTCAGAGCAGTACAGTTTCGCCATCGCGGCTTCTTTGCTGAAAGGCATACCAGCGTCTTTTATTCTACAAGCCTTATAGAGGAGACAACGTGCTGCTTCAATCTTCATTGCCATGTCGGCAAGTTTGAAGCTGACAGCCTGGAACTTACATATCTGTTTGCCGAATTGTTCTCTTTTTTGTGAATAAGCGAGAGCCATCTCGTAGGCACCTTGAGCGCAGCCCAATGCCATGGCAGCGATAGAGAGACGGCCGCCGTCCAAGGTTGCAAGCATGATATGAGAGCCTTGTCCTGGTTCGCCGAGCATATTCTCTTTAGGAAGTTTCACATTTTCAAAAGTGAGTTTTCCCGTATTGGAAGCGCGCCACATCATCTTACGGTTCATTGGTTCTTGTGAGAAGCCTTCAGCGTCGTTCTCCATCAAGAACGTAGTAAATTCTGGCTTGCCGTTTTTCTCTCCTGAGATAACTTGCAATGTGCTTCCCAATGTCATAGGAGTAGCGCTGTTGGTGATGAATATTTTAGTTCCGTTGAGAATCCAGCTGTCGCCTTCCTGACGTGCTGTTGACTGTGTGCCTCTCGAGTCGCAGCCTGCGTTTTCTTCTGTCAAGCCGAAGCCCCAGAGATGTGTCTTGCATAGACGAGGGAGATATTTTTCTTTTTGTTCTTTAGTTCCGTATTCTTTAATAGGACTGATACCCAATGAGTTGTCAGCCGCGATAGTAGCTGCTGTCGAACCATCTATTCTAGCGAGTTCTTCAACAGCGATAATATATGAAAGAGTATCGAGCTCTTGTCCACCGTATTCTTTAGGGACGCATATTCCTAAGAGTCCAAGGTCTGCCATTTTTTTTGTCAGCTCAACGTCGAAGATTTCGTTTTCGTCGTTGTAGGCAGCCACTGCTTTAACCTCGCGTTCTGCGAAGTCACGCACCTTTTCTCGAAACTCTATTTGTTGTTTTGTCAAATCAAAATTCATAATACTAATTCTATCAAAATTGTTTTAACATCTACTTTATCACCTTCATTAACGAGGACCTTAGCCACTTGGGCTGATGTCATCGCCTTAATGTTGTTTTCCATTTTCATTGCCTCAACGACACACAAGACATCGCCTTCTTTCACCACGTCGCCTTCCTTCACATTGACTTTAATAACCTTACCTGGCATTGGCGAGAAATATGTCATGTCGTTATTCTTGACATCTATGTTTGAATAATCTTTTGTATAGTTAAGCTCATCGTTACGACGGCAGATGAAGTCGAGGCCTTTCAGATGAACGCAATAATTGTTGTCTGAAGTCTCTGAAACAAAGACGGACTCTGCCGTTCCGTTGATGATGACTTTATTGATGCCGCCGCCGTTTTGCGAGAGCAGGACTTCATAATCCTGGCCGTTGATAATGCAGTTCAACGACTTACGTCTTATCTTCTCGACATTGACAGTATAAGGCTTGCCATCAACTTCAACGATGATATTCATATTGAAACGCCAATATCCTATTTCTTCCCAAACATTATCTATGTTTTTATTTTCGAGATATAACTTATTGAAATCGTAGAAAAGGAACAATGCCGCTGCGTCTTCTTTCTTGACCTCGTCACGCATCTGATGCATTGATGTCACGAGTTCTTTCTGATGTTTCTCGCAATAGGAAGTGTCTATTCTGTTATTTAGAAAATCTTCGTTATCGATGATACTCTGAAGATATGGGATATTGGTCTTTCTTGTCTGAACTATATAGTTTTTAAGTGCGTTTTTTGTTATCTCTATAGCAGACTCTCTCGTCTTGCCATGACAGATGAGCTTGCTTATCATTGGGTCGTAGCTGTCAGATATTGTCGTTGGGCCGTTGATGCTGCTGTCAATTCTGACGCCGCGCATATTAGGTTCATGGTATAATGTCAGCTCTGCTGGTGCCGGCATGAAATTGTTTTCCGGGTCTTCAGCGTAGATACGACATTCTATGGCGTGGCCGTTGGCCGTTATAGAGTCTTGAGTGTAGCCCATAACCTTGCCGCGTGCTATGCGGATCTGCTCTTCCACTATGTCGATGCCTGTCCTTTGTTCAGTGACGGGATGTTCCACCTGGATGCGAGTGTTCATCTCAAGGAAGTAGAAGTTCTGGTTCTCGTCGAGGATAAACTCCACGGTGCCGGCGTTTTTGTAGTTCATCGACTTACATATAGCGACAGCCGTCTCGCATATTGTCTGACGTCTTTCTTCTGTCAGCGTTGGAGAAGGTGACTCTTCTATCACTTTCTGATAGCGGCGCTGCACGGAGCATTCGCGTTCGAAGAGATGTATGACATTGCCGTGATGGTCAGCAAGAATCTGCACCTCGATATGACGAGGATTTCTAATATATTGTTCAATGAAGATCTGTCCGTTGCCGAAATATTTCTCAGCTTCGCGTGAAGCTTGTTCGAGGGAGAGATGCAGTTGCGCTGCGTCTTCTACTATATGCATACCCTTACCGCCGCCGCCCGCAGAGGCTTTTATCAATACGGGATACGGAAGGGCGGCGGCTTGCGCTTCTATTTCTTCAACGCTGCCCACCAATCCCCAGACGACAGGGATGTCATTGTCTATCGCAAACTGACGCGCTCTTATCTTGTCGCCCATCAGTCGCATCGACTCGGCATCAGGTCCGATAAATATCAGGTTATTGGCTCTACATGCCTCTGCAAACTCGGCATTCTCCGACAAGAATCCATAGCCAGGATGTATGGCGTCGGCGCCGGCATCTAAAGCAGAGTCAATGATTTTCTGTATGTTGAGATATGTGTCTTTAAGACTGCCGCCACCAAGAGGACGAGCCTCATCGGCGATACGACAATGCAGAGAATCAGCGTCGTTGTCGGCATATACTGCAACAGAAGCTATGCTCAGCTTCCGTAAAGTGCCGATGATACGAACCGCTATTTCACCTCTGTTCGCGACTAATATTTTATGTATTTTCTTCGAAGGCATAATACGGATACAAAGGTAAGAAAAAACTTTTAATTTTGAACCGAGAACCTCGAAAAAAACTAAGGCAGATAGTTTTAGCCCAACAAACTCATATCAATATCTGGAACTATAACATCTGCAAGATTATCCCTGATAAGAAATCCCATATAAAGTGGTATTGTAAGCACCTCTCCTTCACGTCCTACATTATATTTCCCAAGTTTGACAGCACTATTGACATGATAAATCTCCTTGTTCTTCAGAACTGTTCTCAAACTCTTAGCTCTCCCAGATTTTGCCTTGACTTCCACCACCACACATTCACCTTTGTATTGCACAAGGAAATCCAATTCAAGACCACTATCCTTCTGGAAATAATATAATTTCTGACCAGACTTACAAAGGAAATCCGCCATAAGATTCTCGAATATAGCACCCTTATAACCTAAAAGATTTCCTTTTAGAATATCAGCCTGAGTTCCATAATCAAGCATTGCTACAAGAAGACCTATATCAGAAGTGTACAATTTGAAACAATCATCAATAGAATTTCCCTCTAAAGGCAACTCTGTAATTTGTGTATTATAACATCTTTTAACTATTCCTGCATCTTCAAGCCATTGAATGCTACCTATATATTGCGAAGAGCGTCCTCCTTTTTGTACTACCGAATACTGAAACTTCTTATTCTCCTTGGCCAGTTGTTTGGGAATAGACTCGAAACACTCACGAATTCGCGACTTGTCCGCATTGTCAGCATACTTAACCATATCCTCTTCGTATTCGGCTATAAGGTTGCGCTGCACTTTATATGTGAACTCGATATTTTTAGTCTCGACAAATGTATTCACCACCTCAGGCAAACCTCCTACAATGATATATCTATATAACAACTCCATCATCACTTTATGAATGCCATCAGGAACCACCGTCTCATTCGCAAAGCACGACTTCACCGAATCAACAACCATATCATTGATTCCATTTGCCCATAGAAACTCTTCGAAATCCAACGGATACATTTCAATCACAGTTTCATATCCTACGGGAACAGAATCCTGTCCAACATCCAATTTATTGTCGCTTTTACCGTATCCTCTTACTCCCAAAAGAGATCCTGTAGCAATAACATCAAAACGCCCATCTATTTGAAATGACTTTAATGCAGTTCTCGCTTCTCTACATTCTTGAATCTCATCAAAGACAATACAAGTCTTACCTTTAACAAAACGACTACCTGGTATCAAGGCTGACAAATTAAGAAGAATGGTATCAACATCTATATTACCAGTAAAAGCAGACTTTTTATCTGGTTCGAGAATGAAGTTCATATAAACCACATTCTCATAATTCTCTTTTGCAAATTTTTGGACTATGTATGTTTTTCCACATTGGCGAATACCTTTTATCACAAGTGGTTTTTTAGATTTGGAATCCTTCCACTCAGCCAAAATCGATTCTATCTTTCTTCTTAACATCGCATTAAGGGGATTTCTATAAATTGCTTTGCAAATGATTTATGAATTTTTCTTTGAGAAGATTTTTGTTTTTCTTGAAAGAACATAGCGAGCTATGTGATTGAAAGAAAGGCGAAAAGATTCCGAGAAAAAACATAAAGCATG
>JAFYNK010000041.1 GCA_017548125.1 Bacteroidales bacterium | reverse complement strand
TCATAGAATGCTTGTCTCGATAAATTGTTCGATTGACGAATTTATCGGGAGAGTTTTTTAAGAAATAAATCAAACTACAGATGTGGAAAAATGGGTTCTATCCATTGATGTAGGAAAATTGATAATAAATAGAACCCACCTGAATCTATTTCACTACTATTACTTTGTTTTACATTGAAATATGGCAATACTGTTATTCCTCCAATTACAGCATTATTAATCAAAGCAAAATTTGGAATATTTTTATTGCTACGCAAAGTTTTCAACAACAATGGGAAACCACTAGCACCTGTTCCACCAAATATAGAACTAATTATAAATATTCTATCACCTTGTTGAAAATTATTTGCAAATTCTATGAATTCTTTTGACTGCGAAAACTGATTTAAGACAACAGAACCAATATTAGGATTTCCTTTAAAACCGACATTCATATCAGCTCCCAAGTTCTTATCTGAAAACAACATTGACATCAAACATTGATTATTAGGAGTCATTGAATTCAATCCCATATAATCTTGAAATTTCAATGTTTGCACTTTGTTGTCTAATGGTAACTGAAAACCAGGAACAACTTGGTTTATATCTGTTTTAAAAAACTCATTTTGACTTGCACCGTCAAATGTAAGTTGATTTCTTATATCAGAATAGCATCTCATTAAGGAGACTGTTCTTGTTAAATCCCCACCTGAAGCATCTGGGTCAATGATAATAGGGACTATTGTGTCATTTCCACAATCAACACCTGATGCCAATAACATTGTCAAGGATCTCAACACACGAGAACCTGTTCCGCCTATACCGAATACATATACTTTACTCATATCTTTCAGTTTTTATAATTACAATATTGGTGAATGTTTACAATTTTTACTTCCCCATTTTATAACCATAGAGAAAACGAAAAACAACACGAATGTCCATCCAAAACAAATAGTTGCAAATGGGAAAAACTCAGTCATTCCGGAATATGGCAAATCCATATTTTGATTATAATACAAATCAAATAATTTTCCGTATGAAACACCCCATCCTATTGCAAAATTCAATAGAGATGTACCCAAATTAAATGCTCCCCACCAATACCATCTATTCAATCTAGGACTATTGATTATGTAATAATATGTTGCACTGACAATTACTATCGAAATAATCATCCATAGGAAAATTGGCAAATAAGCGTTGATGTCATACATGTCATTAGAAAAACCATCAAAGTAGGCTCCGCCCCATAATTCATAAATGTTTGCTATTAAATCTTGTATCATAATTTTATTTGTTTATTGTAATATTAATTTCAAAATAATTTTCATCACCTTTATCGTATGCGTCTTTTATACCTGTCACAAAATACCATAGTCCAAATGTCTTGTTCTGTTCATCATTATCAACTCCAATTTTTGTATCATCAACAGAAGAACTTTTTATCACCCATTCCGGTAATTCCCTTTTCATTTTAAGTGTAAAACTTGGAATAGTTCTATTTAATGTTGAAACTTTTATAATATGTGTACAGTTTTGAGTTGCCTGCTTATCAATTGGAGCAATTGCAGCATCTTCAACCTTTATAATTTCATCAATAACATAATCTTCTGTAACTTCAAATAATTTCACATCACATTTTTCATCATCAGACAAAGGAATATCTTTCAAATCAACAGCTATAGCCATAGCAAAAACATTCTTATGTTTATCAAGCATAGCCTCTCTTATCGTTGTACAGTCAGTTTTTCTAAATCTACCTGTTTTATATGTATTTACGAGCACACAACATTCTGGATTTAGTTCATCTATTTCTGTCAGCGTATATTTATTTTTATAACCATTCATCTTTTGTACATCAAAGTTTTCATTAAATGAAGAAAGCAATTCATCTACACCAATTACACACATATAGTAAGGTCTCTTGCAATTGAGTTTTTGTGAAGCCTTACCTGTTGGATGTTTATAATCCCAATAATTTCCATTAAATTGAGAATGAAGTTGAATTACTGTTGTGGATAACAACTGCTGATGCAGAGCCTTTAACTCTTTGCTTTTACCCAAGAATGCTTGCAATGTCTTATTCTTACATTCTGCCAACAATACTGGAGCCGTTTGAGTTCCTGATATCGAATATATGTTATCAGACAACAAGATAGATATTGTTTTATTATCAGTTGCGTCAAGTATCATTTTTATGATATTATTCAGATTCGTTGATGCTCCATTACCATTTGATTTAAATTCAGCAGGAGAAAGCATTTTTTGTGCAAAATTCAACAATGTTGCATTTGTAGTGTTTTCTTTATAAATAATCCTCTCATTTATGTAATGTAACTTTATATTATCTGTATCATAATAATACTCCAACCATGCCAACATATTCTGGATAGCATCTTGATATTCCGATGTTTGGTTAATAAAACCATTCATACTACCAGAATTTTCAATATAAATATTGATTGTTGGTTTAATCGTGCGTTGACCTTGTGGAATTACAAGGTCTGTTTTTTCTGTTTGGTTTACAACTTGTGTTATTTCTTTAGTTTCAACACTTTTCACATCTCTACTAGAACGAGAATGATTTCTGCTACATCCTGTAAAAAGAATAAAAATTAGGATAATCAGTAAAAACTTATTTCTCATAATACATTGTATTTTAGTTATCATTTTCTCCACAAACACCAAATAAAAAAAGTGCGAACTCCTCTTATTCGGTTATTCTGAGGTATCGCCAAACACCTATGACCACACAAATAAGAAAGTCCGCACATGCGCGCGAAGCTTCACTTAATTGCAGCCGTGGTCAATTCTTCTTTTTGGCGATTTTCAGAATATCACTCGCAATAAGTAAACACTTACTTTAATATGTCTATTTCAAACTTTTATTTCATTTTCATTTCTGTTTTTCTTCGCAACAAATGTAACAATTTTTATCACTAAAAAACAAATTAAAATCAATAAAATTTAAAATATATTAACATATCAAACGCATGTACTGGACTTCCATTTTTAAATTTCTTACCCACTACCATTATCCTCTCCATAAAGCTACATCTTTTAACATTCTTTTGTCAAGTATTTAACATTACTTTTTTTATATTTTAACTCTTTTTAACACATTCTTAACAAAACCATCTAAACTATGTTAATTTCTCTTAACAATTCTCCCCTTTCTTTATTATCTTTGCAACCCAATTATTTGAAATTTAAGGGAACTTCTATAAATTAAAATATTGACAATCATTTAATTATATTGATATTTTTGTTATATTTGTAAGAAATTTGAAAAATATATGAAATATCAGAAGAGAAGCGGAATAAGTTTGTTTGAGCATGAAAACACGATGGAATCGTTGTCCAATATGGGCAATCCTCTTGTCGTTTTAAAAGACATTGTTGATTTTGA
>JAFYNK010000040.1 GCA_017548125.1 Bacteroidales bacterium | reverse complement strand
GTCGGTGAAGAATTACGCGGCAGCGCAAGACCTATTTACATCGAAGCTTTAGACAGACACATGATTTTCATGACAATCTACGGTAAAGCTAATGAAGAACTTACATTCAGATATTACGATGTGAATACTGGCGAAGAAGAAAATGTCTTCACAAAAGAAAACGTGATTTTCTCTTCAAACGCTACCTACGGCTCAATCGACAATCCAGTCGCGATGATGTTCGGCACAGAAGGCTTAGATGACAATTCATTAAAAGAAATTAACATCTATCCAAACCCAGCCAATATCAATTCAGAAATCAATCTCGGCATGACATACGACAGAGTAGAAGTCTATAACTCAATCGGCGTCAAAGTCGCTGAATATATGAATGTCGATAGCATTGATGGCATTGAAACAGTTGGAGTTTATGTCATAAGATTAACAAACGACAACGAAATGAGAAATTATAGAGTTGTTGTTGAATAAGACTACAAGTCAACAAGTCAACAAGACTACAAGACTATAAGTGGGACGCTGCTGTTAATAAATGGCAGCGTCCTTTGTTATAATGGCTAAAGACAAAAGGCTAAAGGCTAAAGACAAAAGGCTAAAGGCTAAAGGAGAAATTACTCAATTACTCAATTACTTCATTACTCCATCACTCCATTACCTCATCACTCCATTACCTCATTACTCCATTACTTCATTACTCCCAAAAATCGTTCTATCTTGCAAACTTCAAGCTGTATAAGATACTTTCTTGTTGTCTGAGTAGGTCTCTCTTGTCTTTGTTAGGATAATAAATCCAGCCTTCGGCAGTGATGATTTTTGTATGTTCAGGGTTTACTATAGAATATGAGACGAAAGGACCTGCCATGAAGTCGCCTACTAAATTCCACAAGCCGCGTGTCTCAACAGCATAGCCAGCAGGGAATTTAGGCAAAGTCTTGAATGCAGGCTTTATAAATTCTTTGTCTGTCGTCATATAAGAATTGTCGATAGGACCTGGGATATATTTCTTCACGATAGAGTCTCTCACTCTGATGATGTTATCTGGATTCAAGTCAGCGGTGTCTTTATAAGGAAGCTCATAAATCATGAAAGCCATGCTCATCACGTCGGTCTCCTTGCGTATCCACATGAAATTGTCTTTGTCAACGCCGATGAAATAACCTTCAGGGATATTCATAGTGACACCGAATTGTTTTTTTATTTGAGACACTATTTTGCTATCTGTTGTAGGACGGAAGAATTCCTGGAATCTTTCTCTTTCGTTTTGGTCGAACAAGAGTTTAAGTCCGTCTTTTTGTGATTCGAATGTTTTTATCCATGACTCTTCTGATGGAGCTGTTATCCTTATCACAAACTGTGGTTCCGACATCCAGTTTTTCTGTGTCTCTACCAAAGGATTTGTTATGTCGTTGTCAATCTTGCATATAATGAGGTTACGATGTTTCTTGAACATATCGTTGAAAGCATCTATATTAATATGTGCCACTTTAAAGTTTCTCTCAGGCTGAGGCAATCCATATTGTTCTTGTTCGAAGAAATCGCGGACGCACTGGCCTATCTGGCCGTTCCATTGGCTGTCGTTTTGTGTTATCAAGAGCACTTCCGATGTTCCGCCTACGGAGCGAGCCTTTTTAATTTCTTTATTTTTAACATCCTCAACGCATGAATATAATGATGACAATGAGAATAATACCGCTAAGATTAAACCGAGTTTTTTCATATTATTTTTTAAAAAAATTAAATTCCTAATTCCTAATTACCAACTTCTGTCCGACTTTCAATACGTCTTTGGAAGTTAAACCGTTGAGTTTTCTAATCTGTTCAACGCTGACGCCGTATTTTTTTGAGATGTCCCAGAGGTTATCGCCAGATTTGACGGTGTGAACCACTGATGACGTGCTTGATGAAGAGCCGCTAGCTTTGCTGATTTTCAGTTTTTGACCAACTTTAAGCACGGCGTTTTTGTCGAGGTTGTTAAGTGTTCTGATCTGTTCCACGGTGACGCCGTCGAATTTCTTGGCGATGTCCCAGAGGTTGTCGCCAGATTTGACGGTATATATCACGTAGCCGCCGCTTGTTGTCGTTGAGACATTTGCTGTCTTTTCTTCTGCTGGAGGATATACCTTAAGCTTTTGGCCTACGCTTAATGTTGTTGATTTCAAGTTATTCCATTCTTTGAGATCGGTGACGGAACACTGATATTTTTTAGCGATGATGCTAAGGTTTTCGCCAGATTTCACTATATGAGTCGTTTGTTCTGTCGAGCGCATGACAGGTTTGTCGTTTCCAGCCTGAGCCATAGGAGCTCCTGAGCTATAGACGATGAGTTTTTGGCCAGGATATATCGTGGTGCTTTTCAGGTTGTTCCATGTCTTGAGTTGGTTAATGCTGATGCGATATTTCTTTGCGATGCTGCCGAGACTTTCGCCGCTCTTGACGATATGGACGCTTCTGTCGCTCACTTTCTTCATCTCTTCTTCAAGTTTCTCTCTGTCGATGCCTTTTTTTGTCTTGAAAGTATAGAGTTCTTTCTCGTTGTCGATGAAGCTGTTGATGTATTTCTCAGGGAGACGCAGCGACATTGGGTTTTTCTCGTTTGCAGGGATTATGTCAGCCTTATATTGAGGGTTGAAGAATTTAATGTCTTCCATAGGGATGTTGAGCATTTCGTGGAGCTGGTCGAAATGCAGAGGTTCGTGAACCGTTACGCTGTCAACGCCGTCGGCCATGATGCCAGGGTCGGTAGGGTATAGGTTGTGTTCTTGAGAGTAGTTCATCACATAATTGACGGCGATAAATGCTGGGACGTAGCCTCTTGTCTCCTTAGGCAAGAATGGCCATACAGCCCAGTAGTTTTTCAAACCGCCGGCGCGGCGTATAGCCTTGTTGACGTTGCCTGCTCCTGAGTTGTAAGCTGCCAAAGCCAAGAACCAGTCGCCGAAACTTTCATAGAGATCCTGAAGATGCTGGCATGCTGCCTCTGTCGCCTTGACAGGGTCGAAACGGTCGTCAACCAATGATGTCACGTTTAACTTATATACCTTTCCTGTTCCGTACATAAACTGCCACAGACCTTTAGCGCCGGCATGTGAGCCTGCTCTAGGATTCAACGCTGACTCTACAACAGCGAGGTATTTTATCTCTAAAGGCATGTCGTATTTGTCTAAAGCCTGTTCAAACATTGGGAAATAAATGTCGGCAAGACCTAATATCTTACAGGTGTGATCTCTCTTCCTCACCGCATAAACGTCGATGAAACTCTTGACGTGCTTGTTGTAAACCAATTCCATCGTTGTCTGGCTTCTCAGCTTGGCAATACGTTCAGCATAAACGCTGTCGGGAAAAGAAGGGACATAATCAGCTGGATAATTGTAGATGTTCTCTGACTTGGAACTCGACTCCAGTTTGTTTGCTTCGAAATATTTTATGTCTTGCAACTCGTCAATCATCTCCATCATAGTCTCAGATTCTTCAACGATAGCCTCGCCTGAATTTTCTGAATCGATGCGTTCCTGCAACGCCATTTCCAAACTGTCTGAAACGTAGTCGTCGGTCTCTGCTATGATTGTTTCACTGTAAATGTTGTCTTCGTCATAGAATATGACATTGTCGGAAGACGCTGCGTTATTCTGTTTGGCAGCGGCTTCAGCGACGGTTTCATTGTTTTCTTTTGAATAGTCTGACGCTGCCGTGTTTTCAGTCGCTGTCTTTTCTGTTTCTCTATTAAAAAATGTAGTAGTATATTTTTCAACGACCTTACATGATGATGTTGAAATAAAAATACAGAACAATACAATCAAAAATGATTGATAAGCAAGTCTTTTCATTTATAGGAAATAATTTTTAAAAAGTGATATTAATGTCTGCAAAGATAACGTAATTATGGGAAAAAATGGTATTTTTGCACAACAAAATTTATCAAAAGATGAGAAAAAACTTTACTTTAATTGGATTATTGCTTTGTTTGGTCTTGAGCGTTAATTTAAAGGCTCAAGAACAAGAACTCCCTAAGTGGAGATTGATGAAATATCTCTCAGAAGAAGAGATGAATATGCCGGTTATGAACCGTAGTTTTGTTGAGACGCCTCCACCAACAGGCGAGGTGCGTTTCCCAGGCGAATATGAACCTATGCAGGCTGTTATGATAGTCTATCCTCTCGGCATCCCTGTAGAACTCGTGAGAGAGATGGCGGAAGATTGCAAGGTCATCACTGTGGTGACAAACTACGAACAGTCTTCAGCACAAAGCGAATTTCAAGCAGCTGGCGTCAATATGGACAATATTGAATACTTGAACGCAAACACCAACTCTTATTGGATTCGTGACTTCGGCCCTTGGTACATCTTTGATGGAAGAGAGCCAGCTATCGTTGACAATATCTACAACCGCCCTCGTCCTTACGATGATGACCTCCCTGGTCATTTCGCTGAATATTGGGATATTAATATGTACGGCATGAAGGTCGTTCATACTGGTGGTAACATGATGCAAGACGGCCGCGGCAATGGCGTTTCCGACGACATCGTCATCACTGAGAGCGCTTCACAAGCTGGCGTGTCTGAAGAACAGGTCTATGAAAGAATGAAAAATTATCTCGGCATCGACCCTTATCATGTGACTATCGACCCACAAGGCGATTATATCGCTCACGTTGACTGCTGGGGTAAATATCTCGCACCTGACAAAATATTGTTGGCTCGCGTCCCTGAATCAAATCCTCGCTATCCTTATTACGAAGAAGTAGCAGATTATTTCGCAAATACAAACTGCTGCTGGGGCTATCCTTATAAAGTCTATCGCGTTGACATCCCTGGCGGAAGCGTTATTTCTCCTTATACCAACAGCTTGATTCTTAATAAGAAAGTCCTCGTTCCTATGGGTTCTAACTCAACATATAACGAAGGCGCTCTTAATATCTATCGTCAAGCAATGCCAGGTTATGAAGTTATTGGCGTTACTAACAACAGCTATTGGGACGGTTGGTTGAACACCGACGCTCTCCACTGTCGTACTCGCGGCGTCATGGATTTCAACATGCTTTATGTTGACCACCGTGATGTCGTCTTCGGCGAACAAGAATGGCAAGATTCTATCGCTATCACAAGCAAATTCATCGCTTATAGCGGCGCTGACTTGAAACAAGATTCTCTCCTCGTTTATTATAGCATCGACGGCGGCGAATACCAGACAGCTACCATGACAGCAACAGGCAACCCTGATGAATATGTAGGTTATATCAAAGGTTATCAATCAAAATCAGAAGTCAAATATTATGTGTTCGGCGCTGACGAGTCAAACCGCAGATACCAACAACCTGTCTTCGGCGAACTCGACCCTCACGTCTTCACAATTGGCGAACACGAAGAGACAGCTCTCACTTTAAATCCAACAGAATTAGTGTTTGACGATGAAATTAGAGATGTGATATTGACAATCACAAACAATACTGCAAATAATGTCGTTATAAATGGCATCTATGTAGAAGATGCTTCTCTTTATGAAGCTGAATATGACTTCGTACTTCCATACACATTGCCAGTTGGTGAATCTGTTGAAGTAGAAACTAGATGTGACTTTGTATTTAAACGTAATTACAATTCAAAATTGCATATAGTGTCTTCTGTAGGCGATCAAGTTGTTGATCTCATCTGGAATGGAGAAGTAGGTCTCGAAGAAAACAATGCTCTTAACGTTGAATTATATCCAAACCCTGTAAACAACGTTCTTACAGTTAAAGGCGATAATATTGTTAAAGTCGCTATCTTCAACGCATTAGGACAAGAAATCGTTACAGTTGAAAACAGAAATGAAATTGACGTCACATCATTAAATAACGGACTTTATTTCGTGAGAGTGACAGATGTTAACGGAAACGTTTCAGTCAATAAGATTGTTAAGGAATAAGAGAGAGGAGTTAGAGGAACTCAATCTTTTCAACCCTCTCAAACCTCTTTATCTCTAGTTCCGTAGGAACGAATGATTATAGGCAGGTGATGGAGCGTTAGCGGAATCCCTGCAAAATAAGAACCACAAGACAATCAAAGCGCAGAAGGCACGACAGAAAATCAAACGATTCTGTCGCACCTTCGGCGCTTTGATGGTTTTATAGGGGATTTCTATAAATTGCTTTGCAAATGATTTATGAATTTTTCTTTGAGAAGATTTTTGTTTTTCTTGAAAGAACATAACGAGCTATGTGATTGAAAGAAAGACGAAAAGATTCCAAGAAAAAACATAAAGCATGTAAAAGTTTTAATTATCATTGTCAAAAATTATTTAAACGGGGAATTTATAGAAGTCCCCTATAATCTTTATTGCAGGGGTTCCGTGCTTCGCACTTCACCGCCTGCCTGGGAACTGACGTCCTTTCAGGACTTTTTTAGAATCTTAGAAAAGTGTAGAGTAGTTGGAAAGTTCAGAGTTCTTAGTTCAATGGTTCAAAGTTCAAAGGTTTTCCCTCTAATCCCTTAAATCTCTCTCAACCCTCTAAAAAAAACTTTAGCCATTAGCCGTTAGCCATTAGCCTTTTTTTATTATATTTGCAAGTTTTATAGCCAATTAAGAAAATCAATATATTATGTTAAGCGAACAAGAACAAATAAGAAGGAACTCTTTGAACGAGTTGTACAAATTAGGTATCAATCCTTATCCTCAAGCAGCTTTTGAAGTCAACGTCAACACAGCGCAGATCGCTGAAGAATTTGATGATAATGATTTGGCTAAGTTTGAGAACGTCAGCATCGGCGGCCGTATCATGAGCCGTCGTATCATGGGCGCTGCTTCTTTCTGTGAGCTTCAAGACGCTCACGGACGCGTTCAGATCTATATCAAACGCGACGAGATATGCCCAGGCGAGGATAAGACTTTATATAACGTCGTATTCAAACGTCTCCTCGACATAGGCGACTTCATCGGTGTTAAAGGCTTCGTATTCCGCACTCAAGCTGGCGAAGTGTCAATCCACGTTAAAGAATTGACAGTCCTCAGCAAGTCGTTGCGTCCTCTTCCAATCGTGAAAGAAAAAGACGGTGTCATCTACGACGCTTTCACAGATCCAGAACAACGCTATCGTATGCGTTATGTTGATTTAGTAGTCAATGAAAACGTTAAAAACATATTCATCGCTCGTACCAAGATCATCAACTCAATGCGTAACTTCTTCAACGAAAGCGGCTACCTCGAAGTTGAAACTCCTATCTTGCAGTCGATCCCTGGCGGCGCAACAGCACGTCCTTTCATCACTCACCACAACGCTCTCGACATCCCTATGTACATGCGTATCGCTAACGAGCTCTACCTCAAACGTCTTATCGTTGGTGGCTTCGACGGCGTCTATGAGTTCTCACGTAACTTCCGCAACGAAGGCATGGACCGCACTCATAACCCTGAGTTCACATGCATGGAAATCTACGTTGCTTATAAAGACTACATCTGGATGATGGACTTCACAGAAAGAATGATCGAACGCGTCGTGACAGAAGTGTTCGGCACCGACACAGTGAAAGTGGGCGACAACGAGATCTGCTTCAAACGTCCTTTCAAACGCATCTCTATGATAGACTCTATCAAAGAAAAGACAGGCGTCGATATCACAGGAATGGACGAAGCTCAACTTCGTGAAGTATGTAAAAACCTCGATATTGAAATCGACGACACAATGGGTAAAGGCAAGTTGATTGATGAAATCTTCGGAGCAAAATGCGAAGGCACTTACATCCAGCCTACATTCATCACCGACTACCCTGTTGAAATGTCACCATTATGTAAACGTCACCGCGACAATCCAGAACTCACAGAACGTTTTGAATTGATGGTCAACGGCAAGGAACTCGCCAACGCTTACACTGAGTTGAACGACCCTATCGACCAACGCGCTCGTTTCGAAGAACAAATGAAACTCTCAGAACGCGGCGACAACGAAGCGATGTTTATCGACCAAGACTTCTTGCGCGCTATGGAATACGGTATGCCTCCAACATCAGGTATGGGTATCGGCATCGACCGCCTCGTCATGTTGCTCACTGGTCAGCTCGCAATCCAGGAAGTTCTCTTCTTCCCAACAATGCGTCCTGAAAAAGTCAAGAAAGTCGCAACAGAACAAGACTTCATGGCTATCGGCGTTCCAGAAGTATGGGCACAAGTGCTCATCAAAGCTGGCTACACTTCAGTGGATATGATGAAGTCTGAAAAACCAGCAGCGCTCCGTGAGAAACTCAACGGCCTCCGCAAGAAAAACAAGATGGATGTCCCTGCTCTTCAACTTGAAGAAGTAACACTTTGGATTGAAGGTAATGCATAATTCATAATTCATAATGCATAATTGCAAAAACTTATAATATGAAAAAACTCTTATTAACGATAAGTGTAATAATGATGGTTTTCTCTGTGTCCGCTCAGGTCATGGAGAAAACCTTTTATTTTTCAAACCCTTCATTTGAGAAATATCAAGGCTACGAACAAGTCAATTTCGACAACTGTATTCAAAGAGCTGAAGTGGGTAACCCTTCTCTTCCTTGGTTCGCAGTCTCTCTCTTATTGCCTCAGAACACTGAAGCTCAAGACATTGAAATAGAATATAATGATTTTATCGATGTGGAAGGCTCTCATCTTTTATATCCTTATCAGGCACCTCGTCCTGTGTCAGTGACAAAGGAACTTCCTATCGAAAAAAATGACAACATATATACATCATCAGAAATATATCCTTCTGAATATAAATCAAAAGTAAGTACTCAATATCTCAACGGATATTCATTCGCATTCTCAGGATTCTCTCCGGTGAGATATATCCCGTCTGAAGGTAAAGTGTCATACGCTCAGTCTGTTACAGTACGCGTGACTTATTCTGCTTCGAGAGATGACAAGAGCAAGATGTTAAATGTCTCTCCTGAGGTCAAGGCTCGTGTCGAGCGTCTTGCACAAAACCCAGAATCGTTAGGACTGTATTCTGATAACTCAAAACAAAGAAAACTAGATGGTTATGAGTTGTTGGTCGTCACTCCAGAAGAATGGGTGTCTCATTTTGATGAATATAAGGCGTTTTATAACGCAAGAGGAATAAGAACAAAAGTCGTTTCTTTGGAAGATATTTACTCTAGCTATGATGGCCGCGATGAACAGGAACAGATTCGTAGTTTCATCAAACATGAATATGAAAACGAAGGCATTATGATGGTGCTTCTCGGCGGCGACTCTAAAGTGGTCCCTTATCGTTGCCTCTATTGTTATGTCATGGATGGTTATGAAGACGACTGCCTTCCTTCAGATATGTATTATGTGACTCTCGACGGCAGCTGGGATGAAGACAACGACGGATTGTGGGGTGAACCTGAAGAAAGCGACTTGTTGCCAGAACTCGCTATCGGACGTATGCCTTTCAATAACGAACAACAATTCAACAACATGATGCATAAGACTTTGGAATATCAGTCCAACCCAGTCTTAGGTGAGTTTAACGATATAATCTTGGGCGGCGAGCATCTAGGCGATGGCTATTATGGCAGCACCGACCTCGAACTTCTTATCGGTGAACGTAATAACGACAACTACACAACTATAGGCATTCCTGAAGATTATACATTCCATCGCGTTTATGCTAACGGCGAGACAGGCTGGAGCGGTACTATCTTCAGAAATAAAATCAACGAGGTGGGCGGCGGCTACGTCCATCATGTCGGTCATGCTGACTATAACTACGTGGCTGGATGGTACACATCATCAACTAATGATGAGTCATTTGAACGTCTCGACGGCGTCAATCATAACTACAGCTTCTTCCATTCTCATGGCTGTATCTGCGGCGACTTCACAAGAACATGTATGTTAGAGACTTTGGTGAATATCTCAACAGGTTTCGTGGCAGCGACGGGCAACTCACGCTATGGCTGGTACATACCTTGGGGCGACGGCCCAGCGCGTCACTTGCACCGCGAGTTTATCGACTCTTACTATCACGACAGACTTCCTTACATCGGAACAGCATTCCAGGAAATGAAGATAATGACAGCGCCTCTCATCAGTTCATGGGGAGAGAATGGAGCGCTTCGCTGGAACTTCTATTGTATCAATATCTTAGGCGACGTCGCTGTCTGCCCTTGGCTCGACGAACCTTTTATACCAGAAATTAAATATGCTCCTGCTATTATAAAAAACGCTGCGTCAACAGAAATTATCGTTGAAAAAAATGGCACGCCTCAAAATAACTTCAGATGCAGTCTG
Source organism: Bacteroidales bacterium (assembly GCA_017548125.1). Classification (GTDB taxonomy): domain Bacteria; phylum Bacteroidota; class Bacteroidia; order Bacteroidales; family F082; genus Limimorpha. Next base: position 15,277 of record JAFYNK010000040.1, on the reverse strand, counting down.
TTCAATGGCAACCAGCTCCTCGCTTTCGGATTGACAGATGTTAATGGCAAGACAACGCTCTCATTCGCTGAACCTCTTAATGCCAGCGGCACAATGAAACTTATTATAACAGGCCCTAACGCCTGGTGCCAGACTTATGACGTCGCTGTCGTTGAGACTAATACTGCTTACGTCTTTGCTCAAGATATTCAAATAAACGACAAAAACGGTAATGATAACGCTAAACTGGACTTCGGTGAAACGATACAGCTTGACATTGATTTCTTTAATGTGGGAACTTTAAAAGCTGAGAATGTTAACGCTTCATTGACAACAACGTCTGAATTTATTGAGATTATAAAGAATGAATCTTCAATAGGAAATGTTGACGGAAACTCTGTTAAAAACATCAACAACGCATTCTCTTTTAAAGTGATGAATAACGTACCTGACCAGGAATATGTCTTCTTCACATTGACTTGCACCGATGGAAACAACACTTGGACGCAAGAATTGGTTTACAGAGCCTATGCTCCTGTTTTTGAAATAAATGAATTGTCATACGATGATTCTTTGGGCGATAACGATGGCTTTGTCAATAACGGAGAGACAATACAAATTCATGTCAAAGGTAAAAATGTTGGTCACAGCAAATCTGAAAACGTTGTTGTTGAAGGAAGCGTCTCAAGTCAATACGCAGCCTTTGAAGAAAACGCAATCTCTCTTGAAAGCCTCGACGTGAATCAAGAATTGAATGTAACATTGACTCTCATCATCGACGAAAATACTCCTGACGGTGAACAGTTTGTAACAAAAATAAAATTGTTGTCGGGAATGTATGAGATAGAAAAGAACCTTAAATTTACAGTAGGAACAATCAAAGAAGACTTTGAGACTGGCGACTTCTCCAGACTTGAATGGAAATTTGATTACGATTTGCCTTGGAACGTGACGAAAAACATGTCGTATTCCGGAGAATATTGCGCCGAATCTGGACATATCGATGATGACGAAATAACATCATTGTTAATTGACGTTGAGACAACGACTGACGGTGAAATATTCTTCCAATATAAACTATCTACAGAAGAAAATTGCGACTTCCTCGTATTTTATATCGACGGTGTGATGCAAGATAGATGGAGCGGCGAGATTGACTGGAACATGGCTACATACGACGTCAAAAAAGGAACTCATACTTTTGAATGGAGATATGACAAGAACCAAAGAAAGGAAGCTGGCGCCGACAGATGCTGGATCGACGATGTCGTTTTCCCTGGCAACACCATTGTCTTAGGCCTCGATTCTTATACAGAAAAGAAAGAATTCAACATTTATCCAAATCCTGCTGATAATTATATTGTCGTTGAAGGTGATGACATTCATAATGTTGAAATATATGATATGATGGGAAGAAAAGTGATCTCTTCTGATATGAAGTCTTCTTCTGTAATTGAATTAGATAATCTTTCAAGCGGAATTTATCTCTTACGTTTGATAGATATTAATGATAATGCATCAATAAAGAAATTTATTAAGAAATAATAAAAGTTAAGCTAATGTTGTTCTCTCAAATTATTGGACACGAAGATATTAAGAAAAAACTTATCCAGAGCGTAAAGGATAATCGCGTTGCTCATGCTCAGCTGTTCCTCGGACCTGAAGGCACGGGCAAGCTGGCATTGGCCATTGCCTACGCTCAATATATCAACTGCACCGATAAAAAAGAAAACGACAGCTGTGGAGTGTGCCCTTCTTGTAAGAAGTACAATAGCTTGGCGCATCCTGACTTGCATTTCCTCTTCCCGACAACGACAACAAAATCCGTCAAGAAAGACCAGGAATCGGAGCTCTTCATGACGGAATGGCGCGACTATCTCATTGCTTCTAAGACGTATGTCGATTTGCATTCTTGGTATAGCTTCCTCGATGTCGAAAATAAGCAAGGCATGATAAATGTCCGCGACGCTTCTTCGATAATAAGAAAACTTAACTTGAAAACATACGAGGCGGAATATAAAGTAGCTATAATCTGGATGGCAGAGAAGTTTAATATTCAGACTGCTAACAAATTGCTCAAGCTTCTGGAAGAACCGCCAGAGAAAACAGTCTTTATACTTATATCAGAAAACCAGGAAGAACTCCTGACAACAGTACGTTCTCGTACAGTATTGGTGAAGATACCTAAATTGTCTGTTGACGAAGTGCAAAACGCTCTTATTCGTGAGTTTCAATGCGATATCACCAAGGCTTACAATACTGCACTACTTGCTAACGGCAACTGGATTCAGGCCCGTAATATCATCAGCGATGATGAAAACAACGACAATATCTATTTCCGTCTCTTCCAGAAATGGATGCGCTACTGCTTCAGATTCAGCGCTTCAGAACTCATCGACTTCATAGCCAATGATATAAAACCTCTCGTGAGAGAGAAACAAAAGGAATTTCTGGCTTACGGACTTAATGTCTTCCATAATGCTTTGCTTTATAACAATGGATTGAAAGACAGTATCTTGCTTCCTGAAGAAGAAAAGAATTTCTTGATTAATTTCGCTCCTTTCATATCTAATAATAACATAGATTTGATAATAGAGCTTTTTGAAGAAAGCATAAATCAAATAGAACGTAATGGAAACGCTTCGCTGATCTTCCTCGACGATAGCTTTAAAATATTTAACTATTTTAAAATGAAGTAAATGAGAAATATCACAAAAATTTCATTGGCTTTGTTAAGTGGCCTGCTCATCGCAGCAGCGTGGCCTACTAAAGGAATCACAGCATTGATTTTCATCGCTTTCACTCCTTTGATTTTACTGCAAGATTATATTGGTACCAACAAAAATAACACAAAAGGCAACATATTCTTGCTTTCGTTTCTCGCTTTTCTTGTATGGAACAGCCTCAGCACATGGTGGATTTGGAATAGCACGCCGGCAGGTTCGGTGGCGGCAATATTGCTGAACAGCTCCTTCATGGCAACAACGTTCTACCTCTATCATCTTACAAGAACAAAATTGTTCAAGAACAGAAACGCTTATTTCCTTCTTATAATATTCTTCCTCGCCTTTGAAAACCTGCATCTTAACTGGCAGTTGAATTGGCCTTGGCTCAATATAGGAAATGTGTTCTCGCATAATCATTCCTGGGTGCAATGGTACGAATTTACAGGTGTGGCAGGCGGCACATTGTGGGTCATTTTAGCCAATATCATGGCTTATCAACTCTTGAAGTCATTGTTAGAAAAAGCCAATGAAGATATAAGAAAATATGCTATTCTTTTTGTTTTGACGATTGCAATTCCATTGACAATAAGCAAGATAATATATGCTACTTACGAGGAGAAAGGCGATGATGTTGAAGTGGTCGTCGTTCAGCCTAACATCGACCCTTATCATGAAGAATTTGTGTTGTCGGCGGCTGAGATAATAGATAGGAATCTTGAGCTTGCAGCGCCTCTTATCACCAGCGAAACGCGCTTCGTAGTGAGTCCGGAATCATCCATCCATGAAAATATCTGGCTCGAAAGAATCGGCTCTTATTTTTCTGTAAAAAGATTGAAAGCGTTTTCCAAGAACAATGGAAATATAGCCTACGTCATAGGCGCAAGCACTTTGGGAATGGTTCCTGAAGGCGAGGAAAAGGATTTCGCAGCTCGCAAGTTCTACGACGCTGAAAAGTATTATTATTCATATAACACCGCTCTTATGATTGACAGCAGCGATGATATTCAATATCATCAGAAATCAAGGCTGACACCAGGCGTGGAAATGATGCCTTCATGGTGGATTCTCCGACCTGTAAAAAATCTCGCTATTGACTTGGGCGGAACTGTAGGAACATTGAAAAGTGAAGATAAAATAACATTGCTGGATTTTGAGAGCCATAAAGTGGCTTCGATGATTTGTTATGAATCGGTGTTCGGTTGCTATGTGGCTGACTTTGTCAGAGAAGGCGCCGATTTGCTCTTCGTGATAACCAACGACGGATGGTGGGGCAACACCCCAGGCCATAGGCAGCATTTTGAGATGTCGAAGCTTAGAGCCATAGAAAACAGAAGAGACGTGGCTCGCTCGGCTAATACTGGCATCTCCGGATTCATAAACCAACGCGGCGACGTCATCGCTGAAACCAATTATTGGGAAGCTGACGCTCTGTCAAACACCATGAAAACCAACAAAAAAATGACATTCTACTCAAAATACGGCGATTATTTATATAGGGCAGCGTCTTTGGTGGCATCATTGCTCATTTGTTTTAGTATTGTTGTAATTATTTCTAAAAAAGAAAGATGATTTTAAGTTTAGCTCCATTTCAAGGTATCACCGATTCGGTGTATCGCAACTTGTACAAAGAATATTTTACAGGAATAGATAAATATTATACTCCTTTTTTCACAGGAATACATAAAGACAACAGCAGAAGCCTGAAAGGGGAGGAGATAGATGTCAACTGCAATGACGTCAACACCCTGACACCTCAGATTCTCGGCAACGACGCAGAAGAGATAATAAGATTCGCAAGCCAATGTCAGGCAATGGGTTATAAAGAGATAAATCTCAATATGGGCTGCCCGTTCCCAAGAGTGGCCAATAAAGTGAGAGGCTGCGGCCTCATGGCAGAACCTAAGAGAGTGAACGAACTCTTCGATAAGATATTTAATAATATTGATATTAAATTCAGCCTGAAATGTCGCCTCGGTTATTATAACGACACTGAGATTGACGAGCTTATTGACTCTTTCAACGCTTATCCTTTCAGCGAGATTATCATACATCCGAGAATAGGCAAACAACTTTATACAGGCTATGCCGATGTTGACAGATTCGCTGAGCTGGTGCCAAAAATAAAGCGCCCTCTCGTCTATAACGGCGATATTTTCTCAGTGGACGACTTTAAACGAATAAGCGAAAAACTCCCTGATATAAGCATGTTTATGCTTGGAAGAGGACTTCTCACCAATCCTTTCCTCGCCGATGAGATTAAAGGCATGACCTTCGATTATGATGAGCGAAAGAAAAAGCTGCATCATTTCGTGGTGTCGCTTTATCTTGAACGATTGCGTCATGCTGGTGGCAGCCCTAAAATAATCGGCTGCATGAAAGAAATGTGGTCTTATCTCATGAACTCTTTCGAAGACTCTCAGAATATCTGGCGTAAGATAAAGAAGATAAACAACCTGGATGTTTATGAAGAGACAGTGGAAATAATCTTCAGAGATGAGAGCTTAAGAGGTTCAACTGTTTAAAGTTTAAGGTTCAAAGTGAAAAAAATTCTCGTAATACGTTTCAGCTCGATAGGTGATATTGTCTTGACAACTCCCATAGTGAGATGCCTGAAAAAGCAGTTGAAGGATATTGAACTTCACGTCTTGACGAAAAAGAAATTCAGCAATCTGTATAAAAAGAATCCTTATATAGATAAGGTGTTTGAATTTGATAGTTCAATAAAAGATAATATCCGTGATTTAAAAAAGGAAAAATACGACTATGTCGTTGACTTGCAAAAGAACAAAAGAAGTAAAAGAGTGACTCTTTCCTTGAGATGCCCTCATTCTTCTTTCCCAAAACTTAATTTCAAAAAGTTCTTGCTCACGACATTTAAAATCAACTTGATGCCCGATGTTCATATCGTTGACAGATATTTCCGTGCTGTCGAGAAACTGGGCGTTAAAAATGATTTGCAAGGTCTTGATTTCTTTATATCAAAGGAAAATGAATATGACGTTTCTGAGCTGCCTGCTGCGTTTCAGAATGGATATCACGCTTTTGTGATAGGAGGGACTTACAAGACAAAAATACTGCCTGCTGTCAAGGTCATTGAGGTGATAAAGAGACTCAATCAGCCTGTCGTGCTTCTTGGCGGTCCCGATGACGTGGAACGCGCCAATGAGATAATGGCTGCTGTCAATGATAATGTCGTAAGTTTTGCTGGAAAGATTAACCTTGAGAAGTCAGCTTCGCTTGTCAAGCAAGCCAGAAGCGTCTTGACCAACGACACTGGCTTGATGCATATTGCAGCTGCCTTTCATAAGAACATAGTCTCTGTCTGGGGCAATACAGTGCCTGCTTTAGGAATGTATCCTTATCTCCCACAAGAGCCAGAGAAATGTCATATTATAGAACGTAAAGACGTGCGTTGTCGTCCTTGCAGCAAATTAGGCTTCAAGGAATGTCCGAGAAGACATTTCAAATGCATGATGGAGATAGAGGGATTAGAGATACTTGAGTCTATGAGTGTTCTGTCTTCAAATCCAAAAAAAAATCCGCTTGACTAAGCGGATTTTTTTGTTTATCATTTTTTTCTTCTGATTCCGTAGGCGATTCCCATACCAGTGAGTAATAGTAAACCTGAACCTAATGGTGCAGGTGCAGCATCGTAATCATAATCTAAACCGTGGCCGATTAAGCTTGGCATCAAACCCCAGCCATTGTTATCATCCGTTGAACGGAATTTGTTGTTATTGCTGCTTGTTGTGAAGAATCTATCGACATTTTGATTGTTCATATCATCAATATTTATGTAATTCTGGCCGAAAGATACTCCGCAATTTATTAATATTATTGTTAATGCTATTGCTAATTTTTTCATGATTTTAAGCTTTATTTCGAGCTTTGAGCTATAAGTCACGCGGCGTTTCTGCTCGCAACTCATAGCTCATAACTCGCGCAGCTATTTATTAATAAATAACTATCTTTTGTACTTTTACTTCTTTTTCGTTAATGTTACGTACTATATATGATGCTTTGTTGAAGTTGCTGATATTGATTCTGCTGTTTTCAACTTCGTTGTTATAAACAACTCTACCCATCATATCGATAATTTGGATTGTACCTTCAGCTTCGATGATAAGTTCTTCACCTGATTGATATACAAATTGGCTGTTTTCTGATGAAGGTTCTTCGCCGTTAGCTAATCTGATGAAGAAACGGTTTTGGTTATCTTCTTTTGTAGCGATGAAGCTGTATTCGTTTTCTACGAGCATGTCTGTTTCAACACCTGTGAGACGGTCAACTAAGACAACGCTTTCGAAATCACCGTTGATGTCTAAGCTGATTGTGTAGCTGCCCATTTGTTTAGGGATGAATGAAAGAGCTACTTCGTTGACGTTTCTGTTGCAGTTGTAGATACCGTAGTTACGTCCTTTGTTAGATACGAAGATGTTAGCTGTTTCATTGTTGAAGTTTTCTAATTTAAGGAAGCCTTTTTTGTCGCTTGCGAAGTTGATAACGACATTGTCTTTGCCAGCTTTGCTGCTTGCTACAACGTTGATGCTTTCAACTTTTTCGCCTCTCTTTGAGCCTGTACCTTCAGCGTATGAAATTGATGGTGATGGATATTCACCAGTTGTTTGGATGAAGAAACCGTCTCCAACAGGAATGATGTCGTTTGTTGTGAGGTATTCATAATCTCCGTTTGCATCTACAATAGCAACACCTTCAACAACATTGTTCCATGATGTCATGTTTTTAAGATCCATGTTGAATGTGAATGGGTTACCAACTAAGAAGCAGTTCTTTAAGTCGTCTTTATCTTCAACAGGTTTTGTATATGAATATTGACGTTCAAATGTTTTTGCTGCGTTTAATGTACCGCTTAATGTAGCTTCTTCAAGTAAATTGTATGATGCTAAATAACCACGACCTGATACGAAATTAGTTTCAAAATCTGCATTTGCTTTATGGTTGACCCATTCGTTTTCTTTTGAACCATCGTATTTGTAAAGGTCATAGTCACCTGTAGTAGCTGTGTTAGCTGTAACGAATTGTGATACTGCAGCGTTTGTAATAGGTGATGAAATGAATTGCCAGCCTGTTTCTGCTGTTACACCTTGTCCCCAGTTTTCTAAATCTGCATCAGATGGTCTTACGATATCCATAACGAATTTACCGTTGAGGTCAGTGTTGTTTTGACGTAATTGACCGCCGTCGTTGATGCATAAGTCACCAGCTTTTGCTTTGTTATAAACCATATCAGCTGTCAATGAACCGTTGATTGTTATTTTGCTTTCATCTCCTTGCATTGTAATTGTGCCTGTTGTTATATTTTCGTCAGCAGCAATTGTTAAAGGAGAAAGGATATATACGTTAGCGTTTTCTGAAGGAAGTTCGCCGTCTCTCCAGTTTTTAGCTTTTGACCATTCATCTGTTCTGCCTTCAAATACGTCGTAATTTCTTGTTGCAGCTGATGACCAGTTGATTTGCTCTTCTACTTTAGCAACACCGAATTGATAGTTGCCTTTGCCTAAGAATGCCCAGTCATTGTAGATGCAATATACAGATGATTGACCATCCTGACTGAACCATACAGGAGCTTCTAATTCAGTAATTTCTTCACCGTTTTTAAGATATACGTAGTAGTAACCTTCTCCAAAATATTTTGTTACTTGTCCTTCATCATTATATTCATTATTATCTATCCAATCTGTATTTTCCAAATAAATTTTTATTGAATTGAATGTGTTTTCTTTACAAGAAACATTAAACATAACAGCTGGGTCTGCTTTTAAGATAACGCCATAGAGTCCACTACCATCGTAGCCACCTATTGCTGATGTACTACCGTTTGTAATATCTATTGTACCTTCGTATGTTTCATAGCAAGCTTTCTCAACAGTAACATTGTATGTACCATCAAGGATACCTATTTTTGTAATTGTTGAAGTTTCTTCACCTATTTGTTGTTCGTAATAAACATCACCCTCTGAGTTAGTTGTATATGTATATTGCTTTCCGTTGCCGTCATATTCATTGCCGAAATCGTCTTTTGTGCGTGTCAATGTGACTGTAGCATCAGCAAGTCTGTGGTTGAAGTCGTTGCTATAGAATTTACCAACAAAATAACCAGCACCTGAAACCTTAACATAAATTTCTGACTTTGAAGTACCTAAATCATATACAGCTTCAACCTCGACTTTATGACCAGGATTCATATTGTAAGTAAGCTTCATTGTAGTAGCTTCAATTTTATATGAATTTTTAGTAGGAGCGATTGGTTCGTTGTTAAGTTTTTCACCGTTGAGATATACGTTATAACATAAAACGCTTGTCATATCATTTGTACTCCACATGATAGTTGTTTCACCGTATTTTAAACTGTATGAAGGTTCAACATTAGCAGGGCTAGCTTGTACATCTTGAGGAGCTTTCAATGTTGTAACGAATGACCATTTTTCACCTGGGATAACATTACCTGCTTCGTCTTTAATGTCAACTCTCCAGAAGTATGGTGTTGCTGCTGTTAAGTTTTCTGTTTGGTATGAACCGTTGCCAACATAGCCAGTGCTGGTTGTTTCTCTTGCAATCCAGTCTGTTTTAGCTTCCAAGCTGTTTTCGTCAGTGCCTAAATAAACCATATAATGTCTTGCTGCACCAACATAATTCCATTTTAATTCAGGGTTGTCTAAGTTAAAAGCACCGTTATCTGGAGCTGTGTTAACAACTGGCAATGTAGATGCTGCTGTGAATGAATAGATAGCAACAGCTTCGTCGCCGGTTCCATTTTGATAAACGCTTCTCTTACCTATAGAGTTCTTAACGTCAACAGCCCAGTAGTATTTTTTGCCTGTTTGGAAATATGGAGCTTCTATTTCCATAGTTGAAATGCCGTTTGTTTCTAACCATGTTGTAGCTGTACCATGACCGCAGTATGCGAGTGCATTTGCAGATTCGCCATATAAGAATCTATATTCTTCTGTACCATCTGCGAATTCGAATCTAATTTTGCTGCTTGTAACGCCTGTAGCGCCATCTACTGGAGAAACTGGAGTTACGTTGTCTGGGAGACTTGCAATTGAGAATGAATATTCTGTACCTGTTGTTGTACCTACAGTGTTTCTAGCGTCAATTCTCCAAGTATGTTCGCCAGCAGCTAAGCCAGAAGTTTGGTAAGAACCTGTTGTAGAAGAACCTGGGTTTGTCCATTCTGTTTTAGCTTCGCCGTCTATCAAGACTTGATATTCTTCTGTATCAGAACCGAATGTCCATGTGAATTCAGGATTTACTAAACCTTGTTCTCCATTAGGATAAGCGTCTGTTATTTGACCTGGTTTTTCTGTAACTTGTTTTGTTGTGAAGCTATAGACAATAGATTCTGCTGTTGGATCGTCTGCACCGCCACCGTTGCTTGCATTAACTTTCCAATAGTAGGTTGTTTCTTCTGCATAATTCAAACCTTCTACAGTAGAAGTGTATATTTGTTTTTCTTCATCATTAACCCATTCTGTTGCGCTACCTGCAACGTATCTTACGTCAGATGAGAAGTCTTCTTTTGTGCTTAACAAAACTTTGTAGTGAGTTTTGTTTTCAGCAAAAAATGAAAGATAAGGGTTGAATATGCTTGTTGTTCCATTAGGATATGCGTATGTATCTGTGAATACAGGAGTTTTTTTCTCTGCTGCACCGCCGAAGGTGAGTTTGATGATGTTGCGATAAGCTTTTCTAGTACCATTTAAACTACTCAACTGTGTTGATGGATCAGTTATCTTAGAACCATATTTATATATGACAGTATTTGATTTCGCAGTAGAATTTGTGCGGAATCTTGGATAATTGCTATCAAAAGTTTTAGTTCCAGTTAAGTCGTTTACACATAATAGTAAATTACTTTTTCCATCGTATGTAAAACCTTTATCAAGAGTTATCGTAACCCAAACGATATCGGTAGTATTACCACTGCCAAATTCAACATCACCACTAAAAACTTTATTTGCAGCACCTACAGACTCCCATTGATTATTAGCAGTAAAAGTGGTTTTTGATGTATGTGTCATGTAAATTTCTATATTACGAGTCCATTTGTTGTTGTAAGTATAGAAACTAATTTGAGTGATGGTTCCTCCATTAGGCATCTTGATTTCATTTGCAAAATATATTTGCTGTGAAATAGCGTATGTATTAGAATTGCCAATATAGATAGGAACATACTGACCATTAGAAGTACCACCGGTTCCTTCTCCAATTTGAATTTCTTGTGCCAACAAAGAAGAACTAAATCCTCCTAAAAGGCACATCATTACTAAAAGTAAAAAATTTTTTTTCATAGAATGAGTTTTAATATTTAATAAAATTTAATTTCTAAAAAATGTTATTTTATTGAGAGACAATATGTTTTAAATCATGTTAGAATCTAAAAAGATATTTAGATGACAATAAAATAAACGCTCGCAAAAATAGAATATTTTTTGTTAATAATCAATAAAATACTTAAAAAAAATTAACAATTTATTAAAGTCAACAGACAACAGATATTTTCCGCATTTTTTTGGTCTTTAGCCATTAGCCTTTAGTCTTTAGCCATTAGTCATTAGTCTTACAAAAGTTAATAATTTTTAAGATTTTTTTTCTTGACAGGATGGTGGGAAAATAGTAAATTTGCAACATAAAACTTAAAATAGCGAAACCATGGCAAACACCTTTTAGCCTTTAGTATTTTGCTTTTTTATAACTAAAAACCTAAATTTTTGAAATATATGCAAGTGTATGGTGAAGCTGCGAAGGCTATAAAAGATGCTATATTACGAAGTCAATATCATGCAGCATCGTTTGTTAACAAAGAACAATTATCTTTATATTATGCTATAGGCAAGTATGTATCTAAAAACTCGAGGAAAGGATTTTGGGGTAAAGGTGCAATAGATTCAATAAGCCGTTTGTTGCACGAAGAATTGCCTGGTTTGCGTGGGTTTTCGTCCAGTAACATAAAGAATATGCGTTTGTTTTATGAAGAATGGTCTGATGTTATAAATCGTCAGCCGTTGGCTGGCGATTTGGATATTCCAACGGTGATAGCCCATAATGAAATCGATGAAAATCTGTTGTTGAGGAAAATTGGAGAGTCAAATGATGAATTTAAATGGTCGGATTTTTTTGCAATAAGTTTTAGTCATCATTTAGAGATTTTGTCGAAAGCCAAGACGTTAGATGCAAGATTGTTTTACATTCACGAGTCGGCAATAAGATTTTGGAATAAGTACACTTTGAGAGATTATTTAAAGGCAGATTTATATAATCATAGAGGCGTACTTCCGAATAATTTTACATCGTCAATACCTAATTCAAATCAAGCGTTGAAGGCAGTGAAGACCTTTAAGGACGAATATTTGTTGGATTTTATCAATATAGAAGAACTTGATGAATATGATGATGGTATAAATGAGAGAGTCTTGGAAAAAGCAATAGTGGATAATGTTAAAAAGTTTATAATGACTTTTGGACAGGATTTTATATTTATGGGTAATCAATACAGGGTGGAAGTTTCAGGAGAAGAACTGTTTGTTGATTTGTTGTTTTTCAATAGAGAACTTAATTCACTTGTCGCGGTGGAGCTGAAGTCTGGGAAATTTCGTTCTTCTTATTTGGGACAATTGAGTGTATATCTTTCTGCATTAGATGTTAATGTTAAAAAATCTCATGAAAACCCCTCGATTGGAATTTTGTTGTGTCGTGATATAAATCATTCGTTTGTAGAATTTGCAATTCGTGATTATGATAAGCCCATGGGTGTTGCAACATATAGAGCAACTAAAGATATGCCAGAAAGGTTTCGTAGTGCATTCCCCGATATAGAAGAACTTAAAAAATTGTTATGATTTGCTGTACTTTTAGTTTAAAGTTTATGGTAGTTTTAAAGTCAACAAATAACAGATATTTTCCGCATTTTTTAGCCTTTAGCCATTAGCCTTTAGCCCTTAGCCATTAGCCTTACAAAAGTTAATAATTTTTAAGATTTTTTTTCTTGCCAGGATGGTGGGAAAATAGTAAATTTGCAACATAAAACTTAAAATAGTGAAACCATGGCAAGAGAAATTAAAGAGACACCAGTTCTGACAGGTAAAGATGCGGTACGTTTCATGAAACGTATGAATGAGACGAGAGTCGTTTCAAAAGAAGAGATAGAGAGAGTCAAGAAAAATTACGAATATATCATTAGCATAGCAAAATTTTAAAGATGGTTATTCGTCGTCTAAATGAAACAGAGATAATCAATTCATTTATTTGTGGCGATAGTGATTTGGACGATTTTGTAAAAAACGAGGCTTCGTCATACCAAAAAGCTCTTTTGTCTGTAAATTACATTATGGAAAGAAAAGAAGAGACTGTTGCCTTTTTTAGTCTGTCAAATGACAAAATATCGGTAAATGAATTTGATGACAAAACGAGTTTTAATCGTTTCAGGAGTCGCAAGTTTGTTAATAGAAAAAGAATCAAAAGCTATCCCGCTGTAAAAATAGGCAGATTTGCGATAAATTTGCCATCACAGGGAAAGGGAATAGGAACGACGCTGTTAGATTTTATAAAAGCCTATTTTTTAATTGACAACAAGTCTGGCTGTAGATTTATAACAGTTGATGCTTATAAGTCGGCAATACCATTTTATGAGAAAAATGGGTTTGTGCCATTACAAGACAATGACGGCAACATCACGCAATTAATGTATTTTGATTTAGCAGATTATAGGAAGTCGTTTTTTTAAGTCAACAAATAACAGATATTTTCCGCATTTTTTAGCCTTTAGCCTTTAGCCATTAGCCCTTAGCCATTAGCCCTTAGTCATTAGTCCTACAAAAGTTAATAATTTTTAAGATTTTTTTTCTTGCCAGGATGGTGGGAAAATAGTAAATTTGCAGTCAATATGACCTCCCACGCTTCCCGTTAGCTCAGCGCACCTGGGAGGTCTTAGAGTTTTAAGCCATGAAATACCAAAAGAAGCCTTTATCTATTGATAAGCAGATAGAAAAATTAGAACATAGAGGATTGATATTTGATGACAAAAATATCGCTTATGAATATTTGTCAAATAATAGCTATTACAGATTGCGAGCTTATACTTATCCATTTCAGGATAATGAGAATGATGATGCCAATCATAGATTTATTAGAAATGATATTCGTTTTGATGAAATTATAGAACTTTATAGTTTCGATAGAAAATTAAGGATTCTCATGTTCAGTGCTATAGAAAAAATTGAAATAGCCTTAAGAACTAAGTTGTCGCAAGTGTATTGTGAATCAATGCAAGACAGCCACTGGTATGTTAACCGTTCGCTTTTTGCAGTTAAAAAAACAAGTAAAAATGGTAAGAAAGCGGATTGTTTTGATTTGCTATATAGCGATACAGAAAATGAAATAAAAAGAAGCAATGAAGATTTTATAAAACATTATTTTTTAAAATATACAAGTCCATCATTGCCTCCTGCATGGATGACATTGGAGGTTTTATCTTTAGGGACATTAAGCAAAATGTACACGCTTCTCAATAAAACTCCAGAGAAAATGCAAATTGCAAATGCATTTGGACTGCCAAATGATAGAATATTATCAAATTGGCTTCATGCTATTGCTGTGCTAAGAAATTGTTGCGCTCATCATAGTAGGATATGGAATAGAAGATATGTTATAAATATAATTTTATCATATAATACGAAATATCCTTTCATAAACAAAAAAGATATAAAAAATATTCGCAACAATAAGTTTTTTACTGTTGTGAGTTGTGTTAAATATCTTTTGGACGTTATTGATCCAGATAATGAGTTTAAAGGTAACCTTATGTCTATTATGAGTTCTGGAGGGAAATTGTTGAATTTAAAAGATATGGGATTCCCTGAAAATTGGAATGAATTTCCAATATGGAACTTAACGAATTGATAATTTACAATTAATTTACTGGTAGCAGATGTTGTTATTTTAAAGATGCTAAATCACTAATATCTTAATAATTTTTAAGATTTTTTTTCTTGCCAGGATGGTGGCTATTTTGTAGTTTTGCATTTATTGTTAAAAAATATGTTATGTTGTCGTTGGAAGAAATGAATAATATCAACGAGGGTACAATGATGGAGACTCTCGGCATTGAATATCTTGATGTTAGAGAGGGATACGTCTATGCTCGTATGTTTGTGAAGAAGGAATTGTCGCAGCCTTACGGAATGTTGCACGGTGGCGCAAGTATGGCCTTCGCAGAGAGCGTGGGCGGCGCTGGCTCGGCTTGCTATGTGGATATGAAAGATTATGTCATCAGAGGCATGCAGCTGAGCGCTAACCATGTAAAAGCCGCTGCGGTAGGAAGCTATGTCTATGCCGTCGCGACAATTATACATAAAGGACGACAAACACACGTCTGGAATATAGACGTCAAAAACGAAGACGGAGAACTCGTCTCAGCATGCAGACTAACGAATTTTGTTTTTAAGAAGGCTAATAAGAGCTTATAAAGGCTAAAGACAAAAGGCTAAAGGCTAAAGACAAAAGGCTAAAGACAAAAGTAATTCCTCATTCCTCATTCCTCATTCCTCATT
>JAFYNK010000039.1 GCA_017548125.1 Bacteroidales bacterium | reverse complement strand
TTGCAAGAAGAAGGGCAGTTGCCCTTCTTCTTCAATTGTGAAAAGTATATAATTTAGAGTTCGCTGAATAAATCTATTTTAATTTTTTGGAAATAAGAAAACATATCAAAGATAATGTGCCCATCGATATTACTATAATTATGTTTTCTTTACTTATACTTTCATTCGTATACCCTAATATATACCATGGAATCGCTGTAAGAGAAACGATTGAAAAAATCTTTGCTTGTTCACTAACATAATATAAACGAAATACTTTATTAAATTTTTCATCATCTAATAAAGAAAAATTTTCTTTAAACATTTTTCTTCTTAGCACATAATCTTTCCTTGATTTATGCCAATACCATACCAAATAATTGACCATATAAAAAAGAATATAGAAATACCAATTCTTCCTGTTCCGTCATTGAATATATATGTAAGTGGAAGTTGCTTTATTGCAGAATTGATCTTAATTAGTACAATCAGCATTACATTCCAACCTACCATAGTAACAAGACCAAATTTGTGGAAATCACTCATGGTCATATATTTAGAAGATAGCCGTACATGCTGATGCTAGTGCTGCAGCACCACCTCCAACTATGATATTTAACCCTGAAGACATAAGGCCTTGGTATGCCCACCATGCATCTGTAACAGCAACAGTTTTCAGACTTGCCCGACTTTGAGATTTTCCAAGAATATTCAGATTCTTGATGGAAACAATAATGGTGGGTCTCTTATTGAAGGCTCACCATTATCCCTTTCTTTTGTTTTTTTGATTATTTGTTTTTTATTTTTTGTCCAATATAAACTCCAATACAAGAGAACAAAAATGTAATTCCTAATGATAAAAAGAAATTCATTTCATAATATTCCCCCATGATAATAAAGATTATAGACAAAAATATAAGAAGTGAGAATGTGATTCTCATAAACCGTCACATGCTGCAACAGCAAGAGCTGTATATGATAGACCTACAACAAATCCGGCACCAGCAGAAGCCATACCCGCTGCTGTAGACATAATTCCGCCTGCAATACCTATACTTAGATTGCATAACCATGCTTTAGCGGAAGCTCTCGATAAAACATCATTTTCGTAAATACTGGTTATTTCTATCTGTCCTTTTGCAGTGTCAAAAAGCCCTTCCATTAATGGCTCTTCTAATTCATTGTATGCTACAAAAGTGCATGCATTTTCGTTAATGAATGAATTAATTTTGAAGTGAACACAAAATGCGGCTTCATTCTTTTCATTAAGGACAAATGCAATTGTTTCTTCTTTGTTGTCTTTTACATATATTTCAGCAACAATTGAAGATGAATCAGAAGAACAAAGATAACCCTCTGAATAATTGTCCAGATTAATATCCCCTCTTGATTGGGGAACATTATTTAAAGACTCAGTTTTTATTAGACCTTGTTTTGGTTGTTCCAAAACTACATCTTTCACTTCATTTGTACATGATATTGCGAATAGTGCAATTATCAATGTTACGATAATTTTAAACTGTTTCATGTTGTTTTTTTTAAGATTAATAAATATTGTTTATTCTTTAAAACGTAAGAAAGGTTCTTTTTGAATGTTTATTTTAAATTCTCCTATGTTTTTTATTTAAGGGGTTGTAATATATTCAAAGATGTTTAGTTCGTTTTTATATGGGATAAAACAGAGGAGCGTACATATTATTAATTAATATGCAAGTTATAATGCTAATACCATTCCGGATAAATCCCGAAGGCATATCCCCGATAATCTTGCGAATCTTTTCGCTTCTCAATTCTATTTTGTTCTTATCATTCATTTTAGTTTCCGAGTTCTAATTGATTCTTTACTAAATTCCAGTATGCACTTTTTTCCCAAATGAGACTTGCATGGCTTCCTGTTTCCAGTATCTTGCCATGTCCTAACACGATGATTTGGTCGGCGTTCTTTACCGTACCTAGTCAGTCCATCTTTTTAAAGAAATGAATAAATTCCATATCAATATCACAACAATTGTTAAACAAATGGTTAATTATCACGTTACAAACGTACAACTATTCAATCCGACCATTTAGGACTGGGCATTTATTTTTCAACATTATAATATTCATTGGAACGAATATAATAACCTTATTTACCTTTGATACATTATTCAAAGAAACAGAGTTGCTTTTAAATGATTTTGAATGATTTAAGTTTTTCTGCTAACTTCGTCATATCTTCCTCTATTTTCTTATTTGTAATACGAGCATATATTTGAGTCGTCTTGATATTCAGAGAAAACGCATGAATACTAAGTTATTATTTTTCAGTAATACTTATTTGTTGAATAAAATTATTTCGGCCGTTTTTAGAAGAATTTGTTAGAATCAGTCTAAATGAATTAATTTCAATTAATCATTATAAAACAGCAAGAGAAAAAGCAGGACTTGATAAAACATGGAATGTTTGAATTAGTTGTAAATCAGGCTGCTAAATATTTGCATACATTCAATAAATTGATTATCTTTATATGTTGATAATCAGTTTTCTATGGATAAAATAGCTAAAGATTTTTTGTTAAGAGAGAAGTTGGAAAGACACCTGGAGAGCATGTCTAATGTCGTCAATGGAATAGATCCGAGACAGGCCTCCAAAGTTATACATCCGGCCCCGGTCATCATGATGTCCGCTTTGATGGGAGTGTTTGCGAATTGCCAGACTTGGAATGAAATAGCCGACTTTGCCGAGGTCCGGTTGGACTTTCTCCGTTCATTCTTTCCAATATTGGAGGAAAGTCCCTCACACGATACGATAAGGAGATTCTTCTGTCTGGTCAGTTCCTCTTTATTGGAGAATTCCTATAGGAAATGGGCGTTGTCAATGAGGGAAAACATGGGAATACACCTTGAACAAGATGATGCGCAAGAGGCTGATGAACAGCAGAAGGAAGACTTTGGAAGACAGATTGCCATAGACGGCAAGACCATCAGCTAAGGCATGAATGAAAGGGGGAAGTATGACAGTGAGGGGTTCCGTATCCAGGAAAAGAACCCAAAGCCCATGGAAAAGCTACATCTGGTCAGTGCATTTCTTGTGGACCAATGTCTTTCTTTAGGGCAGGAAAAGGTGGACAGTAAAGAGAACGAAATCATAGCCATTCCCAGACTGTTGGACTGTTTGGAACTTCACGAGGGGGATATTATAACCATTGATGCAATCGGAACACAGAAAGACATTGTTTCACAAATCATTGAAAAACAGGCGGATTATCTGCTTGAGGTAAAGGGAAACCAACCAACTCTGATGGAAAGTATCGAAGTTGCGATGGAAGCCGTAAGAGAATACCATGAATGTGAATATGTGAAAGAGTTTTCAGAACGGGAAGAGGGACATGGACTTATTGTAAACCGTACATGTCGAACTTGTTCGGACGTTTATTTTTTGGGCAGAATCTTCAAACAATGGGAAGGGATACGTACTTTCGGATACATCGACAACTAGAGAATAGACAAGTCTACGGGAGAAGATGTGACGGAAAGACACTATTTCATTACTTCATTGGAAAACGACCCTAAAAGAATACTAAAGTTCAAGAGAAAACATTGGGGGATTGAGAATGGACTTCATTGGCAATTGGATGTTACATTCAACGAGGATGATGACCGGAAAAGGAAGAACTCAGCACAGAATTATTCCTTAATTGCTAAAATAACATTGAACATCTTGAAGAATCATCAACATAAGGACAAGAAAGCCTCAATCAAAAGAAAAAGAATGAAAGCAGCATGGGATGAAGATTATCTGAAAAGTTTACTAATGACCTGGTTAAAAGCATTTTAATTCATGCGTTTTCTCTGTCTTGATATTGGTATGTCCCAACATTTTTGATACAGATTCGATGGGTACACCTTTACTTAATGTCATAGTAGCAAAAGTATGTCGACGCTAATGGATATTAAGTAGCAAAGCAAACGATTTCGGAATTGAATAAGGAAAACGTAAACGGTTGAGAAACAACTAAAAGCGATATTATTGCACTATCTACTTAACGCAAAAAGTATCGGTTATGAGCAGGTGTTCAGTTACCAAATCGTTAGCTTGGCTGTTACCGAAAGCCGAGTGGTAACGAAATAATCTGCAATAGCATCACATTGCGTTGATTGTCATCATTTTGCATAGTAAAGAACGCTTATATACAGGCTAACTTTGCCACTAAAAATATAAGCGTATGAAAGTAGAAAAATTCAAGGTTTTACTCTACCTCAAAAAGAGCGGATTAGACAAGTCGGGTAAGGCTCCCATCATGGGACGCATTACCGTAAACAGAACTCTTGGTCGTGCGATTATAGAATCGGAGGATAACGATGTCTCAGATAGTAGTGACAGCAATGCAGATGCAGTAATGCCAATTATCGAAATCGAAGAGAAGATTGAACCATCTGAGTTTGTTGATAAGGGTTATGGCTTTGATTTGTATAAGCGTGCATATCCCCTTAACATTATAGATGAAGACGGAAGCACAAGAGAGGGATATGACATAGCGTGGGACATCATATCATTGGAACAGCCGATTCATTTTGAAGAGTTGTGTAGGCGTATCGCTCCTGCATATGGTCGCCAGAAAGCTACATCTGTTGTTCGTGATGAAGTCAAACATATCTTCCGCTATCACCTAAAAGGAATGATAACAGAGGATAAAAATGAGTTCGTGAGAATAAAAGACTTTGCAGATGTAAAGGTGCGTGTTCCTAACCCAGATGATGATTATTTGCGTCCTATAACTTATATCTGCAATGAAGAGTTAGCTTTAGCAATGAAAACTATTGCTCAACACAGTTTTGGCATTACACCTGACGATCTATTTATCGTTACTACTCGTGAGTTTGGCTTTAAGCGTACAGGAGAAAATATCATCTATTCACTCCGTAAGGTGTATCAACAGATGCTTAAGAATGAAGAAGTTACAGAGGTAGATGGTAAGGTACAGGTCATGTCATAATAATAAGATGATAGTATGAGTACGCTAAGGAATAATAAAGTTGATGAGGTCGGGAAAGCACTGATGAGGTGTTTAACAATGCAAGTTCATCTACAAAAGAAAGTATATAAATATCTCACTTATGAAAGTGGTAGACTTATGCTTGAAAACTCAAACATTCAATTTACAAGAGCAAGTAAGTTGAATGATACTATAGATTGTCATATAGATAAGGTCGATTATAGCTATATATATGAATTTACTCAAGGATTAATAGATGTTACCCTTATTGATAAAAAGAAAGAACAAGAAAGAGATTTATTTAACAGCATTGGTATTTGTAGTTTAGGTAAGACTTCTAATAATGAGACTCTCTGGGAAAGATATACAAGGTTAGATGGCAAAGAGTCTGGTATGTGTATCGAATTAGATACGCAAGCAACTATTAAACATTTTATACAAGAAGATAAACCGAAGAAAGGCTTTATCGTACTGCCTGTTAATTATGTAAAAAAAGTAGAACAATCTATTAATCGGGGATATTTATCTGCTGGAGGGAATTATAACTTACTTTTTTGGAGTAAATTATTAGCAACAAAATATGCTCCTAAATGGGAAGATGAACAAGAAATACGTTTTGTTTTAGTAGATGGTATCGGGAACAATGACTATTTTCGGGAAATTATCCCAACATCCTGCATAACAAAGGTTACATTAGGAAAAGATGTTTGTATTGAGCAGATTGAAACAATAAAACAGATTATTCGTAGTAAATATAACAATGTTCATATAGAATGCAGGGAATAACATTCATTTATGAAAATGAATAACAATTAATCGCCTTATCATATTAATTTAATATTAATGTAATTGTACAGTATAATCCAGTGCTAAAGTACACCATTAAATATTCTAAGTCACCCAAATAAAAAAAGAAGGTTGTTAACAAGACAAGAGAAAAATGTTGTATTGTGATGAAAGATTGAAAAATATCCAAAAAATTGCATCAAGCAATATTTGTTTTAAACAGACAAGATAATATGATTATTATTTACTAATTTTGCACTGATAATATCATATGCTAATTTCATGAGTAGAATCTTGAGATAGTGTTCCGGTGTTGAATTGTTGCGTTATTTAATTAACTGCTATTTATGTTATTGATAAATTTATTATAAGGGAATATGGATGGTTTGGCATGGCTTGAGTTATTTCAATCAGGTACAAAATTATTAAAGATTATTAATCCGGTAATATGGTGTAAGAAAATCCAATATTTTTTTAATTATTATTGTCGATCACCATATAACGTATTAATATATGGATGTAGTGGTGCAGGTAAAACCGAATTTATCAGAGCGTTATTAGAGGAACCTGTGACGGAACAGCCAGCCCCTAGAACACAGACTATTGACAATAAGAAAATAGTCTTTGAGAATGGTCGTAAAATCAGATTTTATGATTTGCCAGGGCAAGCCGTTCAGCGCAGAAACAGACAGATTGCTACAGAAAAAATAGCGAGACATCAAATTAAAGGTATTATTAATGTTGTGACTTATGGCTATAATAACGTAGAAGAAAACGAGATTGCGAATATTTTCTCAAATGACCCAGTTCCTAATGTGAAAGAATCATACCTTACAACCAATAGGAATGCAGAGATTACTCAGTTAAGTGAGTGGATGGAGTTTATTCATAACGGATGTGGTGTTGAATGTGTTATAACGGTTATAACAAAAGCTGATATTTGGAATAAGAATAAAGAGGAGGTTATGTCATATTATCAACACGGACAATATTATACGCGTTGTACAGAGAAAATTTCTCGAGTTTGTCATACTTGTGTTTATCCTTATTGTTCTATTATATCCCCTTTCGGGGAAAAGCCAATGCTTTTATCGTTTAGTGAACGTGACAAGCAAAAATTACACAAAGAATTCAAAGAAGAATTATTTAAAATTATTAGACATGAATATTAATGAGGATTTGAAAAAAGATGTTGATAAGAAAGCGTTTATATTGAGGGATTATACTTTTGATCTTTCAAAAACACAAGATATTATTGACAGAATTCTACTTTGGCTTCATATCACAATTGTATTTTCTATCTCAATATTATTTATATATTATCTCAAAATAGTAATATATACTAATATATTATTGGTGTTATTAATTGTTTTTTCTTTGTTATCTTTGGGATTAAGAGTAAAATTACAAAAAATCAGGAAACAATATGATAACATATATAATAATAGCTTTGATATTATGGGTGAATTAGCAGATTTAACAGAATGGACAAAATTAAGAAAAAGATATGTTTTAGGAAAAAAAGATTATCGTGATATTATCATCATTGATAATTATATAGAGACAATAGAACGAAAATTTAGTCCTCACAGATCTATTTCAAACTATTACAAGTTGCTGTCTATAGAGTCTAGTATATTTATTTATAGTATTATTATTATAAGTATTGTTGAGATATATAAATGTTTGTTTATTTAAATTATAAAAGCGTTCTTTTCAATAATGCAGAATAAGACGGATAAGAGAACTTCGCTTGTTTCTAAATCGTTACCTGTTACAAATTTAAGTTTTGTAAGTCGTTTGTTTTCTGTGTCTAACAATTTTAATCTTATGAGATAGCCTGTCTACATTTGTTAGACAGGCTTATTTATTTAATATACAGGATTTAAAACCAAAAACTTGCATTTGCAGCAAATCTTTTGAGTTTCTTGTAAATGTATTTATTGGTTTCATAATACAAACATATTAAGTAGTATTTATTATTGATATGTTTATTTTCAAGCGATCAGCATTACAAAGATACAAAAAGTACGGATGCTAGAACTTATCTAGCATATTATATTTATATGAGATTTTTCTTATAAGTTGTTTGAATTTATCCAATTTAGTACACAGATATACCAAGACGCAGAGATTTATTTAATAAATCTGTGAGTCCGTGTCAATGTGCTAAATAAAAACATTTCATCACAGATTCTTACAATTAATTCATGATTTCTGTGTTTAACGAGCATTTTGTATCTTCTTTGTGAAATTATTAATCTGGTAATGAAAATATGATTGATTAGGTAGTAAATCTTTTTTTACTTTTTTGAAGGATTCTTTTAAATGTTATCAAAAAAGTTGTATTTCTAATTTCCGAAAGAACTAATTTTATTAAATTTGTAGTGTAAATATCGCTATATATAAATTTATATATAAATTATTAAATCATATGATTATGGATGTAACTTGGTGGAATATTGTTGTAACAGCTTGTTTAGGATTACCTCCTATGATTTTAGCTATTATGACTATTAAGAAGTCTATTAAAAGAAAAAAAACGATTAAGATTCTTCCCCAGTTTTCATCTATTTGCTTGGGACGAACTAATGAAAAAAAATATATTATAGAGAGAATTGTTGATGGTAAGTCTATATTTGTTTGTGGCTCTGCTGGTATTGGTAAGACAACGGTTATAGGGCATTCCATTTTGGAATGTGAAAAAGATTTGGATAAGCTTTATGACAAAATTTTGTATCACAGGTTCTCTGGTAATCCAAGTTTTGAATATGCATGTAGTAATTTGGCACAACAAATAGACAATTCTGGCTCAAAAGGTTTAAGTACATTATTAAGTGAAAGTAAATATCTTATTTGGTTAGATGATTGCGAACAGACTGATTGTTTGGAAGAATTACTTCGTATTTCGTATAATCCAGTATTCATTATTTCTTCAAGAAAAAAAGAACAAGAGAAATATCTATTGTATATTAATGGAGGTATTAAATCTTCATTAATAATTACTAGGCTTTCAGATCGTGTTGTAGAGAATCTTTTATATGGTCATATCTGCAATAAATGGTTTATTGCTAAAAAATATCGTATTATTAATAAGGAAATTGTAAAATTAACAAACGGTATTCCATTAGTTATTTCTTTCATTAAAAATGATAAATTATATTTAAAAGATCCCGAATACTTTTGTAGAATACTTAAAGATAACTATTTAAAGAAAGAGATGGTTCCCCCATTTTTAAGTGAACGAAATGAATTATATAGCATTGATTTACTGATAAAAATGGCTATTGGTATTGATATAGATTACCAAATAGATAAAATTAGTTTAGAATCTCAGAAAGTCTTAGGTTTTTTGGGGTGTATTTCTTACGATGATTTTCCTTATGTCAATATTGAAGGTATGTTTGATGTTTTTTCAAAGAAAGTGGTACAAGAACTTCTGAAAACCAATCTTATAGTGCTTCACAACAATGCTATAAAAATACGGCATCCATATATACACCAAGTTTTACGAGATAACTTTGATGCTTTATTATCAAAAGATTACAAAATTATATATGACTTTTTGAACTTAGTACAAGGATTTTTCGGAATTAGTGGAAATAATAGTCTTGAACTTAGTCATTGTTTGTTCTCATTTAAGAACCATATTTTATCTGTTATAAAAATAATACAAACAAATAAATTAATTGCTAATTCAGAAAATGAAACTTCGTTTTTAGTTGCATTAGTGTTGTTGGCTAAATTTGGATTTTATACGGAGGCAAATGATATTGCAAAATCGTATAAACTACAGTATAATGGAATGCAAGGTAAGGAATTTCTTCATTATGTATTTATTCGTTCATATGAAGGATTAGAAAATTTTGATGAATGCATCGCATATATAACCGAACATGGAGAGACTGTGTCTGAAAGTAATTATGATGAGATGTTTACGGCGTTCCATAATTTATTGTACATTTATTTAAAGACTAATCAGTATGATAAGGTAAAAGATAAATTAAAAGACATAGTTGCATATATTGAACAACATAATATTGATATAAATAAATATAAAAAGGATATATTAAGCATAAAATCAATGGCAACAGAATTGATGTATCATTGTTATGAAAACGATAATATGGAGGATTTTATTCATGAACAGACTATATTAATTGAAAATTTAAGAGAAGTATTTGATTGTGATGATTATGAAGTTATAGATGCTGAACTTATATTAGCATTTTCATTGGCACGAATGGGTTACCATAGAGATGCAATAGATATATTTACAAGTATATTGAAAGCCTTAAATAATAGGTATTCTTTTAGAGATCCTTTGGCAATAGAAGTCGCTAGAAAAATAGCACACTTTTATTTTGAAGAACATAATTATAGTCAGACTCGTGAAATTTTACAATGCATATTTCCATATGCTGTGATGACATGGGGAAATGAACATATTATTACGAAACGATTAAGAGATGATCATATGAGAAATGAAGAAAAATTGAGAGAAAATAGTTTTGATGAATCAGAAGTTATGTTCCAAATATCATTACGTCCTCATAAAGAGGACTTGATTGGAAAAGTGAAAAGACTGTTAAAATGGATTTGATAAAAAGATGGGAACTCAGGAAAATTAATGTTTAAATGAGAAACTGATAAAATATAATCGTTGTATAACAAAAAAAGCATAACTTTGCATTCAGTAGAAGCGTTCTTTTCAATAATGCAGAATAAGACAGATAAGGGAACTTCGCTCGTTTCTAAATCGTTACCTGTCGTAAATTCTAATTATGTAAATCATTTGTTTTCAATGTGAAAGATAAATAGCTATGTCTCAAGCAATGGTAGGTCAAAGTTTTCCTGACACCGCAAACATCGGCTATCTCTTTCAGATAGGCGTTCATCTTCTGGTTGGACAAGACAGGCAGCAGTCTGTTGTCTTTGGTCTTGCCGCGGTATTTCTCTACAATCTTTAATGGTATATCGAGCAATAGGATGTTGCTTGGAATGTTGGTTTTCTTCCGTCGGGTCATAATCCATTTCTTCCCGTCAAGCTCTACTATGTTGTCCTCGGTCAGGTTCTCCACATCAATATATGCCAATCCGCAGAAACAAGAGAATATGAATATGTCCCTGACTTGTTCCAGACGGGCGGTCGGAAATTCTTTCTGCATAATCAGTCTGATTTCCTCGTCTGTCAAGAAGCCACGATCGACATGCTCCAGATGAAAATGGTGGTTGATGAAAGGGTCGTGTGTCAATACACCGCTTTTCTGTGCGAGAATAACGACGGTCTTGAAGAACTTCAAGGTCTTGGTGGCACTGTTGGGCTTCAACATAGCCGTTGTCCTCAGGTAAATGTCAAAGTCATGCACCATCATGTGGCTAAGTTCCCTCGGCAATATGTCCTTTCGTCCGTATTTCATATCCAAGAATTTCACGAAGTGTTTTTTGGTGGTGGAATATTTGGTGTAGGTCGCCTGTGTTTTTCCTGCGCCGACCAATGCCTTGATGTCATCCAGATATTTGTCAAAAATCTCCAGAAACGTGGTTTTGGGTGTCTCTTTCCCTAAATAGATACTCTTGATCTTGTCCAAGGTCAAGTCCGGGTCCTCCTCATGCTTTTTGAAGATGGCTTGAAGGGAAGAGGAAATGACATCCAGTTGCGAGTTGGTGTTGAGGACTTCGGCGGTACGTCCTTTCATTCGCCCCGTGGCGTTGTTCCACAATTTTTTATCAACACACAAGCCTGAAGAACCCAAGTTGAGCATTTCACCGTTCAGGAAAATCCGAATCATCAGCGGAGATTTCCCTTGTTTGTTCTCATAGTTTGACCGTACATAATACGATACCTTAAAACTCATTCTCATAACAATACTTATTTTATGTAGCACCTGCTACAAAGTTCAACATAATTGATTGTAAACAAGAATATTAAAGGCGTCAAATCAGGCTTCATTTTCCGTTCACTGCTACATTTATTGACCTCCAAGCGTCATGTAGCACCGAGTGTAGCAAAACTTGACCGAAGAATGATTGCCAAACGATGCAAGAATGTCTTCATCTCAAAGTGGGAGGGTAAGAAAAAGTACCTTAATCATCTGATATACAATGCTAGCTTAATCCCTGAAAGGTTTTTTAAAACCTTGTTGTTTGGGTTCAGCGGAGAGTGATGACTCTACCAATAAGACGCATAGTGTCTTACATATTCTTCTACCGTTATTGGTTCTTATTTGTATGGGATGCCTTTGTTTCGGGCTTTCCTATAGTTCCAACCCACCAACAGAAAACACATTAATTACACAAACTATCGGAACAGCCAAAGATGTAAATACCAGTATCCATCTATCTGATCATAAAATAATCCAATCCAATATATACAAGATATTGCCTATAAACAATGACG
>JAFYNK010000038.1 GCA_017548125.1 Bacteroidales bacterium | reverse complement strand
TGTGTCATATAACAGTACAGAACATCCGTATGGTTATTTTATGAATGTCTTTGATATGGATTTAAATCTGACAAAACAGATACCATTTGTTTCAGATCCTCCTATTGATCTTCAGTCATTCGGCGGAAACTGGAGTCAAAATCCTTATGATGGAAAAATATATGGTTTAGGAAATAAATATGACATGTACACACAGAAAGACAGATGTGCGTTTAAAATAGATGTTGAAAACAATAAGGTAAATTGTTTGAGGCTAACGACTACACCAAAAGATCTTCGTGTAGATAATGCTGTTGGAACAAATCTATGTTTCATGTCCAATGGCGATATTATTGGACAAGCTGCTTATAATACTGATTTGTGGGTGCAATTTAAACCGAATGGTTACTGGATTTATATGCCTGTCTTCGACTCAAATATGAAAAAGAAGTCGGAATGGTACTACACTATTGGGAAAAATTACAACCAGCATATATTTAATATATATCCTACAAAGGACGACGGTGTTATTTTATTGGGCCGAATACGATTTGAGATGGGTGGAGATCTCTTTTGGGAGCCATATATCGTCAAATTCCCAGCATCTGCCTTTGTCAACATCGAAGAAGCCCACGCCCATGGTTTACATCTCGCTGTCGCTTATCCTAATCCAGGCGGTGATGTGATGAACATAAGAACTGGTTTAAGAAATGCTGTTTTAACCGTTTATGATATTAACGGAAGAAAAATCCATGAACAGGAAATAGCAGACGACGTCACTTCGGTAGATGCTTCTAAATGGCAAAGTGGAACTTACGTTTGGAAATTAGGAATTAGGAATGAGGAATTAGGAATGAAGGAAGTGGAGAGCGGGAAATGGGTGAAATAGGATCTGAGGAATTGAGGAATTGAGGAATTGAGGAGCTGAGGAGTTCAGGGTAATAGGGATTCAGAAATTCAGGGTTTGAATTTTGGAGTTTTGAAATAGTCCCGTTAGGGACGACAGTTCCTAGGCAGGTATGGAGAGCGGAGCTCGGAATGCCTGCAATTAAGACCAAACATTAATCAAAGTGCCGAAGGTACGACAGAAAAAATCATCCATATTCTGTCGCGCTTTCGGCGCTTTTTTTATTGAAAACTGAAAGTTGAAATGGAATAGTTGCGAAGTTGTATAGTAAAAATATGTAGTAAACAATAGATAGTCAATTAGTTGCCCCCCCATTTTCTTTAAAAATATTTTTTTAAAGAGTTTGGAAGTTAGAAATAAAAATATAACTTTGTGGAACTAAAATTAAAGGTATGGAGAAAGTTAAAAACGACATACAGATTCTAGGGAAAAACAAGTTCATAGAATACGTCTCTCGATAAACCGTCTGATTGACGAGTTTATCGGGAGATTTTTTTAAGAAATAGATCAAACTACTGATATGGAAAAATGGGTTCTATCCATTGATGTAGGAAAATTGATAATAAATAGCACCCACCTAAAATTTATAAATAATGAAAAAAGTTTGTTTAGTAATGACAATGCTATGCGCATTGTTATTGGCTTGTAAGCCAGAAGTAGAGAAACCAACAGTTGTTACAAAATCTGTTGGAGAGGTTACCGAAACAAGTGCAAAGGTAGTGGGACAGGTTGCAGCAGACGGCGGCGCTGAAGTTACTGAGCGCGGTGCCTGCTGGAGTAGTGACGGAACACCTACTATTTTAGACTACCGAGTAAAAGACGTTGAAGGTGGACTAGGAAGTTACGATGTTATTATCACTGACCTCGTTCCCAATACCCAATATTATGTAAGAGCGTACGCTACCAATAAAGCAGGTACGAGCTATGGCGATGAAAAGACTATAACAACATTAGAAGATACCCCAGAAGAACCAGGTGATGAGCCAGAAGAACCAGGTGATGAACCAGAAGAACCAGAAACACCAATGCATAACGGTCACGAATATGTTGACCTTGGACTGCCAAGCGGTAAGAAATGGGCAACATGCAATGTAGGTGCATCATCTCCAGAAGGCTACGGCAACTATTATGCATGGGGAGAGACTAGCCCTAAAGCTGAATACACATTGGAAAACTATCAGCATTGGGTTGATGCGGATGGAGATGGAGATTGGGATTATGGAGAGTCGACAATTAATTCGGATATTTCTGGAAGTGTACAATATGATGCTGCTACCGCCAACTGGGGCGGAGGCTGGAGAATGCCGACAATAGATGAAATGCGGGAATTGGAGAATAATTGCGAATGGGAGTGGACACAAATAAATGGAGTGAATGGTGCTAGGGTGGTAGGACCTAACGGACATTGCATCTTCCTTCCTTCTGCGGGCTACCGTAACTGGTCATCGCTCAGCAATGAGGGCAACTTTGGCTACTATTGGAGTTCTACGCCGGACGGCTACTACGACGGCGACGCGTACGGCCTCGGCTTCTACGATGGTAGCGAGTTCGTGGGTTGGGGCAACGGCCGCTACTATGGCTTGACTGTACGCCCTATCACAGAATAAAAGCGAAGCGCATTCGGTTCATTTGATTCATTTGATTTATTTCCGTCGGGCATTTAAGAGCTTTTTATGAAAACATGAATCATTTTGAGATGTATCAATGTTTGTTTATTTTATATGAATCATTGATGCGTCTCTGCATTGGAGCCTCCAATGCGTTAGGGATTGGAGCGGCATCCTTTTGAAGCGCAGCGGAAAAAGATAGAGCGGAAAGCCCGACGGCGGAGCTGTAAGCGTAGCCGGAACGCCCAGAAAAATGACTAATGACAAAAGACAAAAGACTAAAGTTTAAGGTTCAGAGTTCTTAGTTCAAAGTTCAATGGTTTCCCCTCTAATCCCTTTAATTCATCTTTCCCTTTACAAGTGTAATATAATGGGAATCAAGCAATTCCTCCCAGAAAAAGATTGAAAAGTCTGAATTTCTAAAAAAAGTCAGTCCGCGAACCGACTTTTTTTCTATCTTTACAAATTGTTTGTTTTCGAGTCGGAAAATGAGCTAAAATCTTGATTTGAAACAATTTTAATTATTAACTATCAAATTTTTTTTAAAAGATGAAAAGATTTTTTCTTTTTTTAATGTTGTGTATTTGCGGTCTCTCATATTCCGTAAACGCACAAATTGAAATCACCATTGGTGAAGGTGATACTAACAGCGGAGTCCTTCCTATTGAAGACGGATTCAAGTACAGTGTCACACAACAAATTTATACAGCAGAAGAGTTGTTAGCAACAGCAGGCAATATCACAGCTGTGTCTTTCAAAATGGCTAATGCATCAGCCGTTACTCGTAGCATCATGGTTTATATGGTTAATACTGACAAGGAGTCTTTCACTCATACTCAGGACTGGGTTAACATTCCAGAGACAAATCTCGTTTATTCAGGACCGTTGACATATCCAGGCGCTGAAGGAGAATGGGCGAAAGTCGTTTTCCAAAACGATTTCATCTATGAAGGCGGCAACGCTATACTTTGCGTCATCGACAACACTGCCTTGTATGAAAACTATGAAGATGAATCAAAATTCTATACCTACTCAACAGGCTCAACACCAAGATCACTCAATAAAGCTTCTTTGCAGTATTCATACAACGCTGGCAGCCTAAGCAGCGTCTATGGTAATTACACTGGTTCAAATCCTTATTATAACAGCCAAGTTATTTTTGATTATGAAATCTCTGACGACGTGGTTCCTTCAGTGACAGTCACTCCTAATCCAATCAACTTGGGATACTGCCCTATAGGAAAATGGAAAGCTCCATACGAAGTGAGTGTCGCTTCAAATATCGCAGCGATGACCATCAGCTCAATAACATCATCAAACGCTTTCTTCAATTTGTCAGGCGTAAGCACTCCAACAGATGTAGTCTATGGCACACCTATGACATTTGAAATCACTCCAGGCTCAGGCTCAGGTAGCAAGACGGGACAGCTCACCATTGCATACGGCGATACAAATGAAACAGAAGTCGTTGAGATGTCAGCAGTAGCTTATAATCCAACAGGCAATGACGTCTGGGAAATGGCAGAAACAATATCAACATATCCTAATCTGGCTATGCCAGTCTTCGCTAATTTATATGACAACTATACATTGCCATTCGGTGGTGAAGACGGTCCTGACGCTGTTTATAAACTCGTCTTCGCTACAGACCAAATGTTGACAGTTACACCAACAGCCACAGGCGCTAAGACTGTTTTGTATGAAGAAGACTTCAACGGAAAAGGCGGCCCTCATTCAGATAACTACTACGCACTTCAAGAAAGCGCTGTTATCTCAGACATGTTGGTTCCAGCAGGTACTTATTATCTCGTAGCATCTGCACCTCAGTCATTCATGCTTTATATTGAAACAGAAGCAAGTCCATTGGCATCAATGGCTAGCAACCCAACACCAGCCAACAACGCTCAAAATGTGACAAACTCAACTTTGTCATGGAACTTCGGCGCTAACACAGTGGAATATCAAGTGTTGTTCGGAACACAAAACCCTCCTCAAAACGTAGCTGTAGATTGGACTAACAACCTCCAAACTCAATATAATGCAGGAAGCTTGACTGACAATACAACATATTTCTGGCAAGTCAACACACGTAACTCATCAGGAACAACAACAGGTAACGTATGGATGTTCTCTACACCATTTGAAGCTCCTGCTGGCGTAATTGTCTCTAACAGCATGATTTATGAAGGCGATAATGTGACTATCTCATGGCCTTCTGTTTCTAACACATTGTGCATCGGTTATAATGTTTATGCCGATAATGTAAAACTCAACGATGAAGTCCTTACAACTTTATCATATTCAACAAACGAACTTCCTTATAACATCAACGGTCATAATATCACAGTGACAGCAGTTTATCAATATGGTGAGTCAGCACCTACTGAATTTGTCAATATTTATGTAACAGGCACAACGACAGTACAAGGCAGACTTCTTGAAATAGACGGCAACACAATAATTCAATCAGGCGATATTACCTTTGTTGGTAGAGATGACTATAACGTTTCACATACATATAAAATCCACATCGAAGATGGAACATATATGGAAGATATTATCGTAGGTGAATACAGCGTTATTGCAACAGCAGCAGGTTATCAAACAATGACAGAAGAGGTGGAACTTGTATATGGCCAGCCTTTAACACTCGATTTCTTGATGTATGAAGATTATCAGACAGTTGAAAATGTTGTGGCAACAGAAATATCTAACTCGGTAAAAGTTGAATGGGAAATGGGAGAACGTGCATTTACAAGCTACAACGTTTATAGAACAAACATCCACGGCGACATCGTCGAACCTCTCGTTAAGAACATCTCAGAAACGACATACACCGACAACGAATGGAGTTCATTGGAACCAGGTACTTACAAATGGGGCGTTTCTGCTGTTTATGAAGGCAATCGCGTTGATAAGATAATACTCGAAGAAGATTTCGAATCAGGTTCAATGCCACAAGGATGGACAGTGTATGAAACACCAGAATCAGAATATTATATCTCAGACTGGACAGTTAAGAGCAGTTCATATAATACTTACGCTTACGACGGAAGCTACTCAGCATTTAGCCAAGGCTCAGCTTCAACATCAACTTATTATATGGTGACATCAGCGCTTGACCTTTCATTATGTTCAAGTGTAATAATGAAATTCCAATATGTTGCACCAGCATGGGATGGCGACGTTAACGTGTTGAAAGTGAAAGTCGCTAATTCACCAACAGGACCTTGGACCGAGGTGTGGTCAACAAATGGAGCCGACGTGGCAACATGGACAGAAGCTAATGTAGATTTGTCACAATATACTCAAAAAGATACTTATATCGCTTTCGTTAATGAAAACCATTACGGATATTGCGTAGGTATCGACAACCTTAAAGTCATCAATAACTCTAATGAGTCAGCTATCGTTTGGTCTAACACTATAGATACAGGAATGACAACATCTGTTGAGGTTAATGTTGAGACAAACAGCGGCGACTCAGCAATGGGAACAACAGTCAGCTTCATCAATATGGTTGAGACAACAGACTATATCGTTGTAATCAACAACTCAGGCTCACACAAATGGAACAACTTCCGTAAGGGTAAATATGAATTGACAGTTGAAAAACCTGGTTTCACTTCAGAATATCAAAGCAAAGTGGTTGAAATCTGGGACGCTCAAGAATTTGACATCGTGCTTCAAGAAGTATTGTCAGCAGTTGAAAATCTTTATGTGTCACCAACAGGTTGGGTTAAATGGGACGCTGACAATTCAAGAGAGCTGGTTTCTTACACCATCAAATTAAACGGCTCTAAAGTCGATGAAGTGACAACTCCATATTATCAACACGACATCGCTGCTTACGCTTTTGAAGAAGGTGCAGTCTATACAACAACCGTTATCGCAAACTACACAACAGGTTCAAGCGCAGCTGCCAAGACATCATGGACTTTCAGAGAATGTGATGATTTTGAATATGCTTCAGAAATAAAAGTCGAAAATGTTGACGGCAAAAACGTTTTGACATGGACAATGCCAGAAGTAAGCCACGAAAACGAATCAGCAGGCAACGCGTTATTCTATGACGATGGCGAAAATGTTGACGGCGTCGGTCGTTACAGCGGCGGCTCATTCTACTGGGGTATCATGTTCCCAGCAGCCGACTTGGCTCCTTACGTTGGCAAGAAATTGCTCAAAGTCATGACTTACGACTATGCATATCACAATGGTGAAATACAAATCTATACAGGCGGCGATACAGCTCCTATCAACAAGATTCATACTCAGCCTTATTATTGCTACGGCTCAAAACAATATGTTGAGTTTGATTTGACAACAGCAATTCCTATCGGCAACGAAAACATCTGGATTGTATTCTACAACTATAACGGACAATATATCGCTCCAGCTGGCGCTAACACTGGCAATCCTAACGGACGCTGGATCTCAGAAGACGGCGAAACATGGTGGGATATGTGGACCGACATCGAATGGAACTACACTTGGAACATCCGCGCTTTCGTTAACTACGAAGGTACATATCCAGGAATGGAAAACGATATCATCGGTACTATGATTTACCGTGACGGCGAACTCGTAGTGAGCGAACCTGTTACAGGCAACACATTCACCGATGAAGCTGACGCTGACGCAGAATACTGCCTTAAAGTGGTTCACGGCGGCTTGCCTAACGTTTCTTACTATGCTATGTCATGCTTGACATGCCAAGGCGAATCTATAGTTGAAAACGAACTCGAAGATTTGATGGTTTATCCAAACCCAACAAAATCTAACTTGAATGTTTCAGCAGAAGATATGAGACGTATCAGCATCATCAACGCATTAGGTCAGATGGTTTATGACGTAGCCGTTGACTCTGATAATGAAGTCATCGATATGTCACAATACGAATCTGGTTTGTATATGGTACGTATAATAACAGAAAACGGCGTCGCTGTTGAACGAGTGAATGTCGTTAAATAAGATAATCAAAAGGTTTTGAGTATGATTGCTCAAAACCTTTTTTTAATGATAATAAGCAAAAATTAAAATATGGTTTCTTACGAACTTTTCTCTGAAAAAACTAAAATGGCAGAACTTGTCATTTCTAACCCTAAACTGATGCTCACTTTGTCGAGATTTGGTATAGAACTCGGATTTGGCGACCATAACGTGAAAGAAGTGTGCGAGAAAGCTAATGTAAGTTCGTCATTCTTTTTGTTGATTTGTAATTTATATGCAAATCCAGATTATATCCCTTCGTCAGTAGAACTGGATTCTGTCAATACGGAGACAATAATATCTTATCTGTCAGTGTCTCATAGATATTATGTGGAAGAAAGAATACCACATATAGAACATCACCTCAATAGAATAGTTGAAGCCTGTCCAGAACGCTTCGGTAATACCTTGCAGCGTTTCTTCAAAGAATATAAAGACGAAGTGGCAAATCATTTTAAATATGAGGAGGAGACAGTGTTCCCTTATATCAATTCATTGGGCAATGATTCAGAGAATAAATTCTCCATCCATGAATTTAAATCGACACATAGTAATATTGAAGACAAACTCGGAGATCTGATGAATATACTCATTAAATATCTCCCAGCTGATATTTTCCCTAAAGAAAGAATAGAAATATCTCTCGATATAATGGATTTGTCATCCGATTTGAATTGTCATACTCTTGTTGAAGAACGCGTGCTTGT
The DNA here is from genome assembly GCA_017548125.1 of Bacteroidales bacterium. Taxonomy (GTDB): domain Bacteria; phylum Bacteroidota; class Bacteroidia; order Bacteroidales; family F082; genus Limimorpha. The sequence goes on along the minus strand of JAFYNK010000038.1, from coordinate 42,159 downwards.
GCCTTTTGTCGAACTTTTAGAAAGGAAATGCTATGAAAATAAATAAGATAGTCATAGCAGAACCATCTCCAATAGTATCAGCAGGTCTGCTCAGATTCTTCGAGGATTTGAACCAGTTGCAAGTCGTTTCTGTGATTGACAATGTGGATGATTTAAATGATAAAATGATAGTATATAATCCAGATGTGTTGATTGTCAATCCTTTGATGATGGGTTATACCAACAATAATATTATCAGGCAAATAAACCAGAATTATCCTGATACAATATGTGTTGCGCTTGTCACGACTTTTATCGATAAAAGCCTGTTAAGATATTTTAAGGAAATAATAGAGTTGAGCGATAATAAGCAAAGAGTCGCGAATAAGATTTTCAATCTCATTAATAATAATGACGACTCGATGTTGCAAAATGAAAGTGTCGATTTGTCGAATCGCGAGACTGACGTTTTGATATGCGTTGCAAAAGGCATGACGAATAAAGATATTTCAGACATGTTGAATATCTCGGTTCATACTGTCGTAACGCACCGTAAGAATATCGTGAAAAAAACTGGAATCAAGTCTGTTTCCGGTCTCACTGTTTATGCTTTGCTTAATAATCTCGTGGAAGAATCTGATATTTACGAGTGATTATAATAAGGTGACTGCCAACACTGTCATGGCGAATATTATCGCTTCGAGTGACGCTTGTCCCAATAATGCGTTGAGTTGTTTGCCTTTATATCTTTCTAATTTTATATAAACGCTGATAGAGTAAATCAGCATTGGTATTATGGCTATTGCCCATACTTTATAATCGCAGATGTCTTTCATGAAATAAAATCCCAATCCGCATGCGATGAATGGATTAAGGAGAAACATTTTCTTCATGAACTTGCTTCCTAACAAACCCACTGTAGTTTTTTTGTTGTGCAAGATGTCTTCTTTTTCGTCGCGCACGTTGTTGACGATGAGCAGTTCATCAACAACGATGCCCATTGAGATGCCGGCAGCTATTATTTCCCAGTTTATTTCTTTTGTTAAAATATAATATGTGAAAGTTATTGGAACTATTCCGAAGAACAAGATGACGGCAACGTCGCCTAACGCGTGGTATGACAAAGGGAAAGGTCCCATTGAGTAGCAGAACGCTACAGCCATTATCAATAATCCGAATGGAAGCAATATCCATCCGCCCCAATATAAAAGACTCAATCCAACCAAGAAACATACTGATGCAGCGATGATTATGGCTTTGAGCATCGTTTTTGCTGTTATTTCGCCACTTACCAGTTTTCTCTCAGGACCGAGGCTGTTTTCATTATCGCTGCCAGTCTTGAAGTCGGCGTAGTCGTTGGCGAGGTTAGAGACAATCTGCGCCAGAACCGCGAACAATAGGCAAAGAGCAGCAGGCAACCATTGTTTCTCGTCTTTTACAAAAGACAAAGCGATTGCCATGATAACGGATGCCATCGACACAGGTAAAGTCCTTGGCCTAATGATTGATCCCCATTTCTTAATTTTTTTTAACATAATTTTATTTTTTTAGACAAAGGACAAAAGGCTAATGGCTAAAGTTCATATTTGTTAAAAAGCTTTTGCCTTTAGACTTTGTTTTAAAGTAATTATGAATTATGCATTATGAATTATGAATTAAACAAATCCTTCATAGATTCTGCAGAGTCCGAATGTCAGCGCTTTCTGTTTGACGTTTTTGTAACCGCATTCTTCCATCATCTTCATGAATTCTTTAGGTTTAGGGAAATTCATGACAGACATAGGGAGATAGGTGTAAGCCTTGCTGTCGCCTGATATTTTCTTGCCGATGAAAGGAAGTATATGGAGGAAATACAGTTTATATAAAGACAATAAGATGAAGTTTTGAGGCACGGAGAGTTCTAGGATTAGAAGGTGACCGTTGTCTTTCAAGACGCGTCTCAGTTCATTCAGACCTTTTTTCTTGTCTTCGAAGTTTCTGATTCCGAAAGCGATGAAGGCAGAGTTGAAGGTGTTGTCGTTGAAGCTGAGGTTTTCGCAGTCATCTACTTTAAGGCTTATATTATTAAGGTTTAATGCTGCTATTTTCTCTTCGCCTATTTTTATCATACCTTCGGAGATGTCGATGCCGGTAACGAAAGGGACGCCTGCCTTAGCCAAAGCGATGCTAGAATCAGCAGTGCCGCAAGCCACGTCAAGAACGTGAGCTTCATCCCTGAAGTCCTGAGGGCCTGAACCCCTGAGTTCCTTACAGATGCGTTTGACAGCTTTCTTTCTCCAGATTTTATCAATGTTAAGAGAAAGGATATGATTGAGTTTGTCGTAAGTAGGAGCGATATTATTGAACATCGCTCTCACGAAATTTTTATCGGCCATTTTTTTAATAACTAATAACTTTGAACCTTAAACCTTAAACTTTAAACCTTAACCCAATTTATTCTTTGTTGACAGCAAACCGCAAGCGGCGTCGATGTCTTGTCCTCTTGACGCTCTGATTGTAGCGATGATGCCTTTGTCGTTGAGTCTGTCGCGGAATCTTATCATGTCCTCGTTTGTTGGGCTTTGTAGGTTGACGCCTGGTATGTTGTGGAATCTGATGAGGTTAACTCTGCAACGTAGGCTGCCCAGTTGTTTAGCGAGTTCTTTGATATGGTCGGAGGTGTCGTTGAGGCCTTTGAATACGATATATTCGAAGAAGACGCGGCGTTGTCCGCTCCAGTCGTGCTGACGGATAGCGTGGATGACTTCTCTGATAGGATAAGCCTTTTCAACAGGCATGATCTTCATTCTCTCGTCGTGGAAAGGAGAGTGGAGGCTGACGGCGAGGTTGCATTTCGACTCTTCGAGGAAGCGTTTCATATAAGGGATGACGCCCACTGTTGAGACGGTGATACGTGTTGGACTCATGGCGAGACCCCAGTCTGATGTCATCACGTTGAGCGTACGCATCAGGTTGTCGTAGTTGTTCATAGGCTCGCCCATGCCCATAAATACGAAGTTGGTGAGTTTCTCATACTCTGGGAGGTTGAGGATTTGGTTCAAGATATCGCTTGCAGGAAGATTTTCTTGAAAACCCTGTTTGCCGGTCTGACAGAAAAGGCAGTTCATTTTGCAGCCCACTTGTGATGAAACGCATAATGTTGCACGTTCTTTGTCAGGTATATATGCTGACTCTATGAATCCGTCAGCGCCAGGGAAGAGATATTTCTTGGTGCCGTCATTAGACTCTTGTACTGTTTCGAAGTTACGATAGCCAGTAGTGTAGTTCTCTGAAAGAAGCTGGCGTGTCGCTTTAGAGAGGTTTGTCATCTCGTCAAAGCTGCCAGTGTGTTTCTTGTAGAGCCATTCGGTTAATTGCTTGGCTGTGAACTTTGGTAAACCATGTTGGTTGACGATTTCCTGTATTTCAGCTAAAGATAATCCTAATAATGCTTTCATGATATGATATTTTTATAGGTCAACAGACAACGGACAACAGAATAGTCTTTGTCCAGTTAAAACTTCGTTGAGAAGTGTGCAAATTTAAGAAAAAAACTCAGAACCATTGGAGGTTTTTATTAGAAATTCAGAAACTCAGAGGACTTAGTCTTAACAAATTTTAACACAATTTTCTTAATTTCATTAATATTTATGTTAAAAAATGTTAAAAGCGAAACATTTCCTTTGCAAACGCTTGACAAAAGATTGATGAGGCTGTAGCTTTGCAGTATTAACCGAAATTTAGAAATCATGAGAAATAACTTTTTAAGTTCATCTGGAAATTACGATGAAAAGGATTATCAGGAATTACTGTACGATACTATCGCAGTTATAGAATCTTCACGAGTTCGTATTGCTAAACAAATCAATATGCATGTCATATCTTCTCATTGGGAGATTGGCAAACTTTTAGAAGAACGCAAACTCGACAGTAAACACGGAGATCAAATTGTAAAAAGATTATCAGTAGATCTGAAAAAGAGATATCCTAATATGGGGGTGTCACCAAGAAACTTATGGGAGATGAAGCGTTTCTATCTTCGCTATTATCAAGAAGATACAAAACTGCAACAAGCTGTTGCAGTTTTGCCATGGGGTCATAATCTACTATTATTAAACAACGATTTATCATCTGAGCATATTCTTTTCTACGCCAATGAAGTCATCTCAAAGAATTGGTCTCGTAGTATGCTACTTCTCGCTTTGAAATCAAAATATCATCTTTCAATACAAGCAAGCGAGAAGACTAACAATTTTGCAATTACCATGTCTGAAGAAAATGCAGAATATGCCAATGAGATTTTCAGAAGTCACTATCATCTTGGATTCATTGATGCCATTGAGCCTTTGAAAGAATTGGATTTAGAACGACATTTAGTCAATAAAATCACCTCTTTTATTATGGAATTAGGCAATGGTTTCAGTTTTATCGGAAACCAACATACCTTGTCATATAATGATAAGGAATATCACGTTGACCTATTGTTTTTTCATCGTAAATTACGTTCTATGATTGCCATTGAACTGAAAATAGGCGAATTCAAACCTGAATATATTGGCAAGATGAACTTTTATTTATCATTGTTAGATAAATTGGAAAAAGCACCAGATGAGAATCCTTCCATTGGTATTATTCTTTGCGCCAGCAAAGATCATTTGGAAGTAGAACTTGCTTTACAAGACATCAACAAACCAATAGGCGTTGCTGAATTTCAATATCTCTTGCCACAAAACAAACTAGAAGCAATGATTACAAATGAGATAAAGAAAAGAAATATGAAATAGCTTCTCAAACAACAAGACTCCCGATATCATTTCGGGAGTCTTGTTTGTGACATAGCTATTTTGTGCCATTTATATGTTAAGAGCAGGGTACAACAGTGTTATAGTCTTGTTCTTTTAGAAATAAATGGTTATATATGTGGTTTCATATCTGTTTTAGATAGCGCATCCATTAGTTTTTCATATAAAGGATTGTTTTCATCTATAGCTATTTGTTCGTTATTGCATTTTTTTATGAGAGCCATATCTTTCGTTTCAATTTGTAAGGAAACTAAATTTAAAGAATCAAAGTTATCCAATAATTCATTAAGAAAATTTACAAACTCTTGTTTATTTATCTCAATAGGTTCTGTGATGTTGTTAAGATAAAATTTCATAATACTTAATTTAATGGTTAATAAATAAAAATATTGAAGATATTAAGATAAAATGCAATATAGTATCCATATAATGCCAAGAATACCTGCAATTAACCATTGTTTTGGATCACTCCATGGACCGCCATCTGAGGAAAGACCTTCTGTATCTGTACCTGTATCTGAAATGATGTCTTTTATATTTGGAGAACCGAATGGTTCGGCTTCTAATTTGATTTTATCAGAAGGACATCCGTAACATTCTGCCAAATGTTGAATGGCAACGCATAAAGATTCTGCATCAAAAGAAAAGTTTATATAATGGCAATTTATATACTCTTCTTCTTGACATTCTTCAAATAGATCAAATAATTTACAATTTTTAAATTTTTTATCATCATCATATCCCGAGGCTACCAAACTGACACCATGTTCATTGGGTAATATATATCCTTCTACTTGTATTGTATTGTATTGTTTTGGATGTAAAATCCAATTTCTCCTACATCATATAATTTTACATACCAATACTTTCCACATTCAGGATTTGCTTTAACTTCTTGCATATAATTTTTAATTTGAGCAAGTAATGATTGGTTAATTTCAATATCCTTAAGAATATCTGATAACTCGTTTAACTTATTTTGTTGAGCAACTTTTGCAAAATAATTAGTATTGTTCATATCTTATTGTTTTTAGAAAGTATATCCATAAGTTTTTTGTATTGGAGAGAATTTACATCAATTCGTTCTTGTTTTTCTAAATTCAAATATGTTTTGTTAAAAGCCATATCATAAGTTTCTATGTCGAATGAAATTGATTTTATATTTTCAAAATTGTTTAAAATATCATTTAATAATATTGAAAAATCCTTTTTATTTTCTATGGATAGCTGTATGCTTTTATTGATAATAATATTCATAATTTATGTTTTATAATTAATTGATTTATATTGATGTCTTTGATTTTAAAAAAATATTATGTATAGCGTCCACAATATCAAACCTGTGATTGTAATAATCCATTCTTTTTTGGAGTATCCCCATAGACCATTATTTTCTTCTGTGTCTTCAGTGATATTATCTTTAGAATCTTTCTCATTAACATTAATGTTTGGGGCATTGTCTTGTGGAACTTGTTTTTTTATTGCTTTACACCACTGCTTGTATATATGGTTAAAGTCGTACTCTATCCACTCAGCGTCTCCATCTTCGTCATAGGTTTTTTTTGCTAAAGTTAGAACAACATCTATATCTTCAACTGTTCGTAATGCTATCTGTAATCTGGTATTAGTCCTTTCAAGTTTATAGTTCTCGTAAATTCCTTCTAATACACATATTGGAGATTTTGTGTCGTGACTCATTATGTCGTCATATTGTTCATCTGATAATTCAATACTGTCAAAATATTCTTCATCAAGATATTGGTTATAAAGAATCCAAAGAGAACACTTGTTGCCTTGGTGAAGGAGGAATATGCTCCTTTGTTGAATGAATGAATCATCGCATTTTATTACTATTTCTTCCGCATAATCATACGAATGTACTTTGCCATCTAAATTCGTGTACGTGTTTATTGGTTTCCACCCTTTATTTACATCAACACGGTGTAATTTGCCAGGATTATCCTTATCGCTAACAAATCCATCTAAATTTGCAAACGCACCAGTTTCAGGATTGAAATATCGCTTCGTTACAAACTTCTCACTTGTTATAGCTTCCTTGTACTCCCATATTCCTAATGACGGATTCCATTTTTTATAAGCATTTATCAATGTTTCCTCATATTTATGCCCCAATTTTATGGTGTCTTCAGATGCTATACATATTTCATCGTTTCCCAAAGGATAAACAATATCTCCATTCATATTCACAATTCCATATTGATTCCCTATAGAAACCCATAATAGCTTTTCGCCTAATGGTTTTATATTGTGATAGATTGATATTTTCTCAGCATATTGTTGAGGTGTGACGGTTCTTTTTTGTGGAATGCGCTCTGTTGATGATGTTGTGCCTTCTCTTAATATGATTGTTGTTCCGCAAAATTGACATGCGCTACCAACTTTGCCTACTGCTCCACAAGCAGGACATGGTGTAAATTGTGTTGCCATAATTACATATTTTTAACTTTGAAGAATAAGATGTTCTATTTGCTCCATTGTATTCAAATACAGTTTTTGTATTGTGACTTCACCAAAGTCTGTATTGCAAGGACACCATGCTATATCATTGTGAAGAAGCGAAAATCCATCACGAGTGTATATTTTAAATCCATTCATAATACTCTCAGTGAACCCTGCTTTGAGTAATTTTTCTCTTGTAATAGCATTCATATTAAATAGTTTTTAATATTTTTAAGAAATTTTCTTTGATGTGATGTTTGTTGTCGTAATCAGAATTAACTGAAAAGCGAGAATGACAATCAGTATGACATAATACCAATTGTTCGGCATATCTCTTTCGGCAATCAATGCTATGATGTATTCTATCAATCCGCAAATGCCATTGATTAAGAATAGTGACACTTTGAAAGCGTCTTTCATCTTGATGTAATCAACCAAGAAGAGAATGATTGTGGTAGCAACAATAACTCCACTGCTGAAAACGAGATTGAATGTCTCAAATGACTTCAATGCAAGTCCAAATGCGATATTGACTAATAGAAATATCGCTCCTAATGTGATAATGAACTGTTTCATAATATTTCAAATTAAATCATTGGTATCGGTGGCGGTACTTGTCTAAAGAATGCTTGAAATTCAGAAAGTGAAGATAATGAAGCCCAAGCTGCCATTCCCTCTTTCCATGCAAGAACATTCGGTGTAACAGAATTAGAAGTAATCATTGACTTTATCTGCTCGAAATTGTAAGGACCTTGTTGCGTTCCGTTTATTGCCAAATAGTATAATGTAACAGGAATCGGTGGAGCTGCCTGAGGATTTATATTAAGGTGTTCTGAAGCCATGTGTCCGACTTGTGTTCCAACTGCCAAACCTGCACCAAGTTCAAGTGATGAACCCATTATGCCACCTCCATTAGAAGCGGCTTTGTCAAGAACATCGAAACTTCTTTCCATTTTGTAGTTTTGAGTTCCTACAACGGAAATCTTAGCGGCTAAATCTTTCGCTTCTTTAAGTTTTCTAAAACTCTCATCGTTATCTTTGACGGATATAGACATTATAGTGAAATTGCTTAATGTAATGCCATATCTAAGGAAAAACTTGTTAAGAGTCATTTCGCTGTATTGTGATAGTTCATCAACATAACTGCTTATATTAACGACAGAGACATCGTCTTGAAGAAGTTTTTCGGAAATGATACTTGTAAGTTTGGATATTATGATTCCCTTGAAATATTCAATCATTTTTTCAGTTGAGAACGATGACATATTTCCAACAAATGATTCCAAGAATGTGCGAGGTGATGTAATGCTGAAACCATATTGTCCGTAGGCTCTTACAGGTACAATGATTTTATATTTTGGGTCTTCAATTTGAATATTGTTAGCAGTGCCCCATTTGCAATCAAGTATAGAAACCTGATTGACGAACCAAACTTCAGCTTTGAAAGGACTTTCGTTATTGAAAGGTATGTTTATCAGTTTTCCGAGAATTGGAATGTTTTCGGATTTTATTGTATATGTACCGCTTTGGAATTCATCAGCGATAACACCGCCTTTGACGAATAAGGCAGTTTGACTTGGATAAACGACAAGTTGCGAACCGAGACGCAACGAATCCGATTCGAACTTATGAACTAATTCTCTTGTGTTTACCTCCCATTTGACAACATCGGCTATGTTCATATCATTTTTACAAACACCCCAACTCCAAAGGATTATAATGTTTATATAAAAAAAGAAAGTGTGGAGTTGCTCTCTGTTTATCCGTTAGAAGGTTGTGGAAAGACCTAAGCTGAAATAAACGATACAATGCCCCACACTTGGACAGTATGGGGTATATGCACAGAGAGTGCATAGCCACATAGCTATACAAGGAGTGAGTGCTGTTCGTACATCCTTCAGCTTTGAAAACTTCCACATTTTCTAACAAGGACTGCGAAAACACTTTCAATATGTCTGCTATTTATCCAATAGCACCGCAAAGTTACACAAAAAATCAAACGAACAACACTCTATTGGGACATTGTTTCGCTAAATTCAAAAAAAATATCCGCTGTGATATAAAAACCACAACGGATATTGATAAATGCTTTCTTAAATATGTGTTAGGCAATATGTTATTTTATCATATCAATCATTTCTCTTAATCTTGAAATAACGGCTTCTCCTACTAATTTTGTCATTGCTTCAGATGAACCGGTTCTAGAATATTCGTCAAAAGCATCGTAATATTTTCTTCTGTCAGCAAATTTGATGTTGATAGCTGGTAAGCCTTCTTTTATAAGCTGAAGATTCATTATCAATCTGCCTGTACGGCCATTGCCGTCAATAAATGGATGTATGCTTTCAAACTGTAAATGGAAATTCGCGACACGTTCAACGATGTGCATGCTTTTAGACCATACATTATAATTATTTAGCAATTCTTCTATTTTGGGCTCTATTAAATAAGGTTGAACAGGTGTTGTTAATGCGCCAGCGATGCGTACGTTGACACGTCTGAAGGTGCCTCTGTCTTCGGGACGGTCCGCCAATACCAAGTTGTGGATGCTTTTTATGTCAAACTCGGATAAATCTTTATCTTGTTTTGCAAGTTCCTCAACATATTGGAATGCTTCTTTGTAACCTACTGCCTCTAAATGGTCTTTTAGTGGTTTTTTGTCTATTGTGACACCTTGAAGAACGAGTGCAGTTTCTTGTAAAGTGAGAGTATTACCTTCAATGGCATTACTATTATAGGTGTGTTCGACAAGGAAAACCTCTTTGATTGCATCAACTTCTGCTGGAGTTAATGGGCGGTATGAATCCAAAGATTTTTTAAGCGAATTGATCTGTTCTAGAATAGGTGTGTATGATTTCTTGAGACTTGTTTTTGTGTAAGTCCTTGCATCTATAGGTTGTTCTGCATCTTCTGGAATCATATACAGATTACCTTTTCTCTCTACGCCGGCAATGCGACCTTGTTCACACAATAGTCTTACTCGTCTTGCAGAAATTCCCCATTTAGCAGCTGCTTCTGAAACTTTAATATAATTCATATTATTCCTATTTTTGTATTTTAATGCAACAAAACTACATATATTATTCCTATTTTTACAATTTTAGGAATAAAACAAATGAATTTGGTTAGGAATTGAGAAATTGAGTGTTTTTCCCCTTAGCCTTTGGTCTTTAGCCATTAGTCTTTAGCCCTTAGCCCTTAGCCATTGGCCAAAACAAAAAAAGAGCCTCAGAAAATTCTGAAGCTCTCTTCGTACCCAGGGCCGGGATCGAACCGGCACGAGTGTTACCTCATCGGTTTTTGAGACCGACGCGTCTACCAATTCCGCCACCTAGGCATTCATTTCAATGATCGATTTGCGAGTGCAAAAGTAATAATTTTTTTGTTACGGCAAAGAAAAATTTTATTATTTTTGCAAAAAATTTTTGAACACATAAAAATTAACGTCATGCAAGAGCCTTTAGTATCGATTTTTTCAGGTAGAGCCACTCGCTATTTAGCAGATGAAATCGCTAAGCATTATGGCAAACCTCTTGGAGAATCAAGCGTTTTGGTTTTCTCCGATGGTGAATTCCAACCAAGTTTCGATGAAAACATCCGTGGAAGAGATGTCTTTTTGATTCAATCAACATTCCCACCAACAGAAAACATGATGGAATTATTGTTGATGGTTGATGCTGCAAAACGCGCTTCAGCACGTAGAATCATCGCCGTTATCCCTTATTTCGGCTTCGCACGTCAAGATAGAAAAGACCGCCCACGTATCAGTATCGCAGCTAAATTGATGGCTGACTTATTGACAACAGCTGGTGTCACACGTATCATCACTATGGACATCCACGCTGACCAAATCCAAGGTTTCTTCAACGTTCCTGTTGACAATATCTTCGCTTCAAAGATTTTCGTTCCTTATATCGAAAGCCTTAACTTACCTAATTTAATGGTAGCATCTCCAGACGCTGGCGGTACTCGTCGCGCTGCTTCTTATGCTAAGATGTTGAACACAGTATTTTCAATCTGTCACAAACAACGTTCAAAACCAAATGCTATCGAACAAATGTTGCTCATCGGCGACGTTAAAGATAAAGATGTTATCCTCATCGACGATATGATCGACACAGCTGGCACAATCACAAAAGCTGGTCAATTAATTAAAGATAGCGGTGCTCGCAGCGTCCGCGCTGTCGCAACTCACCCAATCTTCTCAGGTAGCGCTATGGAAAGAATCGAAAACTCAGTATTCGACGAAGTTATCGTAACAGACACTATTCCATTGACAAACCCAAGCAGCAAGATTCACGTCCTTTCAACAGCTCCTCTCTTCGCAGAAGTTATCAAACGCGTTGAAAACTACGAATCATTAAGCGACTTATTCAAGAAATAAATCACGTACGGACGTGGCTTGCCGCGTCCCTACACATTATAAATTATTAACAAACAAATTAAAAATTAAATTATGAATTCAGTATCATTGAGCGGTTCTCTTCGTGAGAACGTAGGGAAAAAAGATGCTAAACAATTACGCGCTAATGGCTTAGTTCCATGCGTTATTTACGGTCAAGGCGAAGAAGTACGTTTCTGCACAGAAGCAAAAAGCTTCAAAACTATCCTCTTCACTCCAGAAACTTACATCGTTGACTTCACAATCGATGGTAAAGTTTACCGTACAATCCTCCAAGATATCCAATATCACCCACTTACAGACGAAGTTCTCCACGCTGACTTCTTACAAGTAACAGAAGACAAACCTATCACAGTAACTCTTCCAGTTCGTACAGAAGGTACATCTCCAGGCGTTATGCGTGGTGGTAAACTTAAAGTGAGAATCCCTCGCCTTAAAGTTAAAGGTTTAATCAAAGACCTTCCAGCTATCGTTATGATAAACATCTCAGAATTAAATGTTAACCAAGCTATCAGAGTAAAAGACATCGCTATCGAAAACGTTACTCCATTAGTAGCTGCTAACAACATTATTTGTGATGTTAAAGCTAAGAAATCAGCTATCACTGAAGAAACAGAAGAATAATTCTTTGTTAAAAATACTACTCAAAATAGGAGAGGAACTAGAAATGGTTCCTCTTTTTTTATTGACAAATGTCTAATGGCTAATGACGAAAGTTGTGATGTAAAAAAAACTTTAGCCTTTAGCCTTTTTCCTATCTTTGCACCATGAAATATTTAATCGCTTGTCTAGGAAATATTGGTGTCGAATATGACGACACTCGACATAATATCGGTTTTAAAGTTGCCGATTATCTTAATGAAGATTTGAAAGGAACCTTTACAACAGGACGTCTCGCTCAGGTGTCGGAGCTTCGTTATAAAGGTCGCACTATGGTCGTGATAAAACCTACGACTTATATGAACCTCAGCGGCAAGGCCGTTAAATATTGGATGCAGCAAGAGAAGATTCCAATCGAAAATGTCCTCGTCGTTCTTGATGAAATAGCGCTGCCTCTCGGCACATTGAGAATGAGAAAAAAAGGCAGCGATGCTGGCCATAACGGACTCGCTAATATAATTGAAAGTTTAGGCACAAACGTCTTTCCAAGATTGCGCTTTGGAATAGGCGACGACTTCCCTCGTGGAAAGCAAATAGATTTCGTGTTGGGAAAATGGAAGCCTTCTGAACTCGACATCATAAATCCTCGCCTCGAAATAGCCGCTAACTTCATTAAAAGTTTCGTGACTCAAGGCGTTGACCAAACTATGAATCAGATGAATAATAAATAGTTGAGAGTGTAGAGTGTAGGGTTGAGAGTGCTTTTGTAACCATTATGAATTATGAATTTAAGAAATAAGATATGAGAAGAAAATCTTTACTTTTAATCGTGGTGATGTTTGCATTGACATCATTGTTAACAATCAATGCTCAAGAAAAAAAATCATTAATCGGTGACTATTTGTCAATCAGTGGTTGGATGAACATCCAATATGATTACGAACGTCAATTGCAAAATGACGGTGTTACATTAGACGAAATCAACACTTTCAATGTTCGCCGCGCTCGTCTCGACTTCAAAGGCAACATTAGCAAAAATGTAGAATTTCGCGTTCATGGTGACTTGGCAGGAACACCAAAATTAGTTGACGGTTTTGTTAAAATTAAATTGCAAAAATATTTTAACATCCAAGTAGGTCAGTTCAAGATTCCTTTCACATTCGAAAATCCACAATCACCTCTTACTCTTGAAGGTATAGAATACGCACAAGTAATCAGCAAGCTTTCTGGTTATAGCGATATGTCGGGTGTTAAGACATATTCAGGCGGCCGTGATGTCGGTGTTATGATTTACGGTAATTTTTTCAGTTTTGAAAGAGACGGAAAAGAAATACCTATCCTTAAGTATAAATTAGGTGTTTTCAATGGTAACGGTATGAATAACAAAGATGCCAACTTTGCAAAAGACATCGCAGGTAGTATTGAAGTATGTCCTCGTGTAAAAGGTTTGATGTTTGCAGCTTCATATTATGGCGGAAATTATTATCTTAACAGTGATGAAAGAAACGCTAACAGAGATCGTTTTACAGTAGGCGGTAAATATGAAAACGGCAGACTTACAGTCCGTTCTGAATATATCATTGGTACTACAGAAATGGCTGAATCAGGTGAAATATATACACTCAATTCTGATGGTTTCTACGTAGCAGGCGGTTACTGGTTTAATATGAAGAACCAAAAGATTCGTCCTGTTGCACGTTACGATTTCTTGAGACGAGACATTGAAAATCCTGAGATGAATTCACCATATTATATGGTTGGTATCGACTGGTGGCCATATAGCAACCTTCGTCTCTTGGTCAACTACACAGTGAAAGATAAGCCAGGATATGACAATTTTGGCAATTTATTCCAAGCACAACTTTCAGTGAAGTTTTAATAGTTAGGAATTAGGAGTTAGGAGTTGTTCCTGACTCCTTTTTTATTTTATAATCCTAAAACCCTCTCCACCCTCTAACCCCTTTAAAAAATCTCTCCTTCCCTGAACATTATTATTTGAAAAATGTTATTTTTGCAGGCGTTTAACGAAACACTGACTTAAGAAATGACAAGATATTTTAAAATGATATTATCAGTCGCTCTGATTGGGATTGCTCTCATGATGAGTATGATGATAAATTGTCATAAGTCGGTGGATTATAGGTGCTTGCAGACGCACTCTGAACATATTTCTGAGATTATTGACGGACAGCGTTCGGATGTTGAGTCATATATAGAGGCGGCAGGCTCGGGCATGACAACGCTGCCAGAAATAAACGACTCCATGCCCTCGCCATCGGCGCGGCTTCTTACATCTCAGAAAAGATCTCAGCAAAACCTTTCGGCATTCCTCATGCTGAAACACCTACCTTCGGAAGTGACACCAACCAACAGATACAACAAACACTTCTCATTGCCTTTGTCAGCAAAGGAAAACCTTATCGTCATAATAAAACACCTTATTATTTAGGAACTGAGGAACTAAGGGGTTGAGGAACTGAGGAATTCAGAATCTCAAAATTCCATTGCTTCATTACTAAATTATTTCATTACTAAAAAACTTGTAGTCTTGTAGTCATGTTGACTTATAGACTCTAAAAAACGTATTATTATGACAAACATTCAAAACACACAATTAGATTTTATTCAAAAGAGATTTAGCGTCTCAACATTATTATCAGGTATAGTATTAGTCGGATTCGGCGTATTCTTGTTTATGTATTCAAAAAATATAGATGGCAATATGCTTTCGTCGGCGATGATTTTCTTTGGAATAGTGAGCGTTGTTTTTGCCTTGTTCCTACTCATCGCGAAGTTGAACGCAGAGGTGTATGCAAAGACCAACTCGCCAATAATAAAACGTCAGATATATTTCGGCGCAGCTGATTTCTACGATATTAAATCAGCCATCGAAGAAGGAAGGTTTGATGCGTTGGATAAATTCAAGAGAGTTGACGAAGGCAATGTGCAGCTTTATGTCGTTCATTCTAAAGACAGGAAATTCGCTGCGTTGCAGCTCTTCAAATACGAACCATTCGACTTTATCCCACAGACAGATGTTAAGGTGAGAGAGTTTTAAAATAAAAGAGGGTCAGATGATGATTGACCCTCTTTATTTTATCTGTTTCACGAATCTTTCGTACCAGTCTTCGCCGAAGCGTCTGATCATAGGACCTTTGAGGAATTTGTATAATGGGATTCCATCTTTCTCGCCTTTTCTCTTGGCAGGTACGCAAACGCTCCATTCGTGGTAGTTGACGTGGATGAATCCGTTTTTCTCCTCGAGGCGGATAGGGTAGAGATGACAGCTGATTGGTTTCCAGAAGTCGATCTTGCCTTCAAGATAAGCCTTCTCTATCGCGCATAATGCTGTGCCGTTTTCATGGAAATAAACGAAAGCACATTCCTCATCGTTGACCAATGCGGTGACAAGAGCGCCTTTCTCGTCATAATCGTAAACGTCATTATTCTCAATGACTTCAATTCCTTCAGGACGCATATATGGCTTTATCTCTTCGATATATTCCTCGATGAGACCAACTTCATCAGGTTCTAAAGGAGCGCCGGCATCACCAGCAACGCAACATTCACCTTTGCAACGTGCAAGATGACAACAAAAACGAGCATTGATGAACTCGTCTGAAACTATTACATTATCTACTATTATCATGTTGGCAAAGATATAAAAAAAGGCAAACGACTAAAGGCAAAAGGCAAAAGTTTTTTTAGAGGGATTAGAGGTATTAGAGGGTGGAGAGGTGTTTGGGAATTCGGAGTGTAATAGATGAGGGGTTCAAAGTTCAATGGTTCAAAGTTCAATGGTTTTTCAAAGTCTTTTTTTAAGATTTTTTTAAGGTTTTTTGAGAAAAAAATCATATCTTTGTCGCTTATTATAAAAATTAAAATAATAGGTGATATATGAAAGGCTCATATAGAGAATATAAGAATCTGAACCTCACAACTATTGCTAAAGAGGTTCGTAAATACTGGGAAGACAACGACGTTTTCCAAAAGAGTTTAGACAATCGTAAGGACGGTCCTGCATTCGTATTCTTCGAAGGTCCACCGTCAGCAAACGGAACTCCGGGCATCCACCACGTGATGGCTCGTACTATCAAAGACATCTTCTGCCGCTACCAAACTCTCAAAGGAAAAAGAGTTTCTCGTAAAGCTGGCTGGGATACTCACGGTCTCCCTGTTGAACTCGGCGTTGAAAAGAAATTAGGTATCACCAAAGAAGACATAGGCACAAAAATCAGTGTCGATGAATATAACAAGGCTTGTCGTGAAGAGGTTATGAAGTATAAAGACTTATGGGATGAGCTTACTCGTACTATGGGTTACTGGGTCAACCTCGACGATCCTTATATCACATTCACAAACGAATATATCGAGACATTATGGTATCTCTTGTCAGAGATTTACAAGAAAGGTCTCCTCTATAAAGGTTACACAATCCAACCTTATTCACCAGCAGCTGGTACAGGCTTGAGCTCTCACGAACTTAACATGCCTGGTTGCTACCGCGACGTTAAAGACCTCACCTGCGTTGCTCTCTTCCGCGTTAAAGCAGAACAAAACATAGTCAAGAACAATCCTTTCGGCGTTGACGTTCCTTTCAACAGCATCCAAATCGCTGCTTGGACAACAACACCTTGGACTTTGCCTTCAAACACAGCGTTGTGTGTTGGCAACAGCATCGATTATAACCTCGTCAAGACTGTCAACCCAGTAAGCGGCGACATCGCTTATATCGTTGTTGCTAACTCATTGATGGGCGCATTCTTCCCAAGCGAAGCTGAAAAACCTGCTTTCGAAGACTATAAAGTGGGCGACAAGAAACTTCCTTACGAAGTTCTCGGTACATGTAAAGGTAAAGACCTCGTTGGTTTGGATTATGAACAACTCATCCCTTGGGTCAACCCAGGTGAAGGCGCATTCCGCGTTATCCACGGCGACTACGTCAGCACAGAAGACGGTACTGGTATCGTTCACATCGCTCCTACATTCGGTGCAGACGACGACCGCGTGGCAAAACAAAGCGGCATCCCTCCACTCCAAATGATAGACAAAGATGGTAAGGCTCAGCCAATGGTTGACAGAGCCGGTAAGTTCTTCTTGATAGAAGACCTCGACGCTGAGTTCGTTAAGAACTTCATGAATGTTGAAGCTTACGCTCCATACGCAGGTCAATTCGTCAAGAACGCTTTCGATGCAACAAAGACAGACAAAGACAAGTCGTTGGATGTTGACATCGTCGTTATGTTGAAAGAAGAAGGCAAGCTCTTCAAGAGCGAAAAACATACTCACAACTATCCACACTGCTGGCGTACCGACAAGCCTGTTCTCTATTATCCATTAGACAGCTGGTTCATCCGCAGCACTGCCTTGAAGGATAGAATGATTGAACTCAACAAGACCATCACATGGAAACCTGAAGCAACAGGTAGCGGCCGTTTCGGCAACTGGCTCGAAAACCTCGTTGACTGGAACCTCTCACGTTCACGTTACTGGGGAACTCCATTGCCAATCTGGCGCACAGAGGACGGCAGCGAAGAGGTATGTATCGGCAGCGTAGCTGAACTACGCCAAAGAATTGACGAGTCAGTTAAGGCTGGTTTCATGACAGAAAACCCATACGCTTCAGAAGACTATAACAGCTTCGACTTACACAGACCTTATATAGATAATGTAATCCTCGTCTCATCAGATGGCAAGAAGATGTTCCGTGAGCCAGACCTCATCGACGTTTGGTTCGACTCAGGCGCTATGCCATACGCTCAAATCCACTACATGGGCGAGAAAGATAAACTCAATGCTGAGACATTCCCAGCTGACTTCATCGCAGAAGGCGTTGACCAGACACGCGGCTGGTTCTTCACATTGCACGCTATCGCAACAATGATTTCAGACTCTGTATCATATAAGGCAGTTATCTCTAACGGTTTGGTTCTCGACAAGAACGGCAACAAGATGTCTAAACGTCTTGGCAACGGCGTCGATCCATTCGAAGCAATAGAAAAATACGGCGCTGACGCAGTACGTTGGTATATGATTACCAACTCACAACCTTGGGACAACCTCAAGTTTGACCAAGAAGGCGTTGACGAAGTACGTCGTAAGTTCTTCGGAACATTATATAACACATACGCATTCTTCGCATTATATGCTAACATCGATAAATTCGATTTCTCAGAAGCAGAAATTCCTTACGAAGAACGCCCTGAGATAGACAGATGGATTTTATCAGAATTGAACTCATTGATAGAAGAAGTCGATAATGACTATCAAAACTACGAACCAACAAAGGCAGGTCGTGCTATAGCAGAATTCGTTGACGCACACTTGAGCAACTGGTACGTACGTCTCTCACGTCGTCGTTTCTGGAAGAGCGACGCTTCGTCAGACAAGACTTCTGCATATCAGACATTATACACATGCTTGGATGTATTGGCAAAGATTTCAAGCCCTATCGCTCCATTCTTCGCAGAACGTTTATATCAAGACTTGAACGAAGCAACAGGACGCGAAGCAGCTGAATCAGTACACCTCACCGACTTCCCTAAAGCAAATCCAGCACTCATCAACAAGGATTTGGAAGAAAGAATGGAAATGGCACAACTCGCATCATCAATGGTATTGTCGTTGAGAAAGAAAGCCAACATCCGCGTTCGTCAGCCACTCTCAAAGATTATGATTCCAGTAGGTTCAGAAAAAGAACTCGAACAATTCAAGATGGTTGAGCAACTCATTCTTTCTGAAGTCAACGTCAAGGAAATAGAATATCTCACAGCTGACAAGAATATTTTGGTTAAGAAAGTTAAGCCAAATCTCAGAAACTTAGGCCGTCGTTATGGTAAGATGATAAAACCTATAACACAGTTCTTCGCTGAGATAGAACAAGAAACAATCAGAACTTTTGAAAACGTTGGTTATCTTGACGTGACATTGGAAGGACAAGAGCTTCACTTAGAACTCTCTGACGCTATCATCACAACAGAAGATATTCCAGGCTGGGCAGTAGCAACACAAGACGACGCCACAGTTGCTTTGGACATCACTGTGACACCAGAATTGGCAGAAGAAGGCTTGGCAAGAGAAATCGTCAACAGAATCCAAAACATGAGAAAAGACGGCGACTTCGAAGTCACAGACCATATCATCTTGACAATAGAAAAGAACGATGCTGTTAATGCTGTCGTTGAGAAATACCAAGATTATATCTGTTCAGAGACATTGGCAGATTTGAATATGGTTGACGCTATCGGTGAAGAAATTGAAGCAATTGAACTTATAGACAATATTTCTGTTAAGTTAAAAATAAGCAAGAATTAAGAAATATTTTCTTGTGTTATTGGATAATTGTTATTAACTTTGACGTCGATAATTTAAAAAAGAGTTATTATGGAAACAAACATAAATAATGCTTCTGACAAAGTCAGATATTCTGATGAAGAACTTGCTGAATTCAAAGAATTGCTTTTGGAAAGATTGGCAAGAGCGCGCAAAGACCTTGAAATGTTGAATGATAATATTTCAGGAAATGGTAACAATGCTGATGACACAGCTCCTACTTTTAAAATTCTGGAGGAAGGCTCTAATGTATTGTCAAAAGAGGAAAACAGTCAGTTGGCTGCTCGTCAGTACAAATACATTCAGAACTTGGAAAATGCATTGATTCGTATAGAAAACAAGACTTATGGTGTATGTCGTATGACAGGCAAGCTTATCCCAAAGGAAAGATTGCGTGCCGTACCACATGCAACCTTAAGTGTTGAGGCAAAAATGGGACAAAAGAAATAAATGAAAAAACCTCTCTTTTTAATATTTATAGTTTTGCTTCTTGATCAGATTCTGAAGTTTTGGGTCAAGTTGAATATGACTATAGGTGAAAGTTTTCCAGTTTTGGGAGATTGGTTTCAGATTTATTTCATAGAGAACAACGGCATGGCTTTTGGCTGGGAACTCGGAGCGCAATGGGGTAAGTTGGCTTTGAGCGTCTTCAGACTGATAGCCGTGGCGTTGTTGTTTTATCTCATATATTATCTGACAAGGAAAAAGATAAAATTCGGACCTATAATGGGAGTCTCCCTTATCACAGCAGGCGCTCTTGGTAATATCATCGACGGATTGTTTTACGGAATGATATTCAGCGAAAGCACGTTCTTTCAGGTCGCTGCTCTGTTCCCACAAGGAGGAGGATACGCTGGACTGCTGCAAGGCAAAGTGGTTGATATGTTTTATTTCCCGCTGTTCACATTCCCAGAATGGATTCCTTTCTTGGGCGGACAGATCTTCTTCAGCCCTATCTTCAACATAGCCGACAGCGCAATAACGATAGGTTTCCTATATCTTATATTATTCCAATGGAATTTCCTGAAGAACATCGATAATTTGGATGCTCTTACAAATACACAAACAAATTTAGAATTAGATAAAGATAATTCACAATAATAATGACTGCCATGAGTGAAGAAAAATATGGTCGTATAGTACAGATTATCGGTCCTGTGATTGACGTCGCTTTTGACGATGAGTCACAACTGCCAAATCTTTTAGATGCTCTTGAAATAGAAAAAGCAAACGGTGAAAAACTTATAACAGAAGTTCAACAAGATATTGGTGAAAACACCATGCGTACTATCGCAATGGATTCGACAGATGGTTTGCGTAGAGGCATGAAGGTACGCTGCCTTGGCTCTCCAATCTCAATGCCTGCAGGCGAAGAGGTGAAAGGCCGCTTGTTCAACGTTATAGGTAACTCTATCGACGGACTTAAAGAAGTTGAGACGAACAAACGTAACAGCATTCATCGTAACCCTCCTAAGTTCGAAAACCTTTCTACAAAACAAGAGGTGTTGTTCACTGGTATTAAAGTCATCGACTTGATTGAGCCATACGCTAAAGGTGGCAAGATCGGTTTGTTCGGCGGCGCTGGTGTTGGCAAGACCGTTCTCATCATGGAGTTGATTAACAATATCGCCAAGTCATATTCAGGTATGTCAGTGTTCGCTGGCGTTGGTGAACGTACCCGTGAAGGTAACGATTTGTTGAGAGAAATGCTTGAATCAGGCGTTATCAAATATGGCGAGGAGTTTATGAAGTCAATGGAAGAAGGCGGCTGGGACCTTGATAAAATAGATTACGAAGAGCTTAAGAAATCGCAGGCTACCTTGGTGTTCGGTCAGATGAACGAGCCACCAGGAGCACGTGCTCGCGTCGCTCTCAGCGGTCTTACTATGGCGGAATACTTCCGCGACGGTGACGGTGAGACAGCAGGCCGTGATATTCTCTTCTTCATCGATAATATCTTCCGTTTCACTCAGGCTGGCTCTGAAGTGTCAGCATTGCTCGGTCGTATGCCTTCGGCTGTAGGTTATCAGCCAACATTGGCATCTGAAATGGGTCTTATGCAAGAAAGAATCACTTCTACCAAAAACGGTTCCATCACATCAGTGCAAGCTGTTTATGTGCCTGCCGATGACTTGACCGACCCTGCTCCTGCAACGACATTCGCTCACTTGGACGCTACGACAGTTCTTAGCCGTAAGATTTCTGAATTAGGTATCTATCCTGCCGTTGACCCTCTCGAGTCAACATCAAGAATATTGGCAGCCAATATCGTCGGTGAAGAACATTACAACACAGCACAACGCGTTAAAAACATATTGCAGCGTTATAAGGAACTGCAAGATATTATCGCTATCTTAGGTATGGATGAATTGTCGGAAGAAGACAAACTCGTCGTCAGCCGCGCTCGTCGTGTGCAAAGATTCTTGTCGCAGCCATTCCATGTCGCTGAGCAATTCACTGGTATGAAGGGCGTTTTCGTAAGCATAGAAGACACTATAAAAGGTTTCAATATGATTATGGACGGCGAAGTTGACCAATATCCTGAAGCTGCTTTCATGATGGTGGGAACCATTGAAGAAGCAATAGAAAAAGGTAAGAAACTTTTGAATGAGGAATGCTAATTAGGAGTTAGTAATGAAACTAGAAATCATAACACCGGAAAAACATATCTTCGATGGCGAAGCCGACCTGGTACAGCTGCCTGGAACTGACGGCTTGTTCGAGATATTGAAAAACCACGCTCCTATGATAGCAGCCTTGGGAAAAGGTAAGGTGAAAATAGGTAATGATAATAATTTTAAATTTATAGAAATAAACGGCGGCATAGTGGAAGTGTTGAACAACAGAATACTTGTCCTCGCCGAATAATAATAAGACAACGAGTCACTGAGTCAGCAAGTCTTGGTGACTCGGTGTCTTGTTGACTTAGAGACTTTATAATGAACACTGTCTGGATTGTAATGCCCATTCTAATCGTTCTGATGTTTTTGTTGGGCACTGATTTGAACAAGAAATCTTTTACTGATGTAGCGCGTAATCCGCGTGCTGTCCTTATCGGAATGATAGGACAGATAATAATACTTCCTGTCATTGCTTTCGCTTTGGCATGGACTTTAAAATTGCCTCCTGTATATTTTATGGGTCTCGTACTCGTCGCTTGTTGTCCAGGCGGCAGCTCTTCTAACGTATTCTCTATGTTAGCAAAAGGCGATGTCGCTTTGTCGGTGACCCTGACAGCGATAAGCAGCATCTTGACATTATTCACTATTCCTGTCATTATGGAGTTTGTGGCTCGTTTCGTCTCCGAACAAAGCGGTGTGGATGTTAATCTCCCTTTCGGAAAGCTTATCGTACAAAATATTGTGCTTCTTTTCGTACCTCTCCTCATCGGAATTATGTTCAGACATTTGTTTCCAGAGCCTGCTGCTAAAGTAAACAAAGTGCTTGGCAAATTGGCTTTCCCTGCATTGATGACTCTGGCATTGGTGTTCTTTTTACAATATACACAAGAGATAAAGGATAACTTCGCAGTGTTGGGCGTAGCCGTTACGATATTGATTCTGTTGGCAATGTTATGTAGCTCGGTGTTGTCACGAATGACAAAATCTGACGTTGCCGTAAGAAGAACCATCATTATAGAAGTCGGTATGCAGAACGCGGCTCAGGCTATAGCGATAGCTAGTTCTCCTTTTATCTTCAATAGCGGAGAAATGGCGATACCAGCAATCATTTATGCATTGCTTATGAATGTCATTCTGCTGACTTACGTAGGCGTTGTTAAAGTAAGATTTAACAAAAATTAACGATTTATTTTCTGTAGATTACATTTAGAACAACATCACCGACCATTCCTAAAGTCTTTGCGTCGATTTGTTCTATGTTGTCATTGATTGTATGCCAATAAGGATAGAATGAACTGTTTTCATTGTCTTCCAAATGGATAAGGTCAATCATAGGGATATTAGCATTTATATTAACATAGATATGGTCATCGTTGATAGGATGGCCTATTTCGTTTGTGAAATAATCTGAATATCCTAATTCGCGTGCCATTCTCCATATCTCGTTGCTCAACGAAGGAGCGAATTGCTGTGAATAATATTCTTTTGGGAATCTTGGATTCGATGCTCCAACCATGTCTAATAATATTCCAAAATAGGCTTTATAGTTGTAAATGTGTGGGTTCTTTGACCAATATTGAGATCCTAAGGCCCAGTCGTCGTTTGTCATTAGATTAAGATATTGTGGTGCTCCATAATCTTCCAAATCGAAGAGGATGATGTCGATGCCTGTGTTGATAGGGTTTTCGTTCAGCACTCTGGCTACTTCCATCAAGACGCCGACGCCGCTGGCTCCGTCGTTAGCTCCGTCGATAGGGGTGTTCCATTTAGTTCTGTCGATGTCGTGGTCGGCGTAAGGACGCGAGTCCCAATGAGCTGCGAGTAATATTCTTTTCTTGGCTTCTGGATTGAAAGAAGCGATGATGTTCTTGCCGTCGATGCCTTTGCCGTTATAAAGTCTTGTCCTAAATTCTTGGACATAAACAGTGTCGGCTTTGTCGTTGAAGAAATTGATGAACCATTCAGCGCATTGAGCATGAGCCTCGCTTTCTGGTACACGCGGACCGAAATCTAATTGTTTTTTAACATATTTATATGCAGAATCGGCATTGAACTCTGGGACTTTTATCTCCTGCTTTTGAGGAACAGTCTGCGCTGCAGGTTTAGAATTTTGTTTCTTGTCGCAAGACGCGATTGATAACACTATCAACGATATGACGAATATTTTTTTTAACATAAGATTAAATTAATTTATAATTCATAACATATAATTTTAAAGACGCATCAATTACATATTGTTTATATTTATGGTGTGATTTGATACGTCTCTACATCAACTCCAAACTCCAAACTATCACTGATTCGGTGTTGGCATTTCTGCTTCGCCTCCTCCAGTCTGTGCCTTTCTCTCTAGTTCCATCTTGCCGAAGCGGAAGACGAGGCCTGCACTGATAGAGCGGCTGTTGAACTTGAACGAACTGTATGAGATATAATATGGATTCGTGGTGTTGTTGTCCCATCTGTTCCAGTTGAAGATGTCGTTGACATTGATATGGACTGACATCTTTCTGTCGAAAAAGTCGGCACGCAATCCGCAGTTGACGGAATAGTTGGCGTGTTTTTCAGCAAAGAGCGACTGCTGTGGCGAACGATAGTTTCCAGATGCGTGTATTTCTAACTTGTTCCATAACTTGGTCCAGAGATTCAAGCGCATGCTATATACTATTGAGTTGTCTTTGATGAGTTCGTTGTTGAATTTTGTCTCGAAATAATAGTCATAAACATTGGCATATAATCTCATGTTAAACATGCCTGTTGGACGATATGTGACATTGGCCTCCAAGCCTTTTCTCGATGACTTGCCGACATTTACAGGATATGAGTATTGAACATATCTTCCGAAGAAATCATCGTACATGACGTCGCTGATATTATCAACGGTGTTCTTTGAATCTCTGTAATATGCTGTCAATCCCACTGAACCGAATTTCATCCAGTATTTAGTCCAGCCTCCTTCGATGGATGTGGTGTATGTTGGAAGAAGGTCAGGGTTGCCTGTTGAGAATGATTCTGTTGTATAGAATTTATAGTCGGTGAGGTTTCTTGCGCTTGGCGGTGCGATGCGGCGTGAATAACTCAAGTTGAAGTTATGCATCGACTTGGTCCTATATGAGAGATGTATTGACGGACGCCAGTTGAGATAGTCTTTGGTTGTATTGCTTGATGTATAACCATCGATATTACACCATAGTTTTTCATATTCCATTCTGATGCCAGGCTTAAAGACGAAGTTGCCCCATTTCTGTTGAAGAGTAAAATAAAGGTCATATTCGTTGGAACCTACTTCTCTGTCGAAGCTGCGCATTATATCCTTGACATACACATCGCCTGCAAGAGTATCATAGTTGATGTAATATGTATCAGGGCTGTATTCGTATGAAGCGCCTAATCCTATCTCGCCGTTTTCAGAATAAGGAAGCGAATAGTCGAGGTTGATGCCGCAGCCTAAATCGTTATAATTTGATAGCTCTCTGTAATCGACATTCATCCAAGTCTGTGTCTCGTATGTTCTTCTTTGATAATTGTTATCTTTTCCATCAGCGATATTGCCTGTCATTCTGAGGCTTATGTTATGGCCTTCGTTGTTGAACTTATGAAGATATTGCAATCCGCCGTGGAAGAAGTTGCCGTGTCCTGATGACTCTCCGTATGTTTTGTAATGGTACATTCCTGAGTCTTGTAAGTATTCGTGACGGAATGTCTCGTTGAAGCTCTCGCTTCTTGAAGCGTTAGGCCATCCGCCCACCCAGACGGATATTGTGTTCATCGTGTCGATGTTATAGTCGAAGTTGATGTTGAAGCCTCCGCCGTAATTGTTTGAGAACGAATTGCCGTTATAAGAGGTGTGGTTTGTTGTATCTAATCCGGTGTGGTCGGCGTTATCTGCAAAGGAGGTGCTGTAGCCGTTGGTGGCGTTTTTCCATTGGGAATAAGAGCCGTTGACGAAGAGGTTGAGCGACATTTTCTCGTCGGCCCAGACGTACGAAACCCAAGGCGAGGCGTTTGGCGAAGACGACGCTCTTAAACCGAAACTGAGAAATTGGTTCTTCTTGATTTTGGAGTTGGTGACGATATTGATGATGCCACCGTCGCTGTTTGAAGAATAACGTGCCGATGGATTGGTGATGACTTCAATTCTCTCGAGCGCGTTGGCTGGCATCTGCTGTAAATATGTCTTCAGGTTTTCTTCGTTGAGATTGGAAGGCTGTCCGTTGATCCAGACCTCCACTGATGAGACGCCGCGTAAGGAGACATTGCCATCAACGTCAACCTCAACGCCTGGAGCGTTCTGCAATGCGTCAGAAACGGTGCCGGTCTGAACGCTCGGGTCGTCGCTTACATTATATAATGTCTTCTCACCCTCGCTGCTGAACAAAGGACGCTTCTCAACGATGACAACTTCATCTAATCTGGTGCTGCCCGACTTCATCTTGATGACACCCATGTCCATGTTGTCGCCAACGTCAATGATTCTTCTTATTGATTCATAGCCTATTGAAGAAACTAAAAAGATATATTTGCCATCTGGAATATGCTCCGCCTTGAAATATCCATTCTCATTCGACGAGGTGCCAGAAACAAAAACAGAATCAACGGCACGCATCAAACCGACATTCACAAAAGGCAGTTTCTCGTTGTTTAGACTGTCAACCAAAACGCCGCTGACATAATTCTGTGAGAATAAATTAATGTTGAAAAATATCAATGAAAATATAAGCAACAACTTCTTCATGACTATTCCTTTTCGTTAAATAACTTTGTTTTTTCAATCACCAAAGTTAAACAATTTTTGTTCCGCTTTTTTCCTTTTTTTTGATTTTTTTTGAGGTGTTTGAGTCGCTCTCTATCACTCTACCTCCGAATAATTTCCTTTGATAACAATCTTGTGTTGCTGCTCTTCGTCGTTGATGTTCCCAGATATATGTTTCTGATAATTCTTTTCTGTTATCTTTCTCGCATGTTTTTCTAACATATCGCTTTTTATTTCGCCATACAAGAGCGTGATGTCGTAGCTGAAACTCAGCTTCTCATCGAGATGAAGCTCGATGTCGGAATAATTGGTGTTCATTTTTATCAGTTCGAAGCTGTCGCTCATATTGCTGACTTTAGCGTCGCAATAGTTTATGTCAATGTCGGCGCTTTGGGTTACATTGCCTAGAACTATATCTGAATAGTTGAATTTTCCGTTTAAGATATTGACGGCATCAAGTTTGGCGCTGCCATAATTCATGTTTATCAATGCTTTATTCATATTGGCGACATTTATATCGCCGTAGCTTACGTATGCGCTTATCTGATTGGCTTTTTTGATATTGGCGTCTCCGTAAAGCATGTTTATTTCGGCATAAGTGAGGATTTCGTCGATGGAGAAATCGCCGTATTTCATCTCAACGTATAGATTGTTGTGAGCTTCGTCCATCAGCACATCGCCATATAGATTATATATGCTTAATGAAATGTATTGTGGAACCATCACATGATAAGAAATCTGGAAGCTGACGTTCTTGATGTTATGCTTTTTAATGACCGTCTCTGCTGTTATATTTTTCTTGTTTTTGTTGTTGTTGAAATCCACGTCGATGACATAAAGCATTTCGTTGGCTTTTTCTTGCTTGTCGGCATTTGCTATTATTTCAATATGGAAGCTCACGAAATTCTCGTTCCATGTGGATATTTTATAATCGCTGAATTTTCCTATTAGGGAAATGCTGCTGCTGTCGGAGACTTCAAAGTTTGCGTCTATTGTCCTTTTTGTGGAATATTTGTAAGAATGGTTGGCGCCGTTTTCTGCAAAAGCGAACAATGTTGTTAAACAGATTATTAAAGTTAGGATTTTTGCTTTCATGACTAATTCTCCTCTTTTTTGATTTTTCTGTATATTATGTTTAATGTTTCCAGATGATTGTTATAAACCTGCGATGTTATTGCCAATTGCTTTTCTTCAGGAAGAGGAGCTATCTCTGTGAATATATCCGCTGTGGTGTTGAGGTTTTCTATCACCTTGTTGATTTCCATCTTCGTTGAGTCATCCACGTTTTTCAATACATTCTCCAACAACATGACAGCTTCGTCTATTTGTTGTTCATAAATACATCTTATCTCCACCACCTTGTCGTTTTTCTGGTACAAATGCGGTTTTATCTTATCTTGATTTTTGAATGTCAAAGCGATGAACACAACTGCTGCCACTGCTGAAGGAATGCCTAGACACAGACGTGTCATCCTGTTCTTCTTGATTGTCTGCGACTGCAGCTTCATGGCAAAACGAGCCTGATGACTGTCAGACAGTTCGCTTTCAAATCTCTTTTTGTTTGCTTTTATTAAATCTTCTATATTCATGACCTTTAACTATCAATTATGCATTATGAATTATGAATTGTCTCAACCGTTCCAAAGCTCTCACATATTGCGACCTTACACTGGATGCTTTTATGTTCAAGATTTCAGCAATATCTACGAAGTCTAGCTCGTCGAGAAGATGGAGTTTCAGCACCATTTTGTAGCCATTGGGGAGAAGCTCCATTTTTTCAATGATTTTTTCTATTGGATATGTCTCTTCATCCGAATCATCCGGCTGGGTGTCGGTCTCGTTTTCTATCTCCGTGAAAATAGGTTCTTTGCTATGTCTTCTATACCAATCTATGCTTTTGTTGACAGCTATTTTTCTAACAAAAGCGATGAAGTCCTTTTGTGTTCCAAGAAATCTGTCGGTCATGCCGAATGCTTTCAGAATAGAATCCTGCATTATCTCTTCTGCGTCGAAGTCATTCATGACGATGTGAAGACATGTGTTAAAGACAGGCTGAGCGCAGATGTTGTAAAGTTTCAACATCGCCTGAGGGTTTTGTCTCTTACATTCTTTCAGCAAATTTTCGAAATTAGACATATTCTTGTTTTTTCAATTATTAAACGAAGAAGGAAATAATTTGCTGCACGATGTTTTATTTATGAAGAAATTAATTTTCTCTTGCAAACAGAGCTGCTTTGTTGAGCATGTTGTTAAATTCCAAAGATGTCTTAAATTCCTCTAATGCCCAGTCAATCAGTTTGTCAGAGTAGAGCATGCCGTCAGGAAGCTTTTGTACGAGATTATATTGTTTGAGGCGAAGCAGATAATCGTAAGGCGTGTCTTTAGGGAAGTCTTTAGGATTTTTTGTAAGACTGTTGGAAGTGTCCAAGGTGAAGTTAGCTGCTTTTTTTATTGCTTCTTCAAAAGCATTGCCGTCATAGCTGATGTCTTCTCTTATGCTTTTGAGAGTGTCTTTATCGGGATTCCATAGTCCGGTGAAAAGGCCGTTGCAGCCGATATATTCAGCCTCATCGCCTTCAAAATGAAGATAATATCCAGCGAGTCCTGATTTTTTGCCGTAAGGGCAGACGTAGATTCCCATGTGTGTCTTGTAAGGACGTTTGTCGTAGGAGAAACGTATGTCGCGGTAGATACGATAAGTGCAGTCGCTCACGCTGAGGTTCCTTATCGACGAATCGAATTTGGAAATGCCGCTGATGAGCAGCTCTGCCATAGCGTAAATTTTGTTCTGTGCCTTTTGATATAAGTCCTTATTATCCTGAAACCAAGGGCGGTTGTTGTTGACCAAAACGCCGTTGAGAAAAGTCATGACGTCCTTCATAAAATAATTGTCTTTTTTGTTGTTTTATAATGTTTTAAAGTTAAGAGTAACTTTCTCTCCAACTGTGAGTTTAGCTTTTCTTCCTAATATCAAGGTTCTGTTGTCGTTGATATGACCTGCCGGGAAATTGAAGCAGACAGGCATGTTTTTGCCTTTCACTTTTTCCAGTATTATCTCTTCGGCTGTCATGCCAAAAGGCACGTTGTTGTCGTGCATTTTTGTCAAGCCGCCAACGACGAGTCCTTTTATGTTGTCGAGTTTGCCGGCGCGCACGAGAGCTGTCATCATCCTGTCGATATGATAGAGATATTCGTCCAAGTCTTCGAGGAAAAGAATCTTGTCGTCGGTGTCGGGGAAAATGTCAGAACCGAGCAGGCTGTAAAGAACTGAGATGTTGCCTCCTACCAATTCAGCCTCGGCAGTTCCATATATATTAATAGGTGTAGAATCTATCTCGTACGACAGACTTTCACCTTTCAAAAAGTTGAAAAGCGAGTCGAGAGAAGCCTTAGTGTTATCGGCATAATTGATAGGCATGGTGGCATGGAGACTTTCGCAGCCTAGACTCTGTAACTTAGCATGAAGCACAGTGACGTCGCTGTAGCCTACGACCCATTTAGGTTTTTTAAGAAATTTGTCGAAGTTAAGTCTGTCGATAATGCGTACGCTGCCGTAACCTCCTCTTACACAGAAAATAGCGTCGATGTCATCGCGGTCGAGATATTCTTGGATCAGAGACGCACGAACATCATCATCACCAGCAAATTGGTTGTAAGAATTGAAAAGACGCTTGTCATAGACAAGCTCAAATCCGCTGTTTCTTATATAATCTATGGCGAAAGACATCTCTTCTTCAGAGACTTTCCTCGCCGGCGCTATCAATGATATTTTCATTTTGGATGATAAGAAGTTAACACATTGCAAAGATAAAATTTTTTTTGAGAGAGTTGAGAGGAATTAGAGGGTCTGTGTTTTACACGAATCTCACGTATTCGGACGTATGGCTCATTAAACACTTGCGTTTGGATATAAACCACAGATTACACAGATTGCACAGATTTTTCATTAAGTTCCTTAGTTCCTTACCATCACGATTCTATTATATCCAATGTTTCTTTAATCGTTTTAAGATATGCTTCTTCCACTGGTGACAAGGTGTTGACTTGATATTTTCTATATTCTGCGATTGCCTTTTCAACGGCCTTGTCGTTACTCATCGTACCTGCGCTTGACAGGACCTTACGATCTCCTGTCTTCAAAAGATTATCTAACATCCTGATATAATCCTTCATATACATCGGCTTATGTTCCATCGCATTTATCTCCGCCAAATCGAAATAGCCTGAAACCAGATTCTTCAATATCATCAGCTCTTTTTCACTGAGATAATTCTTTGCAATAGAAACATCTCTAACTGACGGCAATTTTCCAGAAAAAGATGTCAATCCCATAAAAGGCTTGCTTGAATCAGCTCGCTCAAATATTAACTCCGCTGCGGTGCGACCATGAACCGCATAATGAAGTTTGTTTTGCACTATCTTATAGAATATCACCGACTCCTCGCTATCAGGTTTGAAGTCAACGCTTGTGGCATATAGGTCAAGGACCTGACGGAATATCACTTTTTCCGACGCTCGTATGTCACGAATGCGATCTACGAGTTCTCGCCAATAGCTGCCGCCATGATTTCCTTTCAGTCGTTCGTCGTCCATGACAAAGCCTTTTATCATGTATTCCTTCAGACGTTGCGTAGCCCAAATGCGGAATTTAGTAGCAACCAATGACTTTATTCGATAACCCAATGAGATTATCATGTCAAGATTGTAATACGGAATACTTCGATTAACCTCTCTATTACCTTCAATTCGAACTTGTCGGAAATTCCGACAGGTTTGTTTTTCCTCTAATTCTCCTTCATTGTAAATATTTCTGATATGTTCAACAACATTAGTTCTTGACGTATGATACAATTCTACCAACTGCTGTTGTGACAGCCATACCGTCTCATCTTGAAGATTGACATTAATCTTAGTAGCACCATCTTCCGACTGGTAGATGATGACATCTCCATTGCTTTTTACATTATTTTCCATAAACTTGTATTTTTTGTTCTCTCTTGCAAATTTATAGCAAACAAAATGAAACGTCAAGGCTTTTACACGGAAATTTTGTCCATCATTGTCATTTTTTACGATTTTTTAGAAATTTTAAGATTTATTGTTAATTTTGATTAAGAACTTTCCTTTTCAAGCCACAAGCCCTCTTGCGCTTTACACAAATCTCACGTAAAGACATACGGACGTATGGCTTATTAAATACTTGCGTTTGGATATAAACCACAGATTACACAGATTGCACAGATTGTACATGCACCACAGATTGCACAGATTTTTCATTAAGACGGAATAAATCTGTTAAAAAAATTAAGATTTCCCTTACAAAATTTTAATAAATTTTCATATATTTGTGACCGTTTTTTTTATTTTGAGAAAATTGTAGGTTATAATATTCTGAAAAATAGCGAAATACGAGTAAATATTGATAAAATAGAAAGTTTAAGAAATATAGAGAAATAAAATAAAATTAATAAAAACTGCTTATGAAGAAAAAAATTACTTTTTTATTGATGATTTTTGCCCTTTTGGGTGGAATGAATTTAAACGTGCTTAACGCACAAGATGAAGTTACAATTGGAGGTGATGCGACAAGTTATAATGTCTATTATCCAATTGCTTTCGGAGCTAACTACCAACTTAGCCAACACGTTTACACAGCAAGCGAAATCAACCATGCTGCTGGCACAATCGAAAAAATCGCTTTTAAAGTAAATGTGACGCAAACAAGAAACCTTACATTCTATTTGAAAAACACTACTACAGAATCTTTGACAAACTGGGAAGCTTATACAGACGCTGATATGGTATTCCATAGCGATGCTATAAGCACAGCTCCAACAGACGGCTGGATTACTTTTGAATTAGATACTCCTTTTGAATATACTGGAGGCAATATTCTCCTTACATCAGCTGATAATACAGGTTCATACACTTATGTTTGGAGCGCTGGTAAAGCCTACAAAACTCTTTCAAGAAATGCTACATTATATGTAAATGGTTCAAGCCCTGTTTCTGCAAGCGGTGGTTTTTCTAGTACTCGCCAACCTTCTATCAGATTCACTTTCGGTGAAGCACAAGATGACTTAGAACCTGCAACTCCTACAAACCTCGTAGCTACAGCTGTTAACCATAACTCAATCTCTTTGACATGGGACGAAGCCGAAAACGCAAAGAGCTATAACGTTTATCAAAACGGCACTTCTATTGGTTTCGCTTCAACAACATCTTATTTAGTTGAAGGTCTTAATGCAAATACAGAATATTGTTTCACAGTAACAGGCGTTCGCGGCCAAAAAGAGTCTGCAGCTTCTGAACAAGCTTGCGCAAAAACAGCAAAAGCTCCTTTGGTTAAAGAAGTTTTGGTTGGTGCAGGTGATGCAACAGGTGACTATATTCCAACATATACATATTACAACTATTCCACAACACAGCAAATCTATACTGCTGACGAACTTGGCTTCGGCGCTGGCAATGTTACAAAAATAGCATTCTATAACAATGGTTCAGCAGTAAGCAGAAATATAGACGTATATATCACAAACACAACAAAAGATTCTTTCACAGGTGGCTATGATATGGTTAATATGACCGCTGAAGATAAGGTTTATAGTGGCACATATACATTCGTTAACGGATGGTGCGAAATAGCTTTCAGCAAAAACTTTGAATATACAGGTGGCAATATCTTAATCTGTGTTGACGATAATACTGGCTCTTATGTACAGGCTCCAACATTCAAGGGCAATAATACAGCTAATTGTAGAGCAAATTATAGATTTGATGATTCTTCAGTTAACAATTATGACCCACTTAATGTAGCTGGTAAATATACACTAGCATTAAATCAAAACAACCAAATAAAATTCTTTGTTGAGTCACAACCTGGCGTAACACCAAATGTTGAGTCTGTCAACTTTGCAGAAGTAATAAGATTAGGCAACTACTGGTCAGAAAAATATACTGCTCCATCAGCTGAAGTTAAGGTGGAAAACATCGGCGCTGATATTACATCTATTGAAAGCAGCAACGATTTCTTCGTATTGTCAGAAAATATAGACCTTACAGCAAGTAATATTGTCTTCAATGTAACATGCAAGACAGAGACTTCATACGCAGGTACTCAAAACGGCAATATCGTAATCTCATACGAAATAGAAGGTGAAGCTTCAATTGTAGAAATTCCTGTTTCTGCAACAGCATACGCTCCAGAACAGGCAGACGTTATTGAACTTGCAACAAATGTAACATTTACAGAAGGTACTTATACTAATACACCAGACTTCGCTACATTACACGACGACTATATCCTCCCAGGCGAAGCAACAGAAGGCAGCACTCCTGACGCTGTTTACCACTTCACAATGGAAAACGAAGGTACTTTGACAGTAAACGTTACAGGTACTAATGCAGTAGCTGCTGTTTATAAAGCAGGTGACATAGATTTAGAAAACCAAGCAGGACCTTCTTCAAATAATAATTATGAAGGTGAAGTTGCTGAAGTTGCTCCAACTGCACCAACATCATTCTTCTATGATTTTGAAGATGGAAGCTTAGAAGATTTTAATCTTGTTGAATATGATGGTAATAATAATCATTGGCAAATTACTAATGAATATGGCGTGGAAAACAAATTCCTTGTATCATACTCTTATACAACAGGTGTTAATAAAGCTGATAATTATATCATTACTAAGTCTTTATATGGAATAAATGCCAACTCTAAATTGACATTTGACGCTAAGTGTGGCGGACAATGGAATGGATGGGATAATGTAATGGTTAAAGTTTCAACTGATGGAGAGGTGTTTACTCTTATTGAAACTGTTGAACCAAATAGTCAAAGTTGGATATATGGTAATACTGTGGATTTAGGTGCAAAACTTGCTGAAAAAGGTCTCGCTTATGGAGATTATTATATCGCATTACATCATCAACAAAGTACAGATATTTACAGCATACAAATTGATAACCTTCGTTTATCAGATGGTTCAGTTAAAAACCGCGGCGCTCAAATAGACGCTGTTCAATATCCAGCAGGTGAATATTATCTCGTTGCAGCAGCTGAAGACGCTTTCTCAGTAACTATCGAAACAACTACACTTCCTGTTCCAGAAGCTGTTACATACACAGCTCCTGAAAACGGCGCAATGGAACAAAATAATCCTAAATTGTCATGGACATTCGGTAAATATACAAGTGAATACCAAGTGTTGTTGGGTACAACAAATCCTCCAACAGAAGTTGTTGTTGACTGGTCATCAGAACTCGCGACATCATTCCAAACAGAAGGTTTGACAAATCAAACAACATATTACTGGCAAGTCAATGCGAGAAATGTAGTCGGTACAACAACAGGTGAAGTTTATTCATTCATCACTCCATTAAACAAAGCTACAGAACTTGCTGTCACAGATGCAGAATTATATCCAGGTGAAACAACAACACTCACATGGACAGCTGCCGAAAGTGCAACATCTTATAATATTTACGTAAATGAAGTATTATTTGCTGAAGCAATTGAAGGAACATCATTCGAATTGACAAACCTTCCACACAACGTTAACCCAGGCAACGCCATCACAGTTACAGCTGTTCATACATTAGGCGAATCAGCACATAGCGAAGCTGTTAACGTCAAGATGGCTGGTACATTTAATCTCGTAGTAAACGTTAAAGATACTGAAGGCAATGCTATAGAAAATGCAGTTGTTGCTTTCAACACAATAAATTATTATGACGAATATTACCAACTCGTTCCTGCTATAGACACATTATATACAGACGCTGACGGTAAAGCAACTCAAACTTTAGCATTGCCATGCGAATATGGTGATCCTAATTGGACGTATGCTTCTTTAGCAGTAAATATATCAAAAGAATATGCAAATGTAGCATATTTCTACATCAATTCAAATGAGGTTTCTAACGGAGAAGTCTATGTAAAAGACATCACTTTAGAATACGTAGGTCCAGAGTATGTAGAAACAGACAAAGGCATATATGTTGCTGGCGAAGATATGATGGTATTGACATGGAACAAGGTTGAAGGCGCTATCGCTTACAATATATATAAACAAGGTGAATATAGTTATGAAACTTATGAATATGAATACACATTAATAAATACAGAAACTATAACAGACACAACATTCACCGTTGAAAGTTTAGAATACATTCCAGGCAGCTATTTTGCTGCTTATGCAGTTTCTGCTGTCTATAGTTTCGGAGAATCAGCCAAGACCGACAAATTGGTAGAAATAACAGGCAAGGGCCTTATCTCAGGCACTGTAACAGACGGCACAAACCCAATTGAGGGCGCTGTCGTAGCAATTTCTTATTATAATGAATATAGTGGCGTTTCAAGAAATTACACTACCACAACAGCTGCTGATGGTTCATACGAAATTAACGCTTTAGTTGGTGAATATGACTTAACAGTTACAAGATACGATTACAAAGACTATAGCTACAGCGGCATTGAAAGCGTTTATGGCATTACTACTGTCTTGGATATTGTCTTGGAACAAAACGCTGTAGTAGAATTCGATGTCACAGCCGTTGAATCAGGCGAATATGTTAATGTTAGCTGGACAGCTCCAGAAAACGCAACTTCATACAAAGTCTATAGAAGAGACAGCGAAGGTAATGTGACACGCATTTATTCAGATGTCACATCATTAACAGCAACAGACTACAATTGGAGTACATTAGAAAACGGTACATACGAATATGGTGTTTCTGCATGTATAGAAGTTAATAAATCATATACAGAAGGTTTTGAAAACGGTGGCAATCTTCCTGACGGTTGGACAACTTATCATACAGGAACAAGTTCAACATTCGATTGGACACCTACTACTTATGCTTATAATGTATCTCCAACAGAAGGAAGTTATGCTGTTTACAGTAATAATACTAATGGTTCTGGCAGTTCAACTTATGGTGAGTTCTATCTCGTCGCTCCTTTATACGACTTGACAGGTATAGAAAATCCTGTAGTTTCATTCTATTACCATACTCCACAATATAGCACATCTTATTCTGGCACAAACTATACAAATAAATTATCTGTTTTGGTTTCAACAGAATCAGCAACAGGCCCATGGACTGAGGTTTGGAATAATGAGAGAGGACATACAACAGGTTGGACATGGGATGCAGCAGATTTAACTGCTTACAAAAATCAACAAGTTTATATTGCTTTCTGTACAGATGTTAAGTATGGCAGATGTTCAGCTATTGACTATGTTGTATTCCCTTCGATCTCTATATCTTCTGAATCAGCAGTCAACTGGTCAGCTCCTGTAGAAAAGAAAGCAAGTATAGAATTTACAGCTGCTGAAGACAATGACTGGAATAATCCAAATAACTGGAGTACAGGTGTTGTTCCAACAGGCGAAAACGTACTTATTTCAGCTAATGCAGAGGTTTCTTCAGAAGCAGATGTTGAGAATCTTAAACTCCAATCTGGTTGTTCATTAACAGTTAAAAATGGCGGCGCTCTCACTGTTACAGGTACAATCACCAACAACGGCAGCATCGTTCTCAATGACGGTGGACAAATATTCCAAAGCAATGAAAACGTTTACGTTACATACAATATGAATATTGTAAATCCAACAACTTGGGGCGTTAGCGAAGACGGATGGCAATTCATCGCTTCTCCATTCAATGGTTCAAGTATTATTAACTTCACAGGTTTTAGCTGGGCTCCTAAATCATACGACTTGTATAAATATGATGGAACTGCTGAAGGTGCAGAATGGAACAACCATAAAGACGGTGGCTTTGAAGAAGCATTCGTTAACGGTCGCGGTTACCTCGCTTCATACGAAACATTAGATAAAGCTACATTGTCGGGTTATCTCTACAACAAAGATTATTTCAATTTCACAGAAGTAACTTACACGGCAGGTGAAGGCAACGAATTAGCTAACTTCCACCTCCTCGGAAACCCATTCCCATTCAATATGGACTGGAGCAATGTTGCATTGGAAAATGTTTATCCAGCATTTGCTACTGTAGATCCTTTAACAGGCGGTTATGTTAAATCTATTGAATCAGGTATTACAACAATTCCTGTCGGTGACGGTTTCTTCGTTGAAGCTATAGCTGATGACCCATCAATCTCTTACGGCACAGCAAGCAAGTCAAGAGGCGAAAAATATGAATATATCAATGTTATCGCTTCTGGCAGACAAGGTAGCAACAACGTTATCATCAAACTCGCTGGCAAAGAAGAAAAAGGTTTCTCAAAACTCGAAAACCTTAACCAAAGCATCGCTGATATTTATGTCAAGAACAACGGCAGACAATACAGCGTCTTAGGTTACGACAGAGACGTCACAGAAATTGAACTCTTCTTCGACGCTAAGGAAATGGGTAACTATAACATCAGCATCGAGCCAAACGGCAAGTTCCAAAACGTAACTTTGGTTGACCGTAAGACTGGCGCTGAAACAAACATGTTGCTCGATTCATATTCATTCACAGCAACAGCTAACGAAAATCCAGACCGTTTCTTCATCAGATTGGATAATGGTCAGTCAGCAATAGATGGCAATTTCGTATATCAAAGTGGTGATGAACTCATCGTTGAAGCTGAAGGCACAATCCAAATCATTGATGTCATGGGCAGAATGGTCTATAACAATGACGTTGAAAGCAGCAACAACAGAATCAATGTAAGCAACTTGAAAGGCGCAACTTACATCGTACGCAATATCTCAGAAAATGTAGTAAGAACACAAAAAATAGTCATATTATGAGAAAGATAGCATTATTGATAACAGTTGTATTTCTAAGCTTTAATATCGCTTACTGTCAGCTTGATTATATGCAAATGCAAAATCAACAACAGATGGAGATTTCTCAACAAATGGAAATCATCCAACAACAAGTTGATATTTATCAGCAAGTGGAAAGTCAATACCAACTGACAACAGATGGTTTCTTCACAACAAACTATCAAGAATATCGTGAGATGGACCAATGGGGCAATTTGCCAGTATTGCCAAGCTCACATGGTTACGGATACGATGTAGCAGCTGAGGCTCCACTCGGTTCAGGCCTGTTGATGTTGTTAGGAATGGGTCTTGGATATATGACTGTAAATAGAAGAAAACAATAATATTATATTTGATCAAATTGCCGCATGTCGTGACATGAGGCTCCGGAAGGCTGCTGTGAAGCAGCCTTTTTTTGTTTAAAAAATAAGAAAAAAATTATTGTATAAAATCTTATTTTTTATTAAGTTTGTCGCGCTGATTATACACTATTAGTTAGTTGAAAAAAATTAATGTTTTGTAAAACTAAATGAGTAATTAAAGTGTTAAATTGTCAATAATTTAAAAAACAAATAAAATTAAATTAACATATTTATTAACTAAATCGTACTATTATGAAAAGATTGTTTCTTTTTACGATGATGTGCTTATTTGGACTTTTCAGTCTCAACGCACAAACACAGATTGAAGTTAATGTTGGTGAAGGCACCACTTCATCACAGATGCTTCCTGTTCACGAGTACTACAAGTATTCTGTTTCTCAGCAGATTTTCACAGCAGAAGAAATGCAGAACTTGACAGGTACTATTTCATCAGTTGCGTTTAAATTAGCTATTTCTAGCAATTTAACACGTACCTATGCAGTTTACATGTCTAATACAGACAAGGAAATGTTCGCTTCAACTTACGACTTTGCTCCTGTCTCAGAAAGCGACCTCGTTTTCTCAGGTCAAGTAAGTTATGCTGATGCTCAAGATGGATTATTGAACATTGAGTTCGCAACTCCATTTGAATACACTGGCGAGAACATCCTTCTCACTGTATATGACCAAACAGGTTCGTATGTATCAGCTATTCCATTCTACACTTATGGTGCTGGTAGTAACTCAAGATCTATGTATAGAGCAAATGACGGTACAAAGTATGCACATGACAACATGCCAACATACGGATATTTTGTATCTACATACATAGATGGTGCATTGAACTATCAAAACACACAAGTCATGTTCAATATCGCAATCCAAGGTGAATATGACCCTATTGTTATTAAACCAGGTTCACTCGATTTAGGCGCACGTCCAAATGGTGCATGGATGCGTCCATCAGAAATCTCTATCGGCTCAAGAGCTGGCAATATCAATGTATCAGCTATCGAATCAACAAACTCATACTTCAAAGTATCAGATGTTGACATGCCTGCAACAGTAACAAAGAAAAACCCTCTCGTTCTCGATATTACAAGTGGCGATGCTCAAGGTCAAGTTAACGGTCAGTTAGCAATTGCTTATAACAACGCAAGATCAATTCAACTCATCGACTTGACAGCTACAGCTTATACACCAGCTGCAAACGACGTTTTTGAAACAGCAGAAGCTATTTCATTCCCATTCTCAGCAACACCAAGTTTAGAAACAACATACGACAACTACTTGTTGCCAGGTAACGAAACTGACGGTGCTGACGTTGTTTATGAAATGACATTCAACAATGACGTTCTCTTCACAGCTAACGTAGAAGGCGCTAACGGTAAAGTCGCTGTTTATACAGAAGATTTCGCAGGTGCTGAAGGTCCTATGGCTGACAACGACTATAACGGTCCAGTTGTTGGCGTAGCTCCAGAAAAAGCAGCTCCATCATTCTTCTGCGACTTCGAAGACTATGGTAACTTAGGTATCTTCAAGTCAATCGACGCTGACGGTGACAACTGCGAGTGGGAAAACTCAATCGACCTTTTAGGTTACTACGACACATTCGGTTACAATAGCTTGTTCAGCGCTGTTTCTCAATCATACCACGCATACTGGGATGAAGCATTAACACCAGACAACTATTTAGTAACAAAAGATAAATATTCTATCACAGAAAATTCAGAGCTTTCATTCTACGTTACATGCAATGAAGTTTACCCAGCAGAATATTATGGCGTTGCTATTTCAACAGACGGTGAAAACTTCACAACAATCTTCGAAGAATCATTAGACAATGGCGCTAAATCAAAAGGCACACGTTCAGAAGTACGTGGTTTAGGTGAATGGGCAAAGAAAACAATTGCTCTCGGCGAATATGCAAATCAAGAATTATATATCGCTATCCGTCACTTCAACTGTACAGGTCAAGACATGATCTTCGTTGATGACATCAGATTGACAAGCCGTCCAGCTAAGAGAGGTTCTGGCATCAATGCTATGGTTCTTCCAGCAGGTAAATACTACTTCGCAGCTTCTTCAACAGGCGAATTCACAGTTAACGCTAACGCTGAAGCAATACCAGCTCCAGAAAAATCAACTCAACCAACTCCAGCTAACTTCGCTAAAGACGTTCAAAATCCAACATTATCATGGAGCTTTGGCGCTTACGCAATTGAATATCAAGTTTTGTTAGGAACTTCATATCCTCCAAAAGATGTTGTTATCGACTGGACAAACAATCTCGAAATCGGTCACCAATTATTTGACTTATACAACAACAAGAACTACTTCTGGCAAGTTAACACACGTAACACCAGCGGTACAACTTACGGTGATGTATGGTCATTCACAACAACATTCAACGTACCACAAGGTTTAGCTTTAACAGCTGAAAAACTTTATGAAGGCGAAACAACAACTCTCACATGGAACGCTGTTAACGACCGTTCATATCGTGGTTACAATGTTTATGTAAATGGTGAAAAATATAACACAGAAGTTATTAAAGAAACATCATACGTATTGGAAAACCTTCCATACAACATGAGCACAGGTAACAAGATTAATGTTGCTGCTGTTTATGACGAAGGCGAATCAGCAATGAGCGAATCAGTTTATGTTTATGTAACTGGCATGACAGAAGTTGCTGGTAACTTCTTCGAACAAGATGGTACAACTCCAGTTCTTGGCGGCGTTATCGTTCTCAACGGTGCTGATGAATTAGGCGCTGAAGTATCATACACATTCGTAGCAGACGAAACAGGTGCTTTCTCAGGCGAAATCTTAGCAGGTAACTACCTCGCAGTAGCTACAGTGGCTGATTACCAAGATGCAAATATTGAAGTTTTGGCTCAATATGGTCAAACAGCTGTTCTTAATGTATTAATGTATGAAATATTCAACCCTGTTAAATATATCACAGCAACAGAAACAGAAGACGCTGTTGAATTGGTATGGGGTATGAGAAGATACAGCAACGGCTTCGAAGACTTCGAAACAGGCGACTTCACAGCTAACGAATGGAACAACGAAGTAAGCGC
>JAFYNK010000037.1 GCA_017548125.1 Bacteroidales bacterium | reverse complement strand
GGCGTGTTTTAACATAAGGCGATGCCATACGCTATATCTATTTACGCCCTACAGGCGTGTTTTAACATAAGGCGATGCCATACGCTATATCTATTTACGCCCTACAGGCGTGTTTTAACATAAGGCGATGCCATACGCTATATCTATTTACGCCCTACAGGCGTGTTTTAACGTAAGGCGATGCCATACGTTATATCTATTTACGCCCTACAGGCGTGTTGGTATTACTTTAAATTAATGGCTTTTTCATAAACGTCTTTTATCTTCTTAGAGGCGAATTCCCACTTGAGATTATCTACTTCTTCTTTACCAGCTTTCTTGAACAGCTCGCTTAACTTTGGATAATGGCACAAGCCGTAGATGGCGTCAGCCAAGCCGTTGATGTCCCAGAAATCGACTTTCAGCACATTTTGAAGCACTTCGGAAACGCCTGATTGTTTTGAGATGACACAAGGCACGTCGAGACGCATAGCCTCAAGAGGCACGATGCCGAAAGGCTCTGATATAGAAGGCATCACGAAGACGTCAGACATGGCGAACATCTGATCCACGTCGTTGCCTTTGAGGAATCCTGTGAAGTGGAAGTTAGCGCCCATCTTAAGCTGAGCCACGCGGCGTATCATCTTAGGAAGAAGGTCGCCGGTGCCTGCCATCACGAAGTGAATTGTAGGGTCGTATTGCAAGATCTTATGCGCAGCCTCCACGAAATATTCTGGACCTTTTTGATATGTGATACGGCCGAGGAATGTGACGACTTTATTCTTCAGGCCGCAAGTCTCATATTCAGACCGTTTTTTGTCGTTAGGTTCCACTGCATTATGAACAGTGATGACCTTATCAGGATTGATACCGTATTTCTCAATAACGATTTTTCTTGTCAAGTCGCTGACTGTTATCACGATGTCGGCGGCTTCCATGCCGCGGCGTTCTATTGAATATACGAGAGTGTTAATATTCTCGCCAGAACGGTCGAACTCAGTAGCGTGCATGTGAACCACGAGAGGCTTTCCTGTCGTTTCCTTGGCAGCGATGCCAGCGGAATAAGTCAGCCAGTCGTGCGCGTGAATCACGTCGAACTCGTCTTTATGTTCAAGAGCCAGAGAAGAACCGATGAGAGCATAACGAGACACCTCTTCCATAAGGTTGGCGCCATATTTCCCTGAGAACTCATAACGAGGCATGAACACCGGACTCTGGAAATGACTCGTGGCACGTTGTTCTTCAACAAGTCGCTCGAAACGTTCAGGTCCGACGTAAGGGATGATATTAGAGCCTATCTCCATATACTGCACTCTATCCCAATATGATCTATCTTTTTCATTATCAATATTGACAGTCACATCGCTTGCATTGAGAAGACGTACGTTGCTCTCATCTTCGTCGCCATGAGCCTTAGGCACCACGAACAGCACATCGACGCCATTCTTGGCGAGACCTTTTGTCATTCCGAAACAAGCAGTGCCGAGACCTCCAGTGATATGAGGAGGAAATTCCCAGCCAAACATCAACACTTTCATAATATCATTTTTTCAATCCGTCAATAACATATTTCAAATATAACAATGCCGCCACGCTGGTAGATTGCGAGATACAACCACGTGACAAATGCGGAGGATTACCATCATAAATCTCTGATATTGTACCGATTCCGTTTTTGTCAATAACATCTTCAAAGGCATTGTACAAATCTTCGAGATATGGCAATGATGTCTTTCCATAGAGCGACACGGCCGCATCAGCGTAAGGCATTATCAACCAAGGAAATACCGTTCCATTATGATATGCTGTCTCTCTTTCTCTGTGATTACCGATAGTGACCTCTCTGTAATACTTAGAGCGAGGCGATAAAGAACGTAATCCTCTGTTAGTCAACAACTCGGAACGAGTGATATCAAATATCTTCTTTTTCAAGTCGTCGTTGAGCGGACAATAAGGCAAAGATATAGCAATCAACATATTTGGTCGTACCATATCATTTTTCTCATTGTCGTTTATATAATCATAAAACACATCGTTTTGTTCATTATAGAAGCAATTTGTGTAAGACGCAGCGACTTTATCAGCGATGTCATTCCATTTCTCGAGGTCGGAATTTTTCTTGTCGGCTTCTTTCAAGACATCCACTGCATAACGTAATGCGTTATACCACAATGCGTTTATTTCAATGTTCAATCCAGTTCTTGGTGTATAAGGCTTTCCTTCGCAGAAAACGTTCATCCATGTGAGGGCGAGGTTTTCATTGCCAGCATAGAGGAGTCCGTTTTCCAATGTCTTGACGTTAAAATCGGTTCCTTCTATGAAACTATTGAGAATCTTAGACATGACATCGCCGTATTCTTTCCATACAGTCTTCTTGCTTGCGCCAAGCATCTCTTCATATTTCTGAAGCACGAGGAAGAACCAGAGCGGAGAATCGACGGCTGTG
Source organism: Bacteroidales bacterium (assembly GCA_017548125.1). GTDB lineage: Bacteria > Bacteroidota > Bacteroidia > Bacteroidales > F082 > Limimorpha. The sequence goes on along the minus strand of JAFYNK010000037.1, from coordinate 32,140 downwards.
TAATAAAGCGATTTCTGATAATATCTGTTAGAGAAGAAAGGACCTTTCATTGTATCAATCAGATACTTAAGTAATTCTTTGAAAGTCTTTTTATCGCCGTTGGCGAGTATCAGTCCTGGAATTGATAGGAGGGTGTCACGGCCGCAGCTGCCGAACCAAGGGAAGCCGGCGAACATGCGAGTGCCGTCTTTCTCTCTGATGATGAACTGCTGCGCAGAGTTTTGCAGACAGTGTTCGAAGCTGTCGCGAGGTATTCTCGACTCAATCATAGAGTCGAACTGACGTTTGAACGTTGCCGGATTTTTCTCTTCGAGGCCGGCGGAGACTATGATAGACTCGCCTTCTTTCAGATCGACATCGAAGAAACCAGGGACGTACAAGTCCTCCACGGCGTCGTAGCCACGTTCAAACTCTCTGATATAAAATACTTTATAATACCAAAGAGGCGCATGGGTATATTCAGCGTTTTTTGAAATCTGGAGACACAGTGGGTCATAGTTTTCATACATAAGCCACGAGGCTCCGTTTTTCAAAGGAACATATTTGCGATTTGCATCGTGATTTTCGTAAGTCAAGCTATGAACGTTACGGAATGCGAGGAATGGAGTCAGACGCAGCACTATAGGCTGGGCTGCCTCTATAACATTATAACGTATATAAATCCTGCTGTCGTTTTCAGCGAATATGTATTCTTTTGTGATACGAGTCCCACCAACACGATACGTCAGCTTAGGTATCGGCTCGGCAGAGAACTCTCTAAGGTATTTATGACCCGAAGGCATAATGGTTCCGTCTTCATACTGATGAACGCCGAAATGAAATTCCTCTTTGTTGGCAATGACAGTCTCGTCGATAGATGAAAGCAAGACATGGTTGTAGTTGTCAAGCTGAGGCTGCGGCACAACCAGCAAACCATGATACTTTCTAGTGTTGCAACCAATGATTGTCGTATTGCAAAAAGCCCCCGATCTGTTAGAACGAAGAATCTCCTTGTTCATAGTAAATTCAAGGTTTACCAAATGCTGCTTGTCAAAAGAAATATATGCCATCTTAATATGAATTTCAAAATTTTACAACTTTGCAAAGTTAAAATTTTTGAATAAAAAAACAAATAGTAAAAAAAATATTTTAAACATTTTTCACAACAATTTAACATTGGCAATGAGACTGTGCTCTTTCAAGAAAAATAAAAATCTTCTCAAATAAAAATTCACAAATCATTAGAAAAGCAATTTTTCATAAATGTATGTCATTATCAATTTTCTTGTCAAATAATTTCGTTCGTTGATTTTAACTATTTTTGCATCATTCATTTTCTAAAAGAATCCGATGGAAACAAAACTGACACATTTAGCTTTACATATTATTGGCAACAAGGCAGCTGAAGAGGGCGTGCATCTTGCCAAGTCTAACGTCTCTCTCAGCGAGGAGCTGCGTAACACCATGTCTAACTTTTTCCTTAACGCTTTCAATATCGGGGAGTTCTTTCATCTTTATCACGATAGCGGTCTGGAATATAATGTGGTTCATGGCGTGGCTTCTAAGATTTTCGAGGATCCGTCGTGTCTCTATGAGGAGTCGAAGAAACTGGCTCGTCATCTCTACGAGCAAAGCACTCATCCTAAGATCAAGGCTGGCGAGTTCTATGTGGCTTACTTCACCGATTGTATGATGAGCGGCATGCAGGTCGATGCCGTCGGTATCTTCAAGACTGAGAACAAGGACACTTATCTGAAGGTCGGCGGTGGCGGCGGCAGGTTCAGCCTTGAGAGCGAACAAGGCATCAACGTGAAGAAACTCGACAAAGGCTGTCTCATCTTCAACAGGGACGTCGATGAGGGTTATGTGGTGTCGATAGTGGATAACACCAACAAAGGCATGGAGGCGCTTTACTGGACCGACGACTTCCTTCATGTGCGCCAGCGTAAGGATGAATATGCCAACACTCAGAACGTGATGGCGATGGCCAAGAACTTCGTGACGCAGGAGCTGCCTAAGGAGTTCGAGGTGTCTAAGGCTGACCAGATAGATCTTCTTAATAAATCTTTACAGTTTTTCAAGGAGAAGGAGAGCTTCGATTTTGACGAGTTTGCTAATGAGGTCATCGAGCAGCCAGAGGTGATTGAGAGTTTTCAGAACTTCAAGAGAAACTACGAGGAGGAGAACGGCCTTAGCATCGATGACAACTTCATGATCTCTAACAACGCTTTCAAGAAACAGCAGCGAGCCTACAAGCGCGTCATCCGTCTTGACAACAAGATACAGATCATCATCGACGGCAACCGCGACCATATAGAACAAGGGGAGGACGACAGAGGCAAATATTATAAGGTTTATTATAGCGAAGAAGAATAATGAAAAAAGCGACCTGAGTCGCTTTTTTTTCATGGTCTTAATCCAGAGCCGCCTTGCAGCGAGATGGTCTCGCCTGTGACGTAGGAGGCGTCGTCGGAAGCTAAGAAGACGCACACTCTTCCGATGTCTTTCATCGGGTCGGCGAAGCGTCCCAATGGAATGCTTTGTATTGTCTTTTCAAATAGTTCGGGGTAATTCTCTTTCCATTCTTTAAGGCTTTCGGTCATGGCGAGCGGCGCCACCATGTTGACTCTCACGCCATCAGGACCCCATTCGGTGGCGGCGACTCTAGACAGACCTCTGATGCCTTCCTTGGCTGCAGCGTATGAGCTCTGTCCAGGCTTTCCGAACAGTCCAGCACCAGAGGCAAAATTAATCACAGAACCTTTGCTTTCTTTGAGATACTGGAAAGCTTCTCTCATGTAAAAGAAAGTGGCATATAATCCAGAATTTATGGCTAAATCAAAATCTTCTTTGGTGTGTTCGATGAGCGATAGTCCCGACTTTGAGGCCTGAGCGTTGTTTATCAAAGTGTTTATCTTGCCGAAAGTCTCGACTGTCTTGGCTATCACTTCTTTGATGCGTGTCTCGTCGGCGCCGTCAGCCACCATGGCCAATACTTTGATGCCGTATTCGTCTTCAAGCTTTTTCTTGGCGTCCAGCAGTCTGGATTCTGTTCTTCCTGTGATGACGAGATTTGAGCCTTCTTTTGCAAACGCACATGCTAATCCGAAGCCAATTCCTTTGCCTCCGCCGGTTATTATCGTTACATTATCTTGTAGTCTTTTCATAATATCAAAGTTTTATGTTTTTCTTCATTCAATTAACAACGCAAAAATAGAACGATTGTTTACACAAGTCAAAACGATATTTTAGATATGATTATCGATTTTGTTGAACACTGAACTTTGACCCATTGAGCTTTGAACTTTGAACCATTGAACTTTGAACTTTAGACATTAGTCATTACCTGATTTGATAAAGTTCCATTATATCAAGCATCTTAAACAAAATTCCATCTATGGAAGCATGAAAACTTTGATGGAAGTGACCGTAGCACCAGTGAGTGATTGGATGATTTTGACCTTTTAAGATATTATGTATCTCATCCATAACCAATCTTTCGTTGTTAACATCATATATCAGATTCTCATCGTTATAGGCATAACAGCAAAGTCCGTTCTTATTTTGCAGTTCACAGAAAGATGGTGCCGTATGACTTACAACAGCATTAAGCTTGTATGTATCTTTAATTTGACGTAATTTATCCATATTTAACATTGGAGCTTCATCAGTCCAATAAACGTTTTTTGCCAATGCTCCATCATCAGTATGCCCTCTATGTTTCTTGATATACTCTTCCCAAGCATTCATACGATATTTACGGTCAATGGAAATGGCTCCGCCGATACAAAGTATGGTTTTATCACATGCTTTAAGTATGGAGTAATCAGGTACTGCCATAAATCTTTTGTGCATAAAAGATTTTCCGTCAAAGTATGCTGGATTGTCGTGATTGCCACGAACAAACACAATCCAATTGTTAGCTTCGTTCATTCGTTTGGTATTTCGTTTCACGATGTTATCATAATACCCTTTGCTTTCAAAACCAAAACCGCAATCTCCCGCCACAATAATCAATGTGTCCTGCATCTGATATTGTACACAGACTTTGTTGATTAGCATATTGAAATCACCATGAATATCTCCAGAAACTACAATGCTTTTAGCTTCTGGAAAATTATATTCGTTTATGTCGCAATTTACAATCATACTATAAATGCTTTTTGTAAAAGGTCGAAAAGAACAGTTGCATTCATACCTTTTAATCCTGCACTTTTGAAGAAGTCTGAGTTTGGCAAATCGCCAATTCTTTGTACAAAGATGTTCATATCATTACGCAACTTTTCTGGCAGATTGAAATGCGAGTCCTGTGGAAGCATAGCGACAAGTCGGAATATATCTTTCTTATGTTTTTCAATATCTCTATTGTCAACCTGTTCACTCTTTTCATTTCTTTCAAGCATTTCTATATAAGCCTTTGCTTTAAGACATATAAGAGCCTCAGGATTGGCAATATGAATGTCTTCAATATTTCTGCTGTGTTCTATTGTGAATGAATAATAATCATTATCCATCAGTATTGCAGACAGACTGGAAAGATTTTCGCCTAAGCTTATTGGTTCCAAGTGGGCATCTTCGGGAAGATTTAAGATACCTGTGTTACGTGCAAACAGTTCTATTTGTTTAGGGTATGTCTTGTCTTGTGGATTCGTAAAACGGTAATACTCATGCCTGTGTTCATTTTCTCCCTTATTTTTATTAATGTAATTGGCATGTTTGATAAAATCCCATAAGCGTGTGCCAAAGTCAGGTGTAAGTGCTTCTACCACAAGTATGAGGTCAAGGTCTTTTGTCGCTCTTGGGTTCATATCTAATTCTTCTTCCAGAAGATTGCATGCAGCACCTCCAATCAGTACATATTTATCTTTATATTCGCTGAAATATTCTCTCCAGCGGTCAAGTCCAGCTACCATTTCATTTCTTCAATTAAAGTGTCACATTCAATTTGTACTCTTTCATCATTGCTATCCTTTAAACATAAATACAAAGACAAACGATCTACATATTCGTTTTCGGATAGAAGAGAAGGCGCATACTTCCAAACTTCAATTTTTACGTCGCCATATTGTTTGTTAAACAAACTGCTATATTTTTTTGCGGTTGCTTTGCTGATGGCAACAATAGGATTATTGGGTTCTGCCAACATTGTGTAATGTCCCATTGCTGTTTCGTTTGCCAGCAATGATTCAAGAGGTTTTGTATCTGCATATATAGTGCATTCTATAGGTGATGTCATCAATGGGAGTGCTTTTTTCCAAAGTTCTTTGCCATCCGCAGCAAACTTTACATACTTTTGCTTTCTTCCCATGAGTTCTATAAAATCATTTCTCTCTAACCAACGGAGAGCCACATTGATAGTCGGATATGCCATTGATACAATATTTGCCAATTCCGCAGTAGTCATTCCATTAAGGTTTTTCACTTGGATATGATAAAGAAGTATCAACTGCGCAACCGGAGGCATGGTGTCAGGTAATGTTTTATTGCTCTTTCTTACTTCCTTAAGAACCATCATCAAACTTGGAATAAAGATAATCTTATTCGGAACTATGAAATTCACTCTAGCGCGTGTAAGTCGAGTTAGGTTATATGATTCTATTTCATCCAATGCAAACACAACGATATGCTCAAATATATCCATCATCTTTGCCTGATGTTTCGCCAATTGCATAGGAGAGCATTCATTAGGTTCAGTTGGTACAGCAACCGTAATGCGATTACCTATAATTTCCATATCGTGGAAATCATAATTATTGGCAAGTGTAAATGGCAACTTTGCAACAGCTTCTTTTTCTGTCGGAAGAAGATTTATATCATTTCCAATCAGCTCATTTAGATAATCAGATATTTTATTGATATTATATTTCATTTTGCTAATTATATCACATATAATATTATGTGCAAAAGTATATATAATATATTAAAACTCCAAAGGTTTTTAGAAAAAATATTACATTATTTATTAGTAAAAAATAATAACATGAACATTTATCAACCGATACGAGAATCTCTCTTATTGAATGTCATTTGCTTTCAATTTCCCGAATAATCATAAGTCTCTACATATTTTGAAAAAATCTTTTGTCTTTTGTCTTTTGCCTTTTGTCTTTTATTATCTTTGCGAAATATTGAAAACGATTATAAAAGATGTTAATATCAAAAAAAGACAAGTTGGCGCTCACTTTCAAAGACGCAAAATACACCTACACACAACTTTTAAGATATTCTCAAATCTATGCTGACTCATTCTCGGCAGTAACCAAGCCTGAAAAAGTCTTGATATGCGCACAAAACTCTCCTGAGTGGTGCTTCGCTTTTTACGGTACTATGCGCTGCAATGCTATAGCGGTGCCTTTGGATTCACAGTCAACAAAGAAAGAGATTGAATATGTCATCAACGACTGCCGTCCCGACATCGTGTTCATTTCTGAGGACAAACAAGAGATGTTTAAAGGCATCGACCTTCAAGGCGCTCGTCTCTTCACGAAAAACGATGTGCAGCTTTCGGACGACGATAATATCCCTGCCACCGACATACCTCTCGGTGCTTTGGAAGATACAATGCTTATCAATTACACCTCTGGTACTACAGGCAACCCTAAAGGCGTGATGCTTTCTTTCAAGAACGTCATGTTCAACGTCGATTCTGTAAGCAAGCAGGTGCCGATATTCCAAGAGGACAGTAATGTTATGATGCTGCTTCCTGTGCATCATATCCTTCCGCTTTTGGGCAGCGTGGTGGCTCCTCTTTATATGGGCGGCACTGTCCATATCGCCGAGGCAATGAACGCTGAGGCTATCATCAAGACTCTCAACGCCGGCAAGGTGTCGATAATAATAGGCGTGCCTCGTCTTTACGATATGCTCGTGAAAGGTATCATGAATAAGATCAACGCTTCTTTCGTGACACGTCTCCTTTATAAGATAACGCAGCTCATCGGCAGCGACGCCGTTTCAAGGACTATCTTCAGCAGCGTGCATGAGAAATTCGGCGGCCATGTTAAATATCTGGTATGTGGCGGCGCAGCTCTTTCCAAAGAGACGGCAACCATCTTGAAGACTCTCGGATTGTATGTCCTTGAAGGCTACGGCATGACAGAGACTGCTCCTATGATCTCATTCACACGTCCAGGAAGACGTAAAGTCGGTTATGCTGGCGAACTCCTCCCTAACATCGAAGTCAAGATCTCTGAAAAAGGCGAGATATGCGTCAAAGGCGACAATGTTATGCAGGGTTACTACAAACGCGAAGAGGAGACTAACGACATCATCAGAGACGGTTGGCTCCACACCGGCGATATGGGATTGCTCGACAAATACGGACTTAAGATAACAGGTCGTATCAAAGAGATTATCGTGACATCAAACGGCAAAAATATCAACCCAGAACTGCTCGAGAAAGAGTTCATGAGCGAGAGCGCTTACGTACAGGAAATCGGTATCTTCCTCCACGAAGACGCTCTTCATGCTGCGGTAAGACCTAATATGGTAGCTATCAGACAGATAGACCTCGAAGCTATGGATTCGCTCATAAAAAAAGAAGTGGAACAATTCAATGCTGAACAGCCTCAATATAAACGCATCAAGCAATATCATATCATGTCGGATGAGCTGCCTAAGACTCGTCTCGGCAAGGTGCAGAGATTCCTTCTCCCAGTGCTGCTGGCTAAACCTAAGACCGCCAACGTGCAGGAGTCGCTCGAAGGAAAGAGCGAGGTGTATAAGATGTTGAAGGCTTTCATCGAGGATGAGACAAAGAGCGTGGCTAATGAAAATGACCACTTCGAAATTGACTTGTCGATGGACTCGCTGAGCAAGGTCTCTCTTCTCGCTTATATAGAAAATACATTCGGTATAATGCTTAACGAAGAGTCGATGGAAAACCTCAACACATTGGCAAAACTCACAGATTATATAGAAAACAACGAGCATTCTTTCAATACCAACAAAATTACCTGGAAGGAAATACTCGCAACAAAGACAGACGTGAAGTTGGAAAAACCTGGTTTCACACATTGGTTTACAGATGCTTTTGCAAAAATGTTGTTCTCGATATGCTATCGCTTCAGAGTTAGAGGCAACAAGAAATTGCCTAAGACACCTTGTATCATAGTGGCAAATCACCGCTCTGCTATAGACGGCATGTTGATTACTTACAACTTCTCGCATAAGATTAACAAAGATATTTTCTTCTTCGCTAAAGAGAAACACTGGAGATCTAAGATCGCTAGGTTCTTTGCAAGAAAAAATAATATCATCTTGATGGATATCAACAAAAACGTACGTCAGTCATTGCAGGAAATGTGTGCTGTCTTGAAGAAAGGCAAGCATATCATCATCTTCCCAGAAGGAACACGTTCTAAAGATAACACAATGAGAAAGTTCAAGGAAACATTCGCTATCTTAAGCAAGGAGTTGAACGTTCCTGTGGTTCCTGTCGCCATCGCTGGTTCAGAGTCAGCATGTTATGGCAAGAGTATCGTTCCAAGATTCTGGAAGAAGATCGATGTAGATATCTTGGATCCTGTCATGCCAACAGAGGAACAGTCAGTAGAAAGTTTCCGTGATAAAGTAGCATCATTGATTGAAAAACGTTTAAAGAAATGATAAAAAACATAATCTTCGATTTCGGCGGCGTGCTGGTGGATTGGAATCCACATTATCTTTTCGATTCATATTTTAATGATATGGAGAAATGTAACTATTTCATCGAGAATGTCTGTAATACGGAATGGAACGCTCAGATGGATAAAGGTAAGCCTTTTGAAGTCGCGGTGAAAGAACGTATCGCCGAGTTTCCTGAATTTGAAGAAGCTATCAGATTATATCAAAGCGAATGGATGAAGACGATGGGCGAGGAGATTCTTGGAATGTTCGAACTCATCAAGTCATTGAAAGAGAAGTATCCTGTCATCTACGGATTGACAAACTGGTCGAACGAGACTTTTCCAATGGTGCAGAAAGTGTATAAGATATTCTCTTTGATAGATAACATCGTTTGTTCCGGCGACGAGAAACTTCTCAAGCCTGATCCTAAGATTTACCATACGTTGTTGGAACGTTATAATCTTAAAGCCGAAGAGTCGGTGTTCATCGACGATAATATTAATAATGTAAAAGGCGCTATCGAGGTAGGAATGAAGTCGATACATTTTGTTAATGCAGAACAGCTGAAAAAAGATCTTAATGAATTGTTAAATCAAGAATAAATAATTATGAAAACTGTAGAAATTAAAAACTTTGAATTATACACCACAGGTGTTATCAGTATAGCTTGGAAAGAAAAAGATGAAGATATTTTTATCAATGTTGACTTAGACTTGGCAGCATTGTTGAAAATGTTGAAGATGGAAGGCATTTCATACGAGAAAGTACAACAAGTGTCTGAAAGCCAACAACCTTTGAAGTTTAAGAAAGTTACCTTGATGTTGTTCCAAGACGACGACAAACCAGGTCAGTTCTACACTTCAGAATGTATGTTTGAGGACGACGAGATAGATATTTTCCACGCTGAGATTAAAGAATAAGATGGCGGAGTTGTCCAATAATCAGATTATAATGCCCGATCTCCCTGACTTTGCGGCTATTGATTTCGAGTCGGCTAACGGTGATATTAGGAGCGCCTGCAGTGTCGGCATCGTTATAGTAAAAGACAGGGAGATTGTCGATAGATTTTACAGCTTGATAAAACCAGTTCCAAATTATTATTGTTATTGGAATACCAAAATTCATGGAATTAAACTAGAAGATACCAATGAAGCGCCGATTTTCCCTGAGGTGTGGCGCGAAGCATCCAAATATGTGAGAAACCTTCCTCTTGTGGCTCATAACAAAAGTTTTGATGAGCGCTGCCTTAAGGCTTGCTTCGCTCATTATAGAATGCGTTATCCAAACTACAAGTTTTATTGCACGCACATAAATTCCGTCAAAGTGTTCCCCGATCTGGAGAATCATCAGCTGCATACCGTGGCGGCACATTGCGGTTATAATCTCGTCAATCATCATCATGCCCTCGCCGACGCAGAAGCATGCGCCTATCTCGCGATGGAAATATTTAATAATTAGGAATTGAAAATTAACTTTCCATTGTCAACTTTCAACTTTCAATTAAAAAAATGTTGACTTAAAAAATAAAATCATGAAAAAAATATTGTTATTTTTACTTTGTACATTTTTGTCTGTCAGTGCTTTTTCTCAAGGTGCAGAATCGGTGCGTAAGTCAAAAGAGACATGTTGGGAATTAGGAGAAAAATTTGCTCCATATCATATTGGTCTTGGTTTTCCATTGAGTGCCTTTGATTTAAAAGATGGAGAAAAATATACTGTTGCTTTTTCTGTCAATGCGTTGATTGGCACAGCTGGGAATATCAAAGGTATTGCTGTTGCAGGTGCTGAAAATATCATATATAATAATGCATACGGATTGCAAGTCGCTGGAATGGTCAATGAAATACACTATAATGCATATGGAATATCTGTGGCTGGATTGGCGAACTTGGCTGAATATTATTACGGAATTCAAGTCGCAGGATTAGCTAATGCAGGACGTAATTCCTTTTATGGAATGCAAATAGGAGGTGTTTTAAATTCATCATCAAATGCCAACGGTCTCGTAATAGGCGGAGTCAACAATATTGCATTTGATACTCTTAATGGTATGCAGATAGCAGGTGTTGTGAATTATGCCAAAGAAGCGAGAGGCGTGCAGATCGCAGGCGTGACCAATATCGCAGGCGACGTGAAAGGTGTGCAGTTTGCAGCAGTGACTAATATCGCTAAGAAAGTCAAAGGCGTGCAGTTCGCTACTTTGCTTAATATAGCTGAAGAAAGTAATTTCCCTATTGCTTTCATCAATATCATAAAAAACGGTAAGATGGGCGTCGCTCTTTCTTATGACATGATGAACAATACGGTTTTATCATTCAGATCTGGAGGCAAATACACTTACGGTATCTTGGGCGTGGGCTATAACAACTTGGTCAACGACGGAAGTAAGGTCGTTGCAGAAGCTGGTTACGGTATCCATATTCCAATAAACGATTGGATTGAAATCAACAATGAATTCAAAGCTGTTTCAGTGGGATTTTCTAACGATAAGACATGTTGTAATTTCTCATATCTTCTTGCTCCATCATTCGCTTTCAAGAATCATTATAATGTCTTCGGAGGCGCAAGTTTCAATTATTTAAATACTAATTATGTAAACTCCAACGACTTGATGCCAAATAAATGTTTCTGGAGTAAAGACGGAGACTATAACCAAAGAATGTATATCGGTTATCAGATTGGATTGCAATATGTTTTCTAAGAAAAAAACTTTGGTAAATATATTACTTGTGTTTTGAATTATTTGTATAATTGCAAGTTGCGATGGAGTTCTTGCAAATGTTATGGAGTGGCAATATAATATGATATAATAACCTGTGTTTTTTAAGTATATTTAATAAAAATGTAATTTCGATGGCTTTTGTTAATTATACTTAATAAAAATCGTATTTTTGTATGTGTAATTAAATTTGGACAAAGACTGTTGTCTATTGTCTGTTGTCCGTTGACTTAAAATATATTATGAAAAAAATCTCTACCTTATTATTAATATGCTTTTTAGCATTGTCATCTTTTGCTCAGAATGTTGAGCCAACATGGGAATCATTGCAACAACGTGGTTATCCTCAATGGTTCTCAGATGCGAAACTAGGAATCTTCATCCACTGGGGCGTATATTCTGTCCCTGCTTTCGCCTCTAATGAAGGATACGCTGAATGGTATTACAGCGGATTGATGAACAACGACACTACTCGTGTCAATTTCCAGAAAAGAAACTACGGCGAAGACTTCACCTATCGTGACTTCGATAAAATGTTCAAGGCTGAGTTCTGGAGCCCTTCGGATTGGGCTGACTTGTTCAAGAAAAGCGGCGCTAAATATGTGTTGCTCGTGACAAAACATCACGACGGTTACTGCCTCTGGGATAGCGAATATTCTCCAGAATGGAATAGCGTCGTTGGCGGTCCAAAACGCGACATCGTAGGTGAACTCACTGATGCTGTCCGTTCTGAAGGCTTGAAGATGGGATTCTATTACTCTCTTCCAGAATGGACCAACCCAATGCACAGATGGTACATCGACCCAGATGACTCCATCACTAATTATGTAGATAATCACATGATTCCTCAGTTCAAGGAGTTGGTGACGAAATATCGTCCTTCAATAATCTTCTCCGATGGCGAATGGCGTAACTCCGCTGAGCAATGGCACGCTGCCGAACTTATAGCGTGGTATTATAACACAGTGGGCGAGGAGGCTATCGTCAACGACCGCTGGGGACACGGCGCGCAATATGGCTTCAGAACTCCTGAATACAGCGCCGGCATCACACAGACCGACAGGCCTTGGGCAGAATGCCGCGGCATAGGCCGCTCTTTCGGACTTAATCGCAATGAGCCGCTGTCCAATTATCTCACCTCTAAAGAACTGATACGCCACTTCGCTAAGACAGTCGCTGCCGGCGGCGGCATGACGCTCAACGTCGGCCCTGCAGCAGACGGCATCATCCCTATGATACAACAAGAACGTTTGCTCGACCTCGGAAAATGGCTCGAGATAAACGGCGAGGCGATATATGGAACTCGTCCTTATCATAAGTTCTACGAAATGAAGGAAGTGACAGTATGCAGAACTGACTCCTTGATAGATTTTAACTGGCATCGTAACTCTCCTGATAAGGCGATAAGCTACGATAACTTCAGCGCTACATGGACAGGCGTTTTCGTTCCAGAAAAGACAGATGTTTACACATTTGAAGTGGAAGTGGATGATAACGTGAGATTGACCGTTGACGGCAAAGTCTTAATAGACTACAATCCTTCAAAGGCTAATGAACAACAAAGCGATGCCGACCAGGCCAAAAACTGGAACTCTACTTCCGCTAGCATCAAATTAAAAGCAGGAAAATCGTATGATGTCAAGGTGGAATATGAAGAGAAAAACATCGACGCTATGATGCGATTGTTCGTCTGTAGAGACGTTAACCCCGTGGCGTCTAAGACATTATTAAAACCTGTCGATGGTTTCAAGGCGGAATATAAGTGCGAGCAGCCTTACGTCTGTTATACTACAAAAGACGATGCTTTGTACGCTATAGCGATAGATTATCCACAAGATGAACTCGTTTTAGAGTTGCCGCAGCCAAAGGAAAATGCTGTAGTTACAATGCTCGGCTGCGAAAAGATTTTGCCATGGAGATATGAAGACGGCAAGATGATTATCGATACGACGCCATTGAAATATAACGACTTAAAGAGCGATGCTGCATGGGTGTTTAAAATTAGATGATAAGTTTGTTTTATGAAGTTTATAGCTACAATATTATTAGTTTTGATGATGGTGTCTCTTGCTGCTGGCGGAGTCCTGTTATGGCGACGTCGTAAGGAAACAGGCGACTATTCCCGTTATATTCAGGCTGTGCTTAGCTGGGTGTCGGCCTTCTTTACTATGACATTCATTTTTCGTACTTGGGCTGAGACTACTACCGCTGATGGTGCCTTCTTTGAACCGGAACATACTTTCGTGCCGATTATTTTTCAGATGACTTACTTCTTATATCCTTTGGAAGTCATACGTCCGACAGTAGGTCGTACAAAAGTATATGCTATTCTTTTTGCGCCATTGCTTTTATTGGTAAGCATAGGATTGTGCGCTGGCATTGAATATACGCCTTTATATACTTACGCTGATGTCTGGAGTCATATCGGTGACTTTAATGTGTTGTTCCGTCTGTTTGCACTAGTCATGATGCTGTTATATTGCTTCTCGCTGTTACTTGTTCCGTACGACTGGAAACGAAGCAGCGCTGACAAAAAGTTTATTCTGTATTACGCGCTTGGTTTCTGCCTGATAGGATTGTTACATTTCATAATACAGATTACACATATTTATTTATTTGTGCTTCTGCATCAGATCGCATGGCTTGGATTTTTCTTGTCGGTAGCTTATTATGAATTGAAAGAGCGTCTTGTGGTTTCACATGCTACGGCTGCTGAAATGGAAGTTGCAGAAAACAATCAATCTTCAGATGATGAACTATGGACGCAGATATTATTGTCGTTAGATATGAATGATAAATGGCGCAGTCCAGAACTGAGCTTGACGTCTTTGTCAGAGCAGTTGGATTCCAATCGTACTTATATAGGCGAGGCCTTTAAACGAAATACGGGAATGACATTCATTGAATACATCACACATCGGCGTGTCGATTATGTGGTGGAAAGGTTGAAGTCAAACTCTGAAGTCGATATTCATGAACTGTTTAACTATGTCGGATACCGTCAGCGTTCTACTGCTTGGAGGAATTTCCTGAAAGTCACAGGAATGACGCCTCATGACTTCTTAGATAGTCTGAAATAACAAATCGCCCGTTTCTATTGAAGAAGCGGGCGTTTTTGTTTTTTTGTAAAAATGCAACGCTTTTTTTGTAAAATTACAACGCCGATAATTTTTTGCTCTTGCTTCTTATTCATAATTTTGCGCAACATTTTATAAGGTAAAAAGATGTGTAAATTTTAATTATAAATTAATGAAAAGAAAAATAATTGTACTGACATGTATGCTGAGTTCTCTGTCGTTTACATTGGGTGCGTTGAATGCCCAGAACGTGCAGAATACACAAAACGACGCGTATTTCCAAGACGAGAGCAATCATGAGCTTCGTTCGCCAGAAGATGGCGTGGGCTTCGGCTTCGACGACCTCTCTCCCACAGGAGGCTACGGTTTCACATTTGATTTGTTCGATGAAAACGTAGGCAACGGCTTCGAGTTTGACAATTTCGGCAACGAACTTGGCTACAACAGTCTCGAGTTCGGCGACTTCGACATGGCTGCCGATGAAGTTCCGTTGAACGACGGAATGCTGCTTATGCTCGGCTTCGCTTTAGCCTTCGCTTTCGCGAGGAGACGGAGACGGATTTTGGAGACGGATTTTGGAGACGGATTTTGGAGACGGATACGGAATTAGTAGAGACGCGTCAATGATTCCTATGAAAATAAACACACATTGACACGTCTGATTAATTAGGAATTACGAGTTAGGAATTAGATTGACAATTAACAATTAGAGAAAAATAAATAAAAATAATTAACAAAAGCCAACGGCCAACAGCCAATGGCCAAGGTTCAAAAAATACAAACAATGAAAAAGACAATTACAATTTTAATGGCATTGATGGTTTTATGTTTCACTCAATGCAAGAAGCCAATTGATGAACTAACTGGCAGAAAAGTGAAGGTAAGTTGTATTATACCTATTAATAAAGGAGGTAAGTCTGACTTAACTAACCTTATGGAAGACGGCTCGATAAAATGGAGCACAGGCACAGAAAGAATCTATCTCGCTTTACCAAACGAGACAAATCCACAGATTGTAGAGCTTACAGCTTTTTCTACATTGCAATCAAGCGAACTTGCCTTTGAAGGCGAGGTTGATGAAAACCTTATCAATGAAGGCGAAGAATATGAAGTATGGTACTTGGGTAATTCCAAAAATCTTGAAGTTCCATACATTACAGAAAACAAAGTAGGCGAAGACGAAATTATAACAAGCGTAAGCGGTAGCATAGCAGAACAAAGCGGCAGCATTGGAGATTTGGGCTATTGCCATATAGCTAAAGTTAGTGTTACAGCTGTTGAAGAAGACGGAGAAATAATACTTCCGTTACGTGGCGTATTGAAGAACCAGATCGCTATAGCGTATTTAGATTTGGACAGCGTTGCGGAATTAAGCGGAGCTGCTATAAAAGGCACAGAATACAGCCTCCAATATAATGAAAGCGCAAACAAATACGACTTCGTTGTTACAGAGGACGCATCAGCTGCAATAAACGTAACTGCAGGCACATCAAAATCATTTATTGTGTTATTGCCAAATGAAAACAATAATGTCATTTTAAAAAGCAGTAAGGGCGGCTATGAGTTTAAGAAAGGCGTAGAAGGTAACAAATTCTACTACAGATATATATCTAACGTGGAAAAAGGTACCTTGCGTTGGGAAGAGATAGAAGAAGATGAACAACCAGAGACACCAGATTCAACAGCTCCAAAAAACTTAGTCGCTACAGCGACAGGTCAAACAACAATCTTATTAAAATGGGACGCTGTTCAAAATGCTACAAGTTATAAGGTTTACAGCAATGACGATGTTGTTGCCTTTGGTTTGACAGAACCAACATACACAGTTGAAAATTTGACAGCAGGAAGTAATTATTGCTACTATGTTACAGCAGTTACCGAAGCTGGCGAATCAGAACCTTCAGCAGAAGCATGTGCAACAACAGAAGTGCCATCAAATCCTCCAGGAACTTTTACAGTTAATGGTGTGACCTTCACTATGATAGAAGTGGAAGGCAATGGAAATGATATCTCTGACTATTATATTGGCGAAACAGAGGTGACACAAGCATTATGGCAAGCTGTGATGGACACAAACCCAAGCGAATTTAGCGGTAATCCTCAAAGACCAGTGGAAAATGTTTCTTGGAATAAATGCCAAGAATTTATCACGAAATTAAATGAACTTACAGGCAAAACCTTCAGACTGCCTACAGATGCGGAATGGCTATATGCAGCAAAAGGTGGAAATAAATCTCAAGGTTACACATACAGCGGAAGCAATAACGTAGCTGATGTGGCATGGTACGTTGGCAACTGCTATCAAACACAAAATGTGAAGACCAAATCTCAAAATGAATTAGGTATATACGATATGAGCGGTAATGTGGCAGAATGGACTAGTGATAGAGCTACTGTTAATTTTAATCCTGATAATAATGAGTATCATCATTTTCGTGGTGGTGCTTATGTCCACGACAATGAATGTTGCAAAGTGACATATTGTAGCTATACCTTCCCTACCACAGCAGCTAAAGATATTGGCTTCCGCCTATGTCTATCTACGATTACAAATCCTGAACAACCAGAAGAACCTACAATTCCAGAAGCGCCAACAAACTTAGTCGCTACAGCAACAGGTCAGACAACAATCTCATTAACATGGGACGCAGTTCCAAATGCTACAAGTTATAACGTTTACAGCAATGGCAATGTTGTTGTCTCAGGTTTTGCGCAAACAACATACATAGTTAAAAACTTGACACCTGGAACACAATATTGCTATGTAGTTAAAGCAGTTAACGAAGCAGGCGAATCGGAAGCTTCAGAATCTGCTTGCGCAACAACAGAATCGGAACCAGTTACACCTACAGTTCCAGCAGCTCCAACAAACTTAGTCGCTACAGCAACAGGTCAAACAACTGTCTCATTAACATGGACAGCTGTTCCAAATGCTACAAGTTATAACGTTTACAGCAATGAAAATGTTGTTGCCTCTGGTTTGACAGTAACATCATATACAGTTGAAGGCTTGACAGCAGGAACAGAATATTGTTACAATGTTACAGCAGTTAACGAAATAGGAGAATCAGAACATTCAGCAGAAGCATGCGCAACAACAGAATCAGTACCTACAGCTCCTGCAGCTCCAACAAACTTAGTCGCTACAGCAACAGGTCAAACAACAATCTCATTAACATGGGACGCTGTTCAAAATGCTACAAGCTATAATGTTTATAACGGAGAGACAGTTGTTGTCTCTGGTTTGACAGTAACATCATATACAGTTGAAGGCTTGACAGCAGGAACACAATATTGCTACAAGGTTACAGCAGTTAACGAAGTGGGCGAATCAGAAGCATCAACAGAAGCATGTGCAACAACAGAATTTCCACCAATAGTTGTTGAAACCATTACAGTTAACGGCGTTAGCTTTAATATGATACAAGTTGAAGGAGGTACCTTCACAATGGGATCTGTTTATAACCCATATGATGGCATCACGGATTATGCAGACGAAGAGCCGGCGCATAGTGTTACCTTAACCACTTACAGCATAGGAGAGACAGAGGTGACACAGGAACTCTGGAAAGCAGTGATGGGCAGTGACAGCCCTGCAAGCTGGGGTGAACTCATGAATAAAGACGTTTATTATCCTCAAAGACCAGCAGAATTTATGTCATGGGATGATAGCGACAAGCAATCTATAGGTGATTGCCAGACATTTATATCTAAGCTGAACGAGCTTACAGGCATGAACTTCAGGCTTCCTACAGAAGCGGAATGGGAATATGCTGCAAGAGGAGGCAATAGATCTAAGGGATATATGTACAGCGGTAGCAACGATGTAGGTGAAGTTGCTTGGTACTCTGGTAACCTTGTTGATGTGGAAGGTAAAACTAAGACACATGATGTTAAGACTAAAAAAGCCAATGAATTAGGTATATATGACATGAGTGGCAATGTGTTGGAATGGTGCAATGACTGGTATGATGATGATTACTATGGAAATAGCCCAGGAGAAAATCCACAAGGCCCAGACCAGGCAGAAACTTCTGCAAACCATCGTGTGAGTCGTGGCGGTGGTTGGGGCCATGAAGCGGAGTACTGCCGTGTGGCGAAACGTTTTAGCCTCGAACAAGAAAAGTGTGGGTCCAATTATGGATTTAGACTTTGCCTTTAATTCATAATTCATAATGCATAATTAGGGCGTTACTCTTAAAAATAGGGGTAACGCCTTTTTTTTTGGAGGCGGATGGTGGAGACGGATGATGGAGACGGATGATGGAGGCGGATTTTGGAATTGGGGATTGTCTATAATGACGTATAAAAACGAATAAACTAAAATCAATGGATTTGATGATATTGGCTTCCGCTTATGATTGACATATTATAGAGTGATATTCCCCTTAAAAAATATGCACTTGTAGTCTTCAACATGAAACTATATGAACTGTCACTCCGATTAAAATCACTGCTAATAAGACTTGTAGCCAGAGCGTTCCATCGGCGACGAAGAAGATACAATAAAACAAGCTCGCCCAAAGCAATGAGAGAGAGAAAAAAATAACACAAAAATAACTCTCTTCTTGTACATCTCACACAAAAAAACTGTATCTTTGTGAACAAGATTACAATAAGTTGGAAAATCATGCCAGGGGAAATGTTGAATAGCACATCACAAATAAGTATAGAATCAATCTATGCTGCTATTAGTAATCATGGATTTTCCGAGCAGACAACACAATTGATTGATAATTTTACAAACTACATACTCAATGGAAAAACAAACCTTACTCAATTCAATCAAGCGGAGCATGCAGGTCTCTGCTGCGCAGGTGAGATGCTCATTGGGGCGTACATCGTCTGCTGCTACGCGCGAACAAGCCTTGAAACAAGTACAAATGCTTCAGCAAGCCAAGTCGGCCCAGGAAATTGGGAAATAGATGAACTCCAAGAAAAATTGGTGTATCAATGGGCAGAAGCCAAAGGTGTATGGTTTAACAATGCCGAAAAGGACATCGAAGCAGAATACGGTCCAATGATTGCCCAAGGAGCAGAAGCGAAAGTTTATTATCAGAATGGCGATACATCTGTAATCAAACTTCGTACATCCATTTATGCTACGCTGGGCAGAGCATTGGAGTCTATTATATTGCACAATGCACTCTTTGCGGAAACGCCAATGAATGTGATTGGTTTTACGCGTGATTCCGAAGGAATGTTCCGTATTATATGCACACAGCCCTATATTACTTGCAAACGATTAGCTACCAAGCAGGAGATAGATTTTATGGTTGCTCAAAAGGGTTTTCGTGACAATGGCGATGGACGAGGCGTAAATTATATAGGAGAACGCTTACATTTGGAAGATATGCACTCTGCAAATGTGTTTATTGATTCTGTTTCTGATACTCCTATTTGTATTGATTGTATTGTGAAATTCATTAGAAAATAAATATTTTCTAATAGTCTTCAACACGAAACAATATGAACTGTCACTCCAACTAAAATTACTGCTAATAAAATCTGTAGCCATAGCATCCCGTTGGCGACGAAGAAGATGCAGTAAAATAAGCTTGTCCACAATAATATAAGAGAGAATATCTTTGCTCGCAGAGGTATTCTTTTGTTTTCTCTATAATCTCGTATGTATCGACCTAGATGTTTGCTGTTGATGAGCTTCTCGTATAAAGATTTTGAACTTTTAAAGAAACAAGCCGCTGCCAATAACAAAAAAGGTGTCGTTGGTAATAACGGAACAAAAATCCCGATGATACCCAACGTCAATGATAATAAACCTAATATCGTTAATAATGTTTTCATTTTTTTTAGTAATGAAGTGATGAAGTAATGAAGTGATGAAGTAATGAAGTAATGAAGTAATGTAGTAATGTAGTAATGTAGTAATGTAGTTTTTTTACCTTAAACCTTAAACCTTGAACCTTAAACCTTAAACCTTAAACCTTAAACCTTAAACCTTAAACCTTGAACCTTAAACCTTAAACCTTGAACCTTGAACCTTAAACCTTAAACCTTGAACCTTAAACCTTAAACCCTGAATCCCCAACTAATCAAATCCTCTTCTCATTCCATTTTGCCTTTTTCATATACATATAGCATACGATGGCGAGCAGGCCTCCGTATAATATTTCTGCGCTCCAAACCCATTGGACGTCATTGCAGTAACGGGTCATCAGAAATACATATATAACGTAAACGACCAAGATCGCTGCTTCAAGATATAATGCTGCTGATGTGTTGCCAGTGCCAGAGACAGCCTCGAAATAAGCGTTGCCGACAACTTGAAATATCGCTGAAACACATATCACGTAAATTGATGGAACAACTAATTGTGCCAGACTCAAGTCCTCAGTGTAAATGCCAATGACTTGTAAAGGTATTATCGCTAGAATTATAATAAGAGGCAGAGTGCATAAAACGCAGTTCTTTATTATCTTAATGATGGTTCCGAATACATGCTCCGAATGTCCTGCGCCTATTGTTCTGCTAACCAAAGTGTTGGTGGTTGTGGAAAAAGCGAAGCATGGCGTTACAAGTATCATGTAAATGCTTCTTACTATAGATGAAATGCCGGTGGCAGTCTCGCCCATCTTTTCTATCATGATGAAAAATATGAACCAAACGCCAAAAGAGAATAGCTTCTGAACCATTGTAGGTGTCGCTATTTTTAAGATTCTCTTCATCAGTTCCGATTCTAGCTTGTGAATCTTGAACATGCCGAACTCTTTGTCTTTTAGTGTTATATAGCTGTAAATCCAAAAGAATACAAACGCTGATATCTCTGCACATAACGACGCTAACGCAGCGCCGCCTATTCCCATCTCTGGAAAACCGAATTTGCCGAATATCAGACAGTAATCTAAAAGAATATTAACAATAGCCATTATTATTGTGGAATAAGTAATGACTTTGGTGTTTGAAATCCCTACATATAATCCTCTGAACAAGAAGTTGAAACATACGAAGAAGATTCCGAACTGACGATATTTTATGTAATCTAATGAGGCTGCATATATGTTGGGTGAATCGATGAGCCATGCCAGAAGCGCGTCGGAGAAGAAGTATAAGATAGAAAAGAGCAGTGTTCCTAAAAACATAACGAAGAGTGAGCCGTGCTCGAAGATTACGCCGACTCTTCCGTGATTGCCTTCGCCGAATCGCCTCGCTATAATTATCTGAACGCCAATGGCAAAACCAGTCGCTATGGTTGTGAAAACGAAATAGAAAAGTCCAGCCAGCATCGACGCTCCTAGTGCTATGACGCCAAGATGACCTAAAAATGCCGTGTCAGTGAAGTTGATGATGGTCTGCGCTAAATTACCTAACATGATAGGAATAGCAATGCTCCATATTTCCTTGTTTGTTATCTGGACTTTCATTTGATTTTCAATGTTTTATGGTGAAATACATGTCGATTTTAGAAGAATGCAAAGTTAATGAAAATTCCTAACTCCTAATTCCTAATTCCTAACTAAAAAAAACTTGTTGTCTTGTTGTCTTGTAGTCTTGTTGACTTTTTTTATATCTTTGTTAAGTTGTAATTTTATGAAATGAAAGCTTTTAAAATACTGATAATCATATTGTTTTGTCTTGTTCCTTTGGGCGTTTTTTCTCAAACTGTATCAGGGTCTTTTTTTAATCTCCCTCAACAGAAAGTGTATCTCAACGCTTACACGGGCTTGTATATGGAAGTGCTCGACTCCGTTATGTTGTCGCATGACAAACGCGTAGATTTCAATACGCAGCTCGAAAAAGGTATGTATCAGATTGAGACTGAGTATGGCTTCGCTTTCGATTTTCTCTATGAAGATGATGATGTCAAGTTCGTCTTGAAAGATATTAATAAGTTAGAAGAAATAATATTCATTGATTCTCAATTAAATACGGATTGGTATAGATACTTGTCTTTTAAAGAACAGACAATGAATTCGTTGGATTTGTTGAAGCCGCTGCTTCGTTCCTACGATAAAAAATCTGAGTTCTATATGAATGCATTGAACGAATATCGGAAATTGCAGGATTCGTTTGTCTCTTTCACTGATTCCTTGTCTATGAATAATAACTATGCTTCATCATTGATTCGCGTCGATAAATTCACACCCTTGAATCTTGATGCAGATTTTCAAAAACAACGTAATGAACTGATTGCCAATTTTTTCAATGAAGTTGACTTTAACGACTTGTCGCTAATTCCTACAAATGTATTGACAACAAAAATCATTGATTTTCTATCAATTCAACAAACTTCAGGACAAAATCACGATCAGCAGATAATGGCTGTTATTCTTGGAATCGATAATGTGCTGTATCGCGCTTCTGTTAATTTTGAAATGTATAAGTTTGTTTTTCAATATCTTATAGAAGGTTTTAATGAACTAGGCTACGAGGAAATCGTTGATTATATGACGAGAATGCCTTATTCTGAAAATTTGAAATGTGATGAAAATCAATATAATGAATTACTTTCTGTAGTCGAGTTTAATTCAAGAGTAAAGATTGGAAGTATAGCGAAAAACATCTCTGGAAAAACGATTTTTGATGAGGATTTTGATATGTATAATTTTGATAATGAATATACTATTGTTTATTTCTGGTCTTATTCCTGTGAGCATTGTAGGGAAAATATCAGACAATTCAAATCTTTCCTCGATGAAAATCCTAATGTCTCTTTGGTGGCGCTGAGCGTCAAAGGCGATTTGAAGAAAATCAAGAGTATTGTTAAGAAAAATAAACTTGATGGATATTTTTATCATGATGGATTGGAATGGAATAGTCCACACGTAAGCAATTACGCCGTAACATCCACACCGACTTTTTATGTCCTTGATAAAAATAAAAATATCATATACAAACCATTTGATTTTGAAGAACTTGTTAAATTTGTAAATATTATTAAGCAATGAAAAAAATATTATTATCAGTATTCACTTTTATTATTTCTCTTAATGTTTTTTCACAAAACAATGAAGAAAGATGGGTAGATTCGGTTTTTAATTCTCTGACCTTGGAACAGCAGGTGGGGCAGCTCATGAATCTTAGAGCTAATCAGCCTAACAAGGATTTTGACGCGCAGATAGCTGGATATATTGATAAATATAATATTGGCGGCGTCACGTTCTTCAGAACTGATGCTGAACTGTTGTTGCAGCAGGCTAACGAATGGCAGGCTGAGGCTCAGACTCCTCTTATGGTTGCCATTGATGGCGAATGGGGACTAGGAATGCGTATAAACGACGGATTGTCATATCCTTATCAGATGACGTTGGGCGCAATAACCAACGATTCACTCATCTCTGAGATGGGACGTCAAATTGCAGAACAATGCGTTCGCATTGGCATCAATGTGAATTTCGCTCCTGATATCGATGTTAATAACGAGCCTGACAATCCTGTAATCGGTTTCCGTAGTTTCGGCGAAAACCCTGATAATGTGGCTCGTAAAGGCGCAGCGTATGCTTTAGCGCTGCAAAATAATGGAGTGCTGCCTTCAATGAAGCATTTCCCAGGCCATGGCAATACAAAAACGGACTCTCATCATGCGTTGCCGATAATTAAAAATTCTTTACAAGAAATAGAGAAAATAGAACTCACACCGTTTAAATATCTGATAGATAACGGCGTTAAAGGCGCAATGGTAGGTCATCTCTATTTCCCAGCTCTCGAGCCTGTGGTGAACAAATCGTCTTCTCTTTCTCATAATATCGTTACTGATCTGTTAAAAAATAAAATGAATTACGACGGAATCATTTTCACCGATGGCCTGGAAATGAAAGGAGCCTATAACGGAATCGACCCTGATAGCGTTTGCTTTCAAGCTCTTATGGCTGGAAATGATGTGATGCTTCTTCCTATAAATATTGAAAAATCTATTAACATTATCATCAATGCTGCTAAAAACGATGCGCTCGTAAGAAATAGAGTGGAGGAGAGCTGTAAAAAAGTTTTAAGACATAAATACCAGCTCGGACTTCATAAATATCAGCCTCAACATACTGAAAGACTTAACAATGACTTGAATCAGAATAAATATTATTTGTTGAAACAACGTCTTTATAATGAAGCTGTTACAATGCTCGAAAATAAAAGGGATATTCTTCCGCTTAAGAACAATTCTGATAATAAAATAGCTGTCGTTACTTTCGGAAACGATAATTTCATATCGAATAAATTGAATGAGAATGGCATTAAAAACACTGCCTTCCTTTTGAAAAACGATGCTTCTGAAGAAGAGGTTAAAAGAACTGCTAAACAACTAAAATCTTACGATTATGTGATTGTAAATATCAGAAACACATCAAGTTATCCTTCTAAAAATTATGGAATAACATCAGGAATGCTTTCTTTTATAGATAATTTGAATAAAAGTAATAAAGTGATTTTCAATCTTTTCGGAAGTCCGTATGCCTTGGATAAGTTTAATTTGAACAAAAATGTGAAATCGGTTCTCGTTGGATATGAAGACAATCAGATGGTTGCAAACGCAATGGCTGATATTTTGCTTGGAAAAATGTCACCAAAAGGAAAGCTTCCTGTTTCAACTAAGAAATATAAATGCGGCGAAGGTATTGAATTTGACGCTTTCCTTTCTCCAGAAACATTGCCTATATCATTGATAGATAATGTATATACAAAAAAAATAGACTCTCTTGTGATTGATGCGATAAACCAAAACGCATTTCCTGGATGCCAGATTCTGGCTCTTAAAGATGGAAAAATAATTTTCGACAAGAACTATGGAAAATATACTTATGAAGGCAATCAGCTCGTCCATTCTGAATCTGTTTATGATATTGCCTCTTTGACGAAACTTTTCGCTTCCACATTTGCATTGATGAAGCTTTATGATGAAGGAAAACTGGACCTTAATTCAACTCTAGGCGACTTCTTTCCTTTTATGAATCAATCGGATAAAGGTGAAATTAAGTTGATAGAATTTCTTACACATCAATCTGGAATGGCATCATGGATTCCTATCTATAAAATGACTTGTAAAAACAATCGCCCTGATATGCTGTATTTTAGAGAAAGTATCGATGAAGAACATACTTTGCGTGTGGCTAGAAATCTTTATATTTCTGAGGATTTTGTGAATGTTATTTATGATACAATAATGAAATCTGAATTGAAGGAAAAGAAATATAAATATAGTGATTTGGGATTTTATTTCGTTCCTCAAATTGTTGAATCTCTTACTAATCAATCTTTTGAGTCGTATTTGTATGATAATTTCTTTGAGCCTTTGAATCTTAATCATATCGGCTTTAAACCATTGAATAAGTTTGACGTAAATAATATCGTCCCAACAGAAGATGATAAATATTTTCGTAATCAGTTGATTCTAGGTGATGTACATGACCAGACCGCTGCCTTGATGGGCGGAGTGTCGGGCCATGCAGGACTTTTCTCAAATGCGAGAGACCTTGCTGTTATGATGCAGCTTCTTTTGAATAATGGCTATGCTAATGGCAATCAGTTTTTTACAGAGGAAACGGTGAAATATTTTACATCGGCGCCTTTCACCGACAATGAAAATAGGAGAGGAATCGGTTTCGACAAACCAGAGTTGGATCCTGATGCTGAATTATATACACCTTCCAAACAATCGTCGATGGAAAGCTACGGACACTCTGGATTTACAGGTACTTTTGCCTGGGCTGACCCAGCTAACAATTTGATTGTGATATTTTTATCTAATAGAGTTTATCCAACATCAGATAATAATAAATTGTCAAAATTAAACCTTAGAACAGAAATACACGACCTTTTTTATAAAGCCGTGAAGAATTAGGAGTTAGGAATTGACAGTTGTACTTCATTACTTCATCACTTTAATTATCCGAAGGATTTAATGGGAACTTGTCCCAAAGAATGTATTTGTTTCCTAGTTTATTGACAAAGGTGCTCCACATTTTGCTTGGCATAGTGTGGAGTATTTCTTTTGTGCTGAATTTTCCAACGACCCAGACGTTTGCTTCCAGTTCCGTGCGTATTTGTCCGCCGTCCCATCCAGCGTAGCCTATGTAGAATCTGACTTCGTGTGGTTTTATCAAGTCGTTTTTAATCATAGCTTTAAGAGCGTTGATGTTGCTACTCCAATAGAGTCCGCTCATGATTTTATGCGAATCAGGAATCATCTCACCTATGGTGTGGATGAAGAAAACTCTGTCGGTTTCAACGGGACCGCCAAGATAGACTTCGGCATCGAACTTAGGAAAACCCATGATGAGGTCGTTGAAAGGCACTTTGAGCCTTTTGTTGATGACAACGCCGAAACTGCCTTCTTCGTTGTGATCGACGACTAATATGGCGGAACGCCTGAAGTAAAAATCGTTGAGAAAAGGCTCCGAAATCAAAACGTCGCCAATTGACACCTTTAATGTATTGCTTTGAATCTTAAATAGTTCCTCTTTATTCATGACCACTAGAATAAATTTGATTGTGCATTATGAATTATGCATTATGAATTATTGATTTTAATGCCATTTTTGTTAATTTTGTACGTCAATTTCGATTTTAACATTATGGCAACATATTACGACCAAAATAAATATAATCTCTTGCGAGAAGAATATGAATTTTTCCGTTTTCAAAGATACAATTATACTTTGGAAAATGATACCTTGTCGGTGAAATTTTATTTCTCTCTCGATGATAAATTTTTCTTCACACCTTCTTTTGAAATTCCATCAAACGAGATGTACGATTGGAATAATTTGGATGACAGCTATTTAGATACTCTTATCTTTAATATCGGAATGGTTGAACTCGTGAGTTATTGGAAGCTGGCTTGTCCTAAGAAAGTTTATATCGCGCCTCATAGATTGGATGAGAAACAGATTCTGTGGTGGAAGAAATTGTATTTTAATGGTTTAGGCGAGTTCTTCTATCTTAATGGCATTAAGGAAAATGTTAATGATTTTATGGAGATAATACCTGAAGGTGAGTTTTCTTGTGAAAAAATTAACATAGAACTAAAGGAAAAGACGTTGGTTCCTATAGGCGGAGGTAAGGATTCTGTTGTAACAGTCGAGTTGTTGAAAAATAAAATGCCGATAATTCCTATGATAATAAATCCTCGCGGCGCTACAAAAGAATGTGTTGAAACAGCAGGTTTTTCGTTGGAACAAACGGCCATAGTTAAAAGAAATTTGGATTCTACAATGTTGAGAATGAATAACGAAGGCTTCCTGAACGGACATACTCCATTCTCTGCATTGTTGGCTTTTTACACAATATTGATTGGTTTTGCGACAAATTCAAAATATATTGCTCTTTCCAATGAATCGAGTGCAAATGAACCTACAGTGCCTGATACAGAAGTGAATCATCAATATAGCAAATCAATAGCTTTTGAAAATGACTTCAGAAGTTATGTCGATGAATATATAAGTTCTGAGATTCAATACTTTAGTTTCTTGAGACCTTTGAACGAAGTGCAAATCGCTCGTTTCTTTTCTAGAAACAAAGATTATTATAAGGTGTTTAAAAGCTGTAACGTTGGAAGCAAGACTGATTCTTGGTGCGGCAAATGTCCTAAGTGTCTGTTCACTTGGATTATAATGTCGCCTTTCATTTCTCAAGAAGAACTGACTGATATTTTTGGAAAGAACTTATTGGAAGACAATGACTTAATTCCGATTTTAAAACAACTTAACGGTGATGTTGATGTGAAGCCTTTTGAATGTGTTGGCACAGTGGAGGAGGTTAATGCGTGTCTCGAATATTGTCAAATGTCAAAAGACGAAAGGCAAAAGTCAATGTCAATGAATGATTTGTTGAGTCAATATGATGAGACGAATAATCTTCCAGAGCATTTTGAATCGATTTTAAAGGATAACATAAGTAATTTATAAACAGATGATTGACTCGATATTTAGACGATTAAGAGGAAAGAAAATTCTCATCGCCGGCTTTGGCCGTGAGGGAAAATCAACTTTGAAATTCTTGAATAAATTCTTGCCTCATGCTGTGATTGGTGTCGCTGATATGAATGAATCGGCTTTGCAAGAGCTTGATAATCAAAGATACAGATTGTATTGTGGACAAAATTATCTCGAAGCTGCAATCGATTATGATATTGTAATAAAAACACCAGGAATTTCAGTAAAAGACATTAATATCGATTTTTCTAAAATTACATCTCAAACAGATTTGTTCCTGGAAGCTTTTCATAGTCAGACTATTGGCGTTACAGGAACAAAAGGTAAAAGCACGACCTCAACATTGATATATCATCTGCTTAAAGAATCGGGGAAAGATGTGATACTCGCTGGTAATATCGGCATCCCGATTTTTGATTGTATTTCAAATATAAATAGAAGTACCATAGTGGTTTATGAACTCTCAGCTCATCAGTTGCAGTTCATAAATAAGTCGCCGCATGTCGGAGTCTTGTTGAATGTGTTTGAAGAACATCTCGACCATTTCGGCACTTTTGAAAAATATAAAGACGCAAAAATCAATATCATGCGTTATATGAGCGATAATGATATCGCTGTTTTGAATAATAAATTGTCGTTCACAGCAGAAATGATGCAGACTCGTTATGTGACTTTCGAGAGCTATAATTTCGATGATTATAATATCGATTGGAATGAGATATTATTGCATGGTGAACATAATAAGTTGAATATCAAGGCTGCTCTTTGCGCTTGTTATTCTTTCGGCGTCACTATTTCAGAATTGCTGCCGCATCTTAAAACATTCAAACCTCTTGAACATCGTCAGGAATATGTGGGAACTTTTAATGGAGTGAAGTTTTATAATGATAGTATTTCCACTATCCCACAGGCGACTGTAGCAGCGCTACAGACAATAAAGAATGTTAATTTTCTTTTGCTTGGAGGCTATGACAGAGGAATAGATTATCAGCCTTTGATTGTGTTCTTGAAAGATAATCCTTTGCCTTATATTATGTTGACCGGTGATGCTGGAAACACCATCAAAGGATTACTGCAAACTGCCGGTTATCAAGGAAATATATATGAATATGGAGATATGCAGAGCGCTTTTGACATAATGAAGAAACATTCAAAAGAAGGCGATGTTTGTCTGCTTTCCCCAGCGGCTGCCAGTTACGACAGATATAAAAACTTCGAGGAGAGAGGAAAAGTATTTAAAGAATTTGCAGAGAAATTTTAACATTATGAGCATATTTTTCGGTGAAGCTGCGTTGTCGCAGGTATCAATGATGACAAATAATTACGATAAGTTTTTCGTCCTGACAGATGAAAATATTTATAGCATTTATTCATCGATGATAGCGTCGATATTGCCAGAAAGAGAAATTACCAAGATTGTAGTTCCTTCTGGAGAGCAAAGTAAAAGCATTGAAAATGTTATGCTTATATGGAATAGACTCCTTGAATCTAATGCAGGAAGAGATACTCTCTTGATAAATCTGGGCGGTGGAACGATATCAGACCTAGGAGGTTTTGCGGCATCGACTTATAAAAGAGGAATCGATTTCGTCAATGTTCCAACGACGTTACTTGCCATGATTGACGCTTCTATCGGTGGAAAAAACGGAATAAATTTTAACAACTACAAAAACCAAATAGGATTATTTTCCGAACCGAAAAGTATAATAATAAATACTCAATTCTTAAAAACTCTTAACGAAAGAGATATAAAATCGGGCATAGCGGAAATGATGAAATATGCATTTGTCGCTGATGCTTCGTTTCTGGATTTAGATGCCGATAACTATTGGGATTACATAGAAAAAGCAGCGATGACAAAAGACGAAATCGTTGGTCTTGATATGAGAGAGTCGGGATTGCGTAAGATCTTGAATTTCGGTCATACCATCGGTCATGCCTTGGAGTCGTATTATGTTGATAAAGAGAATTATCTCACTCATGGAGAAGCAGTTGCGCTTGGAATATATTCAGCCTTATATCTTTCGGTGAAATATTGCGGTCTGGACGAGAAATGGCTCTTCTTCTATGAGATGTGGTTTAAAGGAAATCTTAATCTCTTGAATCTTAATGATTTTGATGTTGATGAGATAATGAAATATATTTCTCATGACAAGAAAAACAAAGGCGGCAAACCACGATTTGTGCTTGTCTCGAAACCAGAGAAACCTGTCATCGATGTTGAGGTGATGCCTCACGACATAAGAGATTCCATCATGATTTTGAAAGACAAATTTACCGAATAATGCGCATTTCACCTTTAAATATTAGTTTTAATTCTGAAATAGACCTTCCTCGAAGCAAAAGCGAAAGCAACAGAGCTTTGATGATTATGCATTATTGTGGAGTTCAGGAGGAGAAGACGCAAAGACACAGAGACACAGAGACACAAAGAAATAACTCAACGACTTTAATTTCAACTTCAGATGATACTGTCCTTCTTCGCAAACTTTTGTCTTTAGACTTTAGTCATTTGCCATATAACGACGTTGTTGAATTGGATTGCGCCAATGCCGGAACGGTCTTACGTTTCTTGATGACTGCCGTAAGCATGATTGACGGGACGTTCGTTTTGATGGGCAGCGAGAGGATGAAGCAGCGTCCAGTGAAACCATTGGTCGATGCGTTGAGAAGTCTCGGTGTTTCAATAGATTATCTTGAAAAAGAAGGTTATCCTCCGATAAAGATAAAAGGCGGCGAGATAAAAGGCGGCAACCTTGAGATAAGCGTCGAACAGAGTAGTCAGTTCGCATCGTCGTTGTTGCTCGCAGCGCCTCTCTGGGAGAATGGATTGTCGCTCACTTTGACAGGAAACCTTTCTTCTATGCCTTATATCGATATGACTGTCAATATGATGAAGAATGCTGGAGTCGATGTCGAGCGCAATGAAAGGAAGATAACGGTCAATCCTTCGAGATATAAATTAGATGATTTTATAATTGAACCCGACTGGAGCGCAGCAGCGTTCTGGTACGAGATTCTTGCCTTGTCGGATAAAACGCAGATGTTTTTTAAAGACTTAAAAATAGATTCCATGCAGGCGGATGCCGTGACAAAAGACGTTTTCAGATCTTTAGGAATAGAAACGACGACTGCCGATAAAGGTGTGATTATAAAGAAGACCGAAGTTTGTGAAAAATATTTAACTTTTGACTTTACTGATTCTCCGGATATTTTCCCTGCTGTCGTAGCAGCGTGCGCAGGATTGCAAGTAGATGCAGAATTCACTGGACTTAAGAATCTCTCTATAAAAGAATCTGATAGGAAGAAGGCAATGATGAATGAGTTGTCGAAACTTGACGTCACTTTTGAAGATGTCTCCGATGATGTTTTAAGGATGAGATGTCCTGAAAAATTGCCTTATTTCTCAGAAGAAGAATATGTTACATTCGATAATTACAAAGACCATCGTATTGCGATGGCGCTCGTGCCGCTTGCTATGAAAGTCGGTCATGTCGAGATGGAAAATCCAGAAGTCGTGGCAAAATCATATCCGCTGTTTTTTGAATCTCTTTCTCGCAAAGGCGCAGAGTGCGATAAATTCACTTCATGATAGGGTAGGCAGTGGATAAAAAATGTTAATTGCAACCGAAGCCTATGCAAGTCTTGTTCTCAATTTATTTTCCATACAGCATTATACTTACATAAAATTCTTTATAATTGCAATTATGAGAATAATTCTAGTTTTTATAGGGTATTTCTATAAATTGCTTTGCAAATGATTTATGAATTTTTCTTTGAGAAGATTTTTGTTTTTCTTGAAAGAACATAGCGAGCTATGTGATTGAAAGAAAGACGAAAAGATTCCAAGAAAAAACATAAAGCATGTAAAAGTT
>JAFYNK010000036.1 GCA_017548125.1 Bacteroidales bacterium | reverse complement strand
GCTTTATGTTTTTTCTTGGAATCTTTTCGTCTTTCTTTCAATCACATAGCTCGCTATGTTCATTCAAGAAAAACAAAAATCTTCTCAAAGAAAAATTCATAAATCATTTGCAAAGCAATTTATAGAAATCCCCTTAAAAACATCTTAATGTAAATAACCTTAGGTTGAATAGAGAAAATGCTTGTCGGAGATGAAGTTTGGGCAAATAAAAAAGACACTTAATTGATAAGTGTCTCATTTTGTCTTTAACATTCTGTGAGTTGTTTTTCTACGAATTTCCAGTTTATGATTTGCCAGAATTCGTTTAGATATGCAAGTCTAAGGTTTTGTTGGTCAAGGTAATAGGCGTGTTCCCAGACGTCGCATGTTAGCAGTGGTTTGAGTTCGTTATTAGTTAGAGGTGTTTCCGCATTGCTTGTCTGCGTGAGTGATAGTTTGCCGTTTTTGTCACAGACGAGCCAAAGCCAGCCGGAGCCGAAGAGGGTGGTTGCCTGTTTGATGAATAGTTGCTTGAAATTTTCATAACTGCCGAAGTCGCGTTCTATGTGTTTAAGAAGGAGCGCTTTAGGAGAATCGCCTTTTTCTGGTGTCATGCAATGCCAGTAAAAAGTGTGGTTCCAAACCTGTGCAGCATTGTTAAAAATAGCACCTTCACTATTTTTTATAATCTCTTCAAGACTCATTTTTTCATAATGAGAGTTTTCTATTAAGTTGTTGATATTCTTGACGTAAGATGCGTGATGCTGTCCGTAATGAAAATCGATAGTCTTTTGAGAAATATGCGGTTCTAAAGCATCTCTCTTGTAGGGTAATTTAGGTAATTCTATCATAATTGTTGTTTTTTCAGTTTAACAAAAAACAGATGTTATTGTTCGAGATAATTTTTGTACGAATTATTAAAAAAAACTTATTTTTGTGGAATGAAAATCTATTATGTAACTAATATCGATGCTTTTGATGAGGGCTTCGTTGATGAATGCGCCGCGTTTTTTCCAGAATGGAGAAAAGATAAAATGATGCGTTATAAGCATTTGAAAGGTCGTGTGCAGAATGGATTGGCATATCTTTTATTGATAAAGGCTTTGCGTGATGAAGGTGTTTTTTATGAAATGCCTGAATTTTATTATAATGAACATGGTAAGCCTTTTTTGAAAAATTATCCTAATTGGTTTTTTAGTTTAAGCCATTGTAAAACAGCTGTTTGTTGTGTGTTGGCGGAGCAGGAGGTGGGGGCAGATATTGAGATGAAGGCAGCGTTTAAAGATAGCTTGGCGAATTATGTCTGTAATGAAAAAGAATTGGCGATGTTGCATGATTCTGATGATAAGTCAGATGCTTTTTATCAGTTATGGACTAGAAAAGAGGCGGTCTTTAAAATGCTTGGAACAGGAATAACCAAAGAAATTAAAAATATTCTTGATACACCTTATATTAATATAGAGACACATAAAATAGATGATCTGATTATTTCAATATCATATCATTATAATAAATGAAATTATATATTGAAATATAGTTTTTTATCTAAGTTGTTGTCTATCAATGTGTAATATGTTAATTTTTAATAACTTGCTTTTCTTTGTCCTAAAGTATTGAAAATCATACGATACGTACAAATGTTAATTTTTAATAAGTCGTATTTGTATTTATGATTATGATTTCTCATGGGTTGTTTTATTGAATATCAATGTTTTGTTTGTTAGTAAAATATTATCCGTTTTTTATACGACTATCCTTTTATGCACGCCATATCTTTGCATTGTAAAAATCAAAAATAAATAGATATGGGAATCTTGGAAAATTCAGTTCACCTTATTGGACGTCCCGGTTTCGATCCGGAAATTAAAATGGTTGCAAATCGTAAGATGGTAAAGTTTAGTCTGGCAACGAAAGATTATTCGTATAATGAAAATCATGAGCTGGAACCTGTTACTTCGTGGCATAATATAGTGGCATGGGGTAAAACGGCTGAGCAGGCTGAAAAATTGATAAAGAAAGGTAAAAGGTTGGCTTTGGAAGGAAAGCTTAGAACAAGAGTGTATGAAAAGGACGGTAAGAAAAACTATTTTACTGAAGTAATTATGAATGAATTTATGATGATTGATTATACAAGTAATGATGAGCAGACTTGATAATTTGCTTTAATAGGTGGTGTCCCTGCAGGTGTCTCCGTTGGCATATTTTAGTTTTTGGTTCAGGAGTTAAGGTTTTTTAGGAGGCACCTTGTTGGGGACTATGTATATGAATGGCAAATAAATGATTATGTTTAATAAAGGAATAAATTGATTGAAAAAATGTTCTTGATGAAAAAACTTAAAATTACAATGACTCATAGGCTTATTTAACTTATATTTGTACGGATATTAAAAAATTGAAATACAATGAAGATAGTATTTTTAGAACCATTGGGACTTTCTGTAGAAAGAATTGAAAATGAATGTAATGTGTTGAAAACTCTAGGACATGAGGTGATAGTATATCCAGACAGATGTCCTGATAAAAATATAGAGAGAGCTGCAGATGCCGATATAGTTGTTGAAAGTAATATGCCTTTGCGTAAAGACTTTTTCGATGCTTGTGCTAATTTGAAAATGTTATCAATAGCATTTACTGGTTTAGATCATATTGATCTTCATGAATGTGAAAAAAGAGGAATTGTGGTAAATAATGCAGCTGGGTATTCAACAGAGGCTGTTGCCGAAGAGGTTATTTGCATGATGATAGGATTATATCGTAATGTTATAGAAAACGATAAGATAACAAGAAGTTGTGAGGGTCAGGCAATAGCTCCAGGAAGAGAGATTTTTAATAAAACAGTTGGTGTTGTCGGATTGGGTGCAATAGGTCAAAGAACGGCTAAATTGGCTCAGGCCTTTGGTTGCAAGGTGATAGCATGGAATAGAACGCCAAAAGATATTGATGGAGTTACTTTGGTAGATAAGGAAACTTTGTTAAAAGAATCTGATATTATAACGCTTCATATAGCTCTTAATGATGAAACACGTGATTTTATTACTGCGAAAGAAATAGAACTTATGAAGCCGTCGGCTGTAATCATCAATGCGGCAAGAGGCCCTGTCGTCAATACAAATAATCTTGCGGAGGCATTGAAAAATGGAAGAATTGCAGGTGCTGCGCTTGACGTGTTTGATACGGAACCTCCTCTTGATAGAAATAATCCATTGTTGAATCTGCCAAACACAATGTTGATGCCTCATGTGGGCTTTGCGACAAAAGAAGCTTTTGAACAAAGATTAAGTATTGTGATTGAAAATGTTGAGCGTTTTGTGAATAAAATGTAAAAAATATTATTTTTGCTAAGTGGTAGGAAATATATCTGATAGAATATAGTTAACAAATAAAGTTAAAGTTATTTTTTTATTACACTGAATTTTATGAAAAAGCTTGTATTGTTACTTGTAATTTTATTGTTTTCATCAAATTTAATTCAAGCAAAAGAGCCTGTAGTGTATTCTGAAAAGGATTATCGCAACTCTTTGAAGATAACCTTTCTGTCTTGGATTAGTGGAAGTACGAAACTTTCTTATGAAAGGTCTTTTAGTAATATTCGTCAGAGTGGAGAATTTTGTACAAGTCTTATAGGGGCAGGTTTTGATAAATATGACAACGATCCCAAAGGATATACGATGCGTTACGGACACAAATTCTTTATGAATGATATTCAGAAGAAGTCGTTGATGGGCGTATATCTACGTCCAGAGGTGGTTTATTCGCATTATACGTATAATAGCAAAGCCGATGGTTCTAGAACTCTTTCTAATGAAACAGCCTTGCTTGGAACAGTCGGTTATCAATATGTTTATAAAAGATTCCTTGCCGATTTTTGGGTTGGTGGAGGATATGCTTTCGGCACGCCTGCTGATACATATTACCATCATGGTTTTGAATTATGGCATTTTTTCAATAGTGTAAATCAAAGCATAGCATTGAGTTTTAGTATTCGTTTGGGAATATGTTTCTGATTTCTAATAAAATATAATTATTTTAAATGATACCACAAGATACAATAATGAGTATTCTCGACACTGTTCGTATAGAAGAGGTAGTCGGTGATTTTGTCAGTCTTAAAAAAAGAGGAGCCAACCTTATAGGGGTTTGTCCTTTTCATAAAGAGAAGACACCTTCGTTTATTGTGTCGCCAGCAAAAGGTATTTTTAAATGCTTTGGCTGTGGTAAGGCTGGTGACTCGGTGCGTTTCATTATGGAACATGAACATTATTCATATCCAGAGGCGTTGCGTTTCCTTGCGCAGAAATATGGTATTATAATAGAGGAGAAGGAACAGAGTCCAGAAGAGTTGATGGCGCAGAATGAGCGCGAAAGGATGTTTAATGTCAATAGTTTCGCTCAACAATATTTCTCCGAGGTGATGAAAAAGGATGATGAAGGTCTTGCTGTCGGTATGTCATATTTTAGAGAGCGTGGTTTTCGTGATGCTATTATTGATAAGTTCCAGTTGGGATATTGTCTCAATCAAAGGGATGCTTTTGTTCAATACGCCATTAAAAATGGTTATTCAAAAGAACTTCTTTTGAAAATAGGTCTTGCTTCAGGTAATGAAGAAAGACTTTACGATAAATATCAGGGAAGGGTAATTTTCCCAATTCATAATTTGACGGGTAAGGTTATTGGCTTTGGAGCGCGAATATTGAGTGGTGATAAAACTAAAGCCAAATATCTAAATTCGCCGGAATCAGAAATTTATAATAAAAGACAGACTCTCTATGGTATCTACTTTGCTAAAAATGAGATAAGCAGATTGGATAATTGTATTCTCGTGGAAGGTTATGCTGATGTTTTAAGTATGCATCAAGCTGGTATTGAGAATACAGTGGCAAGTTCTGGCACATCGTTGACAACAGAACAGATTCGTTTGATTAGTCGTTATACAAAGAATGTCACCATTTTGTATGACGGAGATAGCGCTGGTATTCATGCTGCATTGCGCGGAATCGATATGTTTCTCGAAGAAGGAATGAATGTGAGAATTGTTGTGTTGCCTCCTGATGAAGACCCTGATTCTTTCGTACAGCATAATCCTATTGAAGTCGTTAGGGAGTATATTTCAAATAATGCGAAAGATTTTATCAGCTTTAAGACTCAGCTTCTCCTTAAAGACGTACATAACGATCCTATAAAAAGAGCTGAGGTGTTGAAAGATATTGTTGGTTCAATTGCAGTGATTCCAGATGCTATCTATCGAGCTACATATATAAAAGAATGTAGTCGTTTGATGGATATGTCGGAACAGTCGTTGGTGAATGAGCTTAACAAGATTCTTCGTGCTAAAGCGAAAAAGTCTGGTGTTGCTCCGACGCAAGATTTTGTTGAAGAGGATGTTAAGGTAGAACCTCAGACGCAGGTTCAGAATGCCGTTGATGCTGTGCCGATAGGCTTCTACCAGGAGCAAGAGTTGGTTAAGTTGCTTCTGATGTATGGCGATAGAGAAATAGATGTTGATGGAGTTGATGAAAATAACAATCCAACTATATACAAAATAAGTGTCGCATCGTTCATTATTGACGACTTGAAAAATGACGACCTCCTTTTTAAAGATGATACGCATCAGATAATATTTAATATTTATGATAGAGCGCTCGATGAAGGCCAGCTTCCTAAAGAACAATATTTTATATCAAACGAAAATTCTCGTATAGTGGAACTCGCGGCTAATCTCTTGTCATCACGATATAAACTCGATAATTGGGGAAAACATGATATAAAGGTCAAAACGGAAGAGGATGTGTTGTCTAAGATGGTGGTGACGACATTGTTGAGATATAAGGATATGGTAATTGATGATAAGCGTAATGAGGTTACAAGACAATTGATGGAAACAGAAAATGTTGATGACCAAATGATATTGCTTCATAAAAAGAAGAAATTGGACGATATTCGTATAAGAATAAATAAGGAATTGGGCATTGTGGTGGCAAAATAGACTTTTGCTGATATATAAAATCGTCATTATTTCATCGTGGTTTTACAATGTTATTAATGTTTAAAAAAATATAAAATTTTGATTTTCTCGATTTTAAAAAAATCGTATCTTTGCAACCCTAAAAATGTAATTTTCACATTGACATGAACAACGAAGGTAACAAGGGCAAACGTCAACGTATTGCCACAAGAAAGACTGCCGGTGTGCGCAGATTTAGTGAAGAGAGATTAGAGCAGTTTGAAAGAGAACAGGCTTTTCGCCGCGATGGCGATGAAGAAAGACCAAGAAAAAGCTTCAGACCAAGAAGAGACGACGACAGAAGAGAACCATTTGGTGGCAGAAAAGAGTCATTCGGTGGTAGAAAAGAGTCATTCGGTGGTAGAAGCAAAAGCTTTGGTGATAGACCTGTAAGAGAAAGAAGAGATGAACGCGATGAGAATCGCGGCTTCAGAGGTTCCGATGAACGTCGTCCTAAGAGAGGCTTCGGTGATAATCGTGACAACAACGACAGTCCATTTGGCAACCGTCGTAACGCAAGAGGCGCAGCTCGCAATGAGCGTAGCTTCGATAACAGAGGTAGTCGTGATGACAGACCTGAACGTAATGGTAATGGCGAACGTCGTGGCGGCGGAGGCTTCAAGAGAAGAGAAAAAGACCCTCTCTATGACAGACCAAGAGCTACTGGACAAATTCGTCTTAACAAGTACCTCGCAGACTCTGGCATCTGCTCACGTAGAGAAGCTGATGACCTTATCC
This sequence comes from Bacteroidales bacterium, assembly GCA_017548125.1. Taxonomy (GTDB): domain Bacteria; phylum Bacteroidota; class Bacteroidia; order Bacteroidales; family F082; genus Limimorpha. The sequence continues at coordinate 832 of JAFYNK010000036.1, read as the reverse complement.
TCGCTGGCGCTGTGACAGTTAACGGCGTTGTGGTGACAGAACTCGGTACTAAGGTTAACACAACAGACAAAGTGGTTTATGGCGGAGAAACTCTCAACCGTGAAAAACTTCGTTATGTGCTCCTTAACAAACCTAAAGGCGTTATAACAACATCAGACGATCCTTACGAACGTCATACTGTAATGGAACTCGTTCAGGATGCTTGTAGCGAACGTATCTATCCTGTAGGAAGACTCGATAGAAACACAATAGGATTACTTCTCCTTACTAATGACGGAGACCTCGCTAAAACTTTGACACATCCAAGCCATGAAGTGAAAAAGCTTTATCATGCTACATTAGATAAACCTCTTACTAAGAATGACTTGATGAAGATAAGAGAAGGCCTCATCCTTGAAGATGGTCCTATAGAAGTTGATGCTATCGACTGGGTGGCTGATGACCCAACAAAACGTGAAGTGGGTATAGAAATACACTCAGGTCGTAACCATATCGTAAGACGTATCTTCGAAAGCCTTGGATACGAAGTGGTTAAACTCGATAGAGTGATGTTCGCAGGTCTTACAAAACAAAATCTTCCACGTGGTCACTGGAGATTCCTCACACCATCAGAAATTAGCATTCTTAAAAGAATCAAATAAATAAAAAAGACAGCTTAGGCTGTCTTTTTTATTGTTAATTAATTTTAAATATAATTTAAGGGGATTTCTATAAATTGCTTTGCAAATGATTTATGAATTTTTCTTTGAGAAGATTTTTGTTTTTCTTGAAAGAACATAGCGAGCTATGTGATTGAAAGAAAGGCGAAAAGATTCCAAGAAAAAACATAAAG
>JAFYNK010000035.1 GCA_017548125.1 Bacteroidales bacterium | reverse complement strand
GTTTATGTTGACCCTAATGGCCAACTCATTATGCGCAATAGTGCTAAAATATGCGATAACACAGTTGGCGGCAATGGCTACGGCCTAGGTGCGGGTGTCTATGTAGGTGCTGATGTCAATAACTATAAGAGGGGTTATTTCCGATTAGAAGGCGGCACCATAAGTGGAAACAAGGGGGTTGGAATGGCTTCATACAGTTTTTACTATAATGGTAATGACTATACTGTTTATTATTATGATTATTCAAGAGGTGGAGGAGTGTTTGTGGATGATGGACATTTTGAAATGTCAGGCGGTCTGATAACCGGGAACACAATAGAAGAACCGGAAATTGTACTCACCGAGCAACAACAGCAAGAACAAGAACAGCAGCAATCTAACAATGATAATCAGCAGCAACAACAACAGCAGCAACAGCATCAAATGTCTAAAGAAGATGCAGAAAGAATGCTAAAAGCTCTTGAAAATCAAGAGAAAGAAACAATGGAAGAAATGAATGAGAAGAAAGCATCTCAGATGCAAAAAAGAAAATCACAAAAAGATTGGTAATATTAAATAAGGTTTTATTTTTGCAAATTAAATTTAAAAAAATGAAAAGAAAACTCCTATATATTATAGCATTCATATTTGCTGCCACTTATTCCATTGATGCTCAAACAGATGTCACTTTCAACACTATCTGTAAAAAACAAGTCAGCGTAGGCGAACAATTCCAAGTTTCTTACGAATTGAATGGAGACGGCAAAGATTTCAAATCTCCTAATTTTAATAATTTTGAAGTTATCGGTGGTCCTTTTAAATCAACAAGTTCTAGCGTTCAAATAATAAACGGCTCTGTTTCAAAAACAAACACACAGACTTATTCATTTCATTTGCGTGCGATCAAAGAAGGAACTTTCATGATTCCACAAGCATCAATAACAGTTGACAAAAAGAAAATCACAAGCGAGCCTTGCGAAATAAATGTCATCGCTTCAAATAGCGGAAGTACATATTCTGGTGGAAATTCAAATACCACAACACAAGTACGAGATGTAAGTAAAGAAGTGTTCCTTGAAGCTATACCAAATAAAAAGAAAGTATTTCTAGGCGAGCAAATAATGCTTACATACAAAATATACTACACTATACCTATTTCACAATTATCTGTTTCTAAATCACCTTCTTACTCAGGATTTTGGACAAAAGATGTTACCGACAACAATGGAACATTACAGCAGTCTGCAATTATGAGAGACGGACAACAATATAATGTTGCAACAATTCAAGAAATTGTTTTATTCCCTCAAAAGACAGGAAAGTTAACAATAGACCCACTGGATATCAACTGTGTAGCACAAATAAGACAACAAAGAAACAGAAGCCAGGGATATGACCCTTTTGAAGATTTTTTTGGAGATGTATTAGGAACAACATATACCAATGTAAGAAAAGACATCAAATCACAACCTATCACAATAGAAGTTGAGCCTTTACCAACAGTAAACAAACCTGAAAGTTTCAATGGAGCTGTCGGCCAATTTACATTTACTTCAAAAATAGACAAAAGCGAACTTAAAGTTAACGAAGCATTTACATTAACGTTGACAGTATCCGGAAAAGGTAACATTGAATTATTAGAATTGCCTAAGCCAGTATTTCCTCCTGATTTCGAAGTCTATGACCCCAAAATAACATCAACAGTAAAAGACAATGCGCTTGGAATAAACGGCAGCAAAAAAGCCGAATACATTATAATTCCAAGAGTTTCTGGCGATTTCAAAATTGAACAAACGAAATTTTCATATTTCAACCCATCATTAGGAAGATATGAAACATTAAGTTCAGAAGTTCATAACATACAAGTTAACAAAAGCGATGCAATGACCGGCAACGGAGCCATTTACACTCCAGGCCAGGCCGATATAAAATATTTAGGCAAAGACATTCAACACATCAATACAAACAACAACAAATTGAGCGTTACAGGTGTTATGTTTTTCTTGTCACCAGCTTATATCATCATTCTAATTTTGATGTTGATAATATTCATTACAGCCATTATTATCAACAACAGAAAGACTAAATTCAACAAGAATCAAGTGCTTGTAAAAAATAAGCAGGCCACAAAAGTTGCAAAAAAACGACTTTTAAGTGCATACAACCATTTGAAAGACAACAATCAAAATGGTTTTTACGAAGAGTTTTCACAAGCATTATGGGGATATATTTCTGACAAATTGAATATTTCTCGTTCACAATTATCAATGAACACCGTCAAAGAAATGATGTTAAACAAAAATGTCAGTGAAGATATTGTAAATGAATTTGTTGATTTATTAAACAGCTGTGAATTTGCAAGATTTGCACCAGGCGATCCAAGCAAAAAAATGGACGAATTATATCATAAAGGAATAGAATCTATAACAAAAGCCGAGAAACTTTTAAAATAAAAGACATGAAAAGCACAACACATATAATAAGATTAGCTATAATGATAGTTATGGCATTAGCCATGACGACAGAAGTCAAAGCACAAAAGCCTGAAGAGCTTTTGGCAAAAGCCAACACCTTATACAATGAGAGCGCATACGACTCAGCGGCGGTGGTATATGAGAGCATTATTAATAAAGGTTATTCGTCAGCTACACTATATTATAATTTAGGCAACACATATTATAAATTAGGCAATTATCCATTAGCGATTTTATACTATGAAAAATCGTTGAAACTTGACCCCAAAAACGAAGACACTAAGCATAACATAGAAATTGCGAAAGTATTTCTTAGCGACAAAATAGAAAGTGTACCTGACTTTTTCGTAAAGACATGGCTGAAAAACATTAGCAATTCGTTCAGCATTGCAACATGGGCTATAATAACTTTAGTTGTTTTTGGAGTCCTATTAATATGTTTATTTTTCTATTTCACGACAAGAACTAGAATCGTCAAGAAAAGCATGTTTTTTGCAAGTTTATTGTTAATAATTTTAACAACTATCAGCTTTAGCATTTCAACTAAAAAGTATAATTACATAAAAAGTCATAATGAGGGAATTATTATCACGCCAACAATTACAGTAAAGAGTTCCCCATCATCAACAAGCGTTGACTTATTCGTATTGCACGAAGGCTCAAAAGTAAAAATACTTGACACAACAGATAATTGGGATAAGATTAAAATTGCTAATGGTAGCATTGGCTGGTTACCATCATCAACTATTATAAGATATTAAAGATAAGTATTTGATATTTTGCACATTAGTAACCAAACCGACAACATTTTTATTTTTTTAAGAAAAAATTAATGTTTTTTATAAAAAATAACTTGCGTGTATTTAAAAATTATAGTAATTTAGCACCCTTAAAAGGTGAATTATATATTAGTAATAAATATCTAAATTGAGTGATATGAAAAAAAGATTTTTACCAATTAGTTTGCTTTTGACAATCATTATCTTAGCGCAAACAAGTTTTGTAGTTAATGCAAACGGAGATTCCGGAAAATACAATCCGAGAACTACAATGCAACCAACTGCACAATCATTTATGAAGAGCATTCGCGCCAACCAAGAAACAGGTTTAATAGATCCAGCTTGGGTTCTTGAAGCAACAAAAGGCTCACAATCAAAAGATGGTGAATTAAACTGGGCATCATTAGGACCAGACAACTACGGTTCATTAACAAGAGGTGTCATCTATGACAATCAAGATGCTACAAGTAAGACTCTTTACATCGGCACAATGGGTGGCGGTATCTTCAAATCAGTAAATGGTGGTATCACATGGAAAACAGTCGGCACTAACTTAATGGTTAGCTGCATGGCACAAACAGAAGATGGTACTATCTATGTTGGTACAGGTGACGGCCGCGGCGCTCACAACCAAAACGGTCTCTCAGACCTCAACTATGAAAATAGTTTCATTGGTAGCGGTATCTACAAATTAGAAGGTGAAACATTAACACAAATCGAAAGCACTTCAGCATTCGTTAACGATTTAGCAGTATATGGCAACAAAGTTTACGCTGCAACAAATGAAGGTCTTAAAGTCTATGAAAACAATGCATGGACAACATTGATCGAAGGTGAAGCTTACGGAGTTGACGCATGTGCAAACGGCGAATACATTGCTGTAGTTGGTTATGATGTTTATATTTCTACTGAAAACGGTCCACAAATCATCACAACAGGTGAAGAAAACATGTTACCAGCAACAGAAACATACAAAATGGTTGCTGCAGCTCCATCAGACAACAATTACATGTATGTAGCTTATTTAACAGCATCAAACGGTACTGGCAACATCTATATGACAAGTGACCACGGTGCAACATGGCAAGTAGCATATACAGCAACAACAATGTACGACATTTTCGGTTCACGCGGTTTATTAGACAATGCTATAGCTGTTTATCCTAACAACCCAAGAAAACTTTTAATCGGTGGTCTTAACCTTTGGGTTATGAGAGACGAATTAGGCGAAGGTATCTTCAGATTAGAATGCTTATCAAGCGGCAGCGGATTCCAAATCGCACAATCAGGTGGTATGTTCTACTACAACTATTCATATATCCACTCAGGTATCCAAAGCATTGTTTTCAATCCTAAAAATATAAACGAATTCTTCGTAGGTAGCGAAGGTGGTATTTTCAAAGGTACATGCAGCTCAACAGACGGTTATCAATTTGAAGGCATGAACCGTTATATGATTGATGCAGAAAACCACACATCTGTAGCAAGAATGTTCAGCGTTGGCTTCTCAGGAAAAGACAACAACCAAGCATTAGGCGGCAGCCTCGACCACGGTACAATCTTTATCAACGGTGATAAATCAACTAACGAAGAAGACCAAGCTGGTAGCGCTATCTTCCCTAACGATATTGCAACAACAAACGCTGCTGAAACATACGGCGCATTCGACTACACAAAAGCTGCAGGTCCATGTGCTATTTCAACAATCAATCCTAATGCAATGTTCGTTACTGTAACAGGCGGTTACAGCATCGGAACTCCTATCTTCAGAACACAAACTATCGGCGTTGACTATGACAAAGAAAACTTCTCATATTCAGCAACAGAAAGCTCAGCATACATCAAAAATGAAGACGCTTTCAGAACTCCTATAGCTTTATTTGAAAACTACAACGATACAAAAGCAGAAAACACAACAAAATTCTACGCAAAAGAAGATTTAAATGCTGGTGACGTTGTATTGATCCAAAGCGATAACGCAAATTATCCATTCGAATATACTCTTACAGAAAACTTATCAGAAGGCGACTCAATAGAAGTAAAAGACATCATTTCTACAACATTCTTAGTAGCAATCGAAGAGAAAGTTTTAATGACAAGAGACGCTTTGAAATTTGACGAAGTAGCTGACTGGTGGGAAATCGCAGCAATCACAGGTATTCCAAATGCTCTTTCAATCTCAGCTGACGGCGATGTAGCTTACGTTGGTACTGTAAACGGCAACATGTACAGAATAGCTGGTATTTCAGATGCTATTTCAGAAGAAAAAGCATTAGGCGTTGATGCTATCCAAGGTGTTGACGGCAACGATTCAATAGCAGCAGTTCCAAGCGTAATCGCATTCGAAGAATTAGATGCAACAGCATTCAATGGTCAAGCTATCACAAGCATCGCTATCGACCCACAAAACTCAGATAACGTAATCGTAACATTAGGTAACTATGGCAACACTGATTATGTATTCTACTCAACAAACGGCGGTGCATCATTTACATCAAAACAAGGTAACTTACCAGCAATGCCAGTTTATTCAAGCTTAATTGAAAAGACAACAGGCAAAGTTATCCTCGGAACAGAAAATGGTATCTATTCATCAGAAAACATGTCATCATGGAATCAAGATGGTCTTTCAAACGTTCCAGTAATGGAAATCAAACAACAACTTGTTGAAAACCACGATTCAAAATACATTTACCTTGTTGACGAAGTTGGTGATATAACAACAACAGAATATGTAGGTGTTTCAAACGAAGGCGTTATCTACGCTGCAACATACGGTAGAGGTTTATACAAATGCGAAACATACAAAGTTGGTAATGGTGGTAGCGAAGTAAACATCAATGAAAACATTGCTAACAACGTAGAATTAAGCATCTATCCTAACCCAATCGTTAGCGAAGCAACTATCTGCTTCAACATAGAAGAATCTGCACAAGTTACATATCAAGTTTATGACTTAGCAGGTCGCATGGTTATGAACAATGTTTTGGGCAACTACACACAAGGTTCACACAAAGCTAACTTCAACGTAGAAGCTCTTTCAGCTGGTACATACATCATTAAAGTTCAAGCTGGAAATGCATCTAACACATCAAAGATTTTAGTTTACTAATCAAATAGTAATACATAAATGAAAAAAGAGCATCAGAAATGATGCTCTTTTTTATATTTTAAAAATCAAATGACTTTCTATAAAATCATATAATTTTTAAGGTGACTTCTAAAAATCACCTTAAAAAGCTTTTTCTCTTTGGTAATATCTATAATTGTTATAAGCTGGACATTGTTTGCATGGGTGACACGATGTCATGACTAAACCAAAAAAGAAGGTTACAAGTAACAAATACAATATTTTTTTCATTATTTTAAATATTTAAATTAATTCAAATTTCATTATGCAAAATAACGATTTTTTATCGATATTTGTATAATTGAAATCAAAATTATTTTTAATGAATATTGTTAAGAAACCAGATATTGAAAACAAGTGGTATGAGGCTTTAAAAGATGAGTTTGAGTCATCGTATTTCGCTGATATTAAAAGTTTTCTCATCGAAGAGAAAAAGCAACACATCGTATATCCACCATCGCCGCTTATCTTCAATGCATTCAACCTCACTCCATTCGACGATGTTAAAGTCGTTATATTAGGTCAGGACCCGTATCATAACGTAGGTCAGGCGCATGGACTCGCCTTTTCCGTTCCTGATGGGATACAGAGGCCGCCGAGCCTTCTTAATATATTTAAGGAATTAAATCAAGATTTAGGCATACCTATCACCACAAACGGCAACTTGGAGAAATGGGCAAAAGAAGGAGTTTTATTGCTCAATGCTTCTCTTACGGTAAGAGCCAATATGGCGGCATCACACGCCAAAATTGGATGGCAGCGCTTTACCGATGCCGCCATCAAAGCGCTCTCTGATAAGAAACAAAACCTTGTCTTCATCCTTTGGGGCAACTACGCCATCGCTAAAGAAAACCTCATCGACAAGGACAAACACCTTATCCTTAAAACAGTTCACCCTTCTCCACTTTCTGCATCACGCGGATTCTTCGGATGCCGTCATTTCTCGAAGACCAACGAATACTTAATAAAAAATAATATTAAACCTATTGACTGGAATCTTGGGTGAAGACAACAAAACAACAAGTATATAAAATGAAAAAATTAGTTTTTGCAACGCATAATGCTCATAAGTTAGAAGAGCTTCGTGCTATAATAAAGAATTTTGAGATTATTGGTCTGACAGACATCAATTGTCATGAAGAGATTGTTGAAGACGCCGACACTTTGGACGGCAACGCCAAGATCAAGGCTGACTTTGTAACCAACAATTTCCATATTGACTGCTTCGCTGACGACACAGGATTGGAAGTAGATGCTTTAAACGGCGCTCCTGGCGTTTATTCGGCGCGTTATGCAGGCGAAGGATGTTCATACCAAGATAATGTTAATAAACTTTTAGAAGCGCTTAAAGGCGTCGAAAATCGCAAGGCACGCTTCAGAACAGTCATCGCTCTTAATATCAACGGCGAACAGCATTTCTTCGAAGGCAAAGTGGAAGGCGTCATCACCAAAGAACAACACGGCGAAAAAGGATTCGGCTACGACCCTATCTTCTTGCCAGACGGATTCGACCAGACTTTCGCTGAGATGTCGATGGAAGTGAAAAACCAAATTTCACACAGAGGAAGAGCGACACAAAAACTCGTGGAGTTTTTGATAATGCATAATGCATAATGCATAATGTATAATTGAGAATAAAACAATCCACAAAAAGCACTAAACAGACACGAAAAAAATTGTGATGGTTTTGCTGATTTGTGGATTGTTATAATCTATTGAATATATATTACAGTTTCTCAATAAGTTCTTCATATAAGGCATTAATACCAAGCCACCAATATTTGGTTTGCTCTATTTCTAATTTGGCATAAACTGAAGAATTATAAACCATTCTAATAGCAGAAATCTCATCAGAAACCAAACCATTATCAACAAGACGATTGGCTAGTTGCGCCACTTTATTCGGCAAAAGAAGATATACATTATCTTGGTTTATCTTTATCTGTTTCATAATTTCACCTCCTTATATCCAACAAATGTCAAACATTTTAACGATGCTTCTGTATGAAACAATATCCGATCAACAAGTTTATATGACTTCAATCTAGTAATCAATTCTGATTTGCTTATTATTCCAGATTCATATAAATTAAAACTAAGATATACATTATCATTAGCCACAGGTCCTTTGACAATGTCGTAATTATGTTCATAATTTAAGGATGTTCTATTGTGATGTACAAAATCAACCCAGGAGTTATTAGCTGAACGAAATGTTCTAACTTTTAATTCTTTTGATGGTTTATACTCATAAATATTTATAAATCCGACAGAGTTATCTTGATTGCCAATTCTTAGTTTAACCCATCGTTGAGCTTGAACTATATCTGTTGTCGTATAAAATCCTCTTCCAAAATCCAAGGTTCTGTTTGGTTTGATGATTTCGGGTTTTATGACAACATCCATACTACCGTGATACAATTTCATAATTTATGGTTTTTAAGGGGATTTCTATAAATTGCTTTGCAAATGATTTATGAATTTTTCTTTGAGAAGATTTTTGTTTTTCTTGAATGAACATAGCGAGCTATGTGATTGAAAGAAAGACGAAAAGATTCCAAGAAAAAACATAAAGC
>JAFYNK010000034.1 GCA_017548125.1 Bacteroidales bacterium | reverse complement strand
GTTTTTCTTGAAAGAACATAGCGAGCTATGTGATTGAAAGAAAGACGAAAAGATTCCAAGAAAAAACATAAAGCATGTAAAAGTTTTAATTATCATTGTCAAAAATTATTTAAACGGGGAATTTATAGAACTCCCCTTAATTAGAATATATTCTTGCCGATATTATTTATGAAGTATATTTCAGTTGTAGATTGCTTTTTTTATAATAAAAATAATAATATCTTTGTAGTCGAAAAAACTGTCACATTGTGACATAAATTCCGAATAGAATGAAAAGGATAGAAAGACAGAAATACTTGGACGAATTGATTTCATTGAAAGAAAATGGTATGATAAAAGTCATAACAGGAATGCGTAGATGTGGTAAATCGTATCTTTTGTTTGAGATTTTTTCATCATACTTGGAGAGTAATGGAGTTGAATCAAATCATATTATCAAGATTGATTTGGAGGATTACAAAAACAAATCGCTAAGGAATCCTGATAATATTTATGAATATGTAGAAAGTCGTATAGTTGACAATGACACATATTACATTCTTCTTGACGAAGTGCAAATGCTTGATGATTTTGTCGATGTTTTGAATGGATTTTTGAAAAAACAAAATGTAGATATCTATGTGACGGGAAGCAACGCTAAGTTTTTGTCTAAAGATGTTATTACTGAATTTAGAGGAAGAGGATTTGAAATACGAGTATATCCGCTTAGTTTTAGCGAATATATGTCAGCTTATCAAGGTTCTTTGCAATCGGGAATTAACGAGTATATGTTGTATGGAGGACTTCCTCAAATCTTGTCACATAAGACTGATGAGCATAAGACTTTATTCTTAAAATCATTGTTTGAAGAGACTTATATAAAAGATATAAAGGAACGTTATAATATAAAGAAGGATGATGATTTGGAAGAACTGATAAATATAGTTGCTTCAGGAATAGGAACATTGACAAATCCAAATAAATTGTCTAATACATTCAAGAGTGAAAAGAAGTCTGTCATATCGTATGATACAGTGAAAGATTACATAGAATATTTATGCGATTCTTTTCTCGTTGAAAAATCGACACGTTATGATGTGAAAGGAAAGAAATATATCAATTCTCCATATAAGTATTATTTTATGGATTTGGGGTTGCGCAATGCTCGTCTAAACTTTAGACAGTTTGAAAAAACTCATTTGATGGAAAATCTTATTTACAATGAGTTGAGAATACGTGGATATAATGTTGATGTTGGTGTTGTGCCTTCTGTAACAAGAGATAGTGAAGGAAAACAACAGCGTTCTAATTATGAAATAGATTTTGTGTGTAATGCAGGTAGTAAACGCTATTATATACAATCTGCATATCGCATGGAAACAGATAATAAGATTAAGCAAGAAAAATCATCATTATTAAAAGTTGCCGATTCATTTAAAAAAATTATAGTAGTTGGAGATGAAATGCCAATCACAAGAGATGATAACGGTATTGTTATAATGAATGTTTATGATTTTTTGTTGAAATCAAATTCTTTGGAACTATAAAGAGTGGAGATGATAAATAATATTCTCTCTTAAACCTTAAAATTCCCAAAACAAAAACTTCTTGTAAATTGTTCTTTTATATATGAAAGAAAAAATGTAACTTTGCAAACTCATTTCGAGTCATTTTGTGTGTCTCAAAATGGGTTCGGTAGTTCATTTAGATATTTTGAGATTCTGAGGTTTTGAATTTCTGAATTTTTAAATAAAATGTTCATTGAAATTTGGGGTTGACCGGTTTTGACAGCTTGCAGAATGGTCATGTAAGCATGCTGAGCCTCGCAGTGACGCTCATAAATCTTGACTGCAAAAAATTAATTGGCGAAAATACTTACGCTCTCGCTGCTTGATCGAAGAACAGTAGATCGAAGCTTCATTCATTTACAAGGTAGATGAACGAGACATCTCGCGAATGGACCTTCCTGATTCCGGTTCGGGTCCGAGGTGCTCATCAATTTCAGGATAGCGATGCGGAAGCTCCGTACGCATAGCGAAACTTAGGAGATAAGGTCATGTTTAGGGTGTTTGTTTCCTTGCATGATTCGAAAATCAACAACAAAATAAGCATGTAGAAAGCATGGGTGTTCCTTGTTTGGACGAGGGTTCGACTCCCTCCAACTCCACAATTTTAATCTTTTAAAAAATAAAACTGCTGATTATCAATAAGTCAGCAGTTTTTGTTTTTTATATATGTACGTTTTTTAGTTAAAAAAATGTGACAAAATTGTGACAAGAGATTTTTGAAACTGTGACAAATTTGTGACAAAAATTTTCAGTCTAACGATTTTTAAATCAATTAGTTAAATGTTAAAAATGTTAGATAAATGAAATTAAATTTTGTCGTAAGGGAGTCAAAAGTTGGTAAAAATGTTGATTAAATTATATTAGAGATATACTTATGAAAAAACTGCTGATATTAGTTTGTTGCGTAACGCTGCTCTCATGTGGGCGCAAGAATTGTCCAAAGGATACATCTTTGGCAGAAAACATTGTGGTGGCAGATGCTATGGATGCTGCTCCTGCTGATGTCATTGAAGAAAATGCAAACAGAGAAACACTCAATGACATTCGCTTTGATGGCTGGACTAAGAAAGAGTGGGCTGACAATGAATATATCCGTGCGGTTAGAAAATACATAGATGCCTACAATAACGGAAAAATAGAAAATACAGACCTTTATGAACATAAAAAATACATTCAGGGAAAATTCGTAATTGCTGATATACAACCTTATTTAGCAGGTGGTGCGCTTATCTACATCGTGTTCTATGACTATCCCGAAAAAACTTTTTCAGCTTATGTTTATAGTGATGTTGATGTGACTTCAAGAGTGGTTTCCAACTATGAGTGCCGAGGCTTAAAGAATGAAAACATTGACTTGGGATTTAGTCAAGAAGATATATTGCAATTCCTGAAAGAATGCCAAGAGCATAAGCTGTGGTGATATTAAGGATTTAATCGTTTTTTTGTTTATCGCTAAACTTCCTCAACACCTCAACTCACCAAAGGCTTCGCATATTTCCTTACATCCTCGCCATTTATCTCGTTTCCGCATAAAATCACTAGTCTTTCTACAACATTATGAAGCTCGCGGATGTTGCCTGTCCAATGGTATTTTTGCAGTTCTTCAATGGCGTCTTGTGTGAAAGTTGGCGCTGCCTTTCCCATGTCGCTGGAAATATTCTGTACGAAATATTCAATCAGCTCAGGGATGTCGTCAAGTCTCTCGCGTAATGGCGGCACGTTTACTATAATGACGCTTAATCTGTGGTAAAGGTCTTCTCTGAAGTTGCCTTTCTGTATCTCTTCCTTGAGGTTCTTGTTTGTCGCTGCTATTATCCTGACGTTGACATTTATCTCGTTTTCGCCGCCAACACGTGTTATCTTGTTTTCCTGCAAGGCTCTCAGCACCTTGGCTTGTGCCGACAGACTCATGTCGCCGATCTCGTCTAAGAATAATGTGCCGTTGTTGGCGAGTTCAAAGTCGCCTTTCTTCATCTTTATCGCTGATGTGAAAGAGCCTTTCTCGTGTCCGAAGAGCTGGCTTTCAATCAATTCAGATGGTATCGCGGCGCAGTTTACTTCGATGAAAGGAGCGTATGAGCGGTTGCTTAACTCGTGGAGTTGACGTGCCACTAATTCCTTTCCTGTTCCGTTCTCGCCTTCGATGAGGACGCGCGCATTGGTAGGAGCGACCTTCTCAATCATTTCGTGAATCTCTTTCATGGGCGTAGAACTGCCAATCATCTGATACTGACGGCTCACTGCTTTTTTAAGAGTCTTGGTCTCTGTCATCAGATTGGATTTGTCCAGAGCGTTGCGTAGGGTGATGAGCAGTCGGTTCAGCTCTGGCGGTTTGGCGATATAATCGAAGGCGCCTTTCTTGATGGCCTCAACGGCGGTGTCAATGGTGCCGTGACCGGAAATCATGATGATAGGAGCGTCGGTGATTTTCTTCGCTTCTTCCAGAAACTCAATGCCGTCCATCTGCGGCATCTTGATGTCGCATAAAATTGCATCGTATTCGTTTCCCTTTACTAAAGGAAGAGCGTCAACAGCCGAAGCAGCGTCATCTACATTATATTTCTCGTGCTCCAAAATCTCGCGTAAGATACGGCGGATCGCAGGTTCATCGTCTATGACTAATATTCTTGCCATGATTATTTTTTTGGAAAGAGACGTATTTTCTTTAATCTATAACTTATTACAGCGTTATGTTTTCTTAACAGATCGCCGCCGAGAACGCCGTCAATATGAGGAAGCTTTATCATCTCGTATGAACTGTTGATATTGGAAAGGTCCATCGCTACAGCTTGATAGTCAGTAATCTTCAAATCGCCAAAACATAGTTCTTCAATGTTGAAGATGAAACTTGATATGTCGGTGCCTCCGATGCCTGCTGATAGTCCTTCTTTCTCGGCAAATTCCGGATTGTTAATATAATTTAAGACTCTGTCTTTGTCGAAGACAGTCCTCGAAGCGCCGGTATCAACAACAAAACGTGCAGTCTTGCCGTTGATAAGGCCTTCGGCGATAAGGTGAAAACCATCGCCCTCGATACTTATTATATTAATAGGTATTTCAATCATTGTTTATAATTGGCTAAAGACGAAAGTCTAAAGTCTAAAGTTTATTTTGTCCTTAGCCTTTAGACATTTGTCTTTTGTCTTTTGTCTTTTAAAAGTTCGGTTTAAGAGCGTATTTGTGATAGAATTCTTCGATGATATTTACTGCTTCTTCAACGGTATCTACAACATGGAAGATGTTGAAGTCGCTCTCGCTTACCATTCCATCTTTCAACAATGTGTTTTTAAACCAGTCGTTGAGCGGTTCCCAGAACTCTTTTCCAACCATGACAATAGGGAATGAAACGAGTTTGTTGGTCTGTATCAATGTTATTGCTTCCGATAATTCATCTAGTGTGCCGAATCCGCCAGGGAATGCGATGAAACCTTGAGCGTAGCGCATGAACATGGTCTTTCTTACATAGAAATAGTCGAAGTTGATGTTCTTGTCTTGGTCGATGAATGGATTTGGACGCTGCTCGTGAGGAAGAACGATGTTGAGACCAACACTCTTGCCGCCTCCGAAGTGTGCTCCTTTGTTGCCGGCTTCCATGATGCCAGGACCGCCGCCAGTGATGACGCCGAAACCTTTCTTGACTAAAATGTAAGCTGCTTCTTCAGCCATCTTGTAATATTTGTTGTCTGGTTTTGTACGTGCAGAACCGAAGATGGCTACGCAAGGTCCTATCTTGGAAAGTGTTTCATAACCTGTTACAAATTCTGACATTATCTTAAACACCGACCATGAGTCGTGTGACTTTATTTCTGCCCAGTTCTTTTCTTCAAAAGCTTCTCTAATCTTTGATTCGTCTATCATATTTATATATGTTTTAAGGGGATTTCTATAAATTGCTTTGCAAATGATTTATGAATTTTTCTTTGAGAAGATTTTTGTTTTTCTTGAAAGAATATAGCGAGCTATGTGATTGAAAGAAAGGCGAAAAGATTCCAAGAAAAAACATAAAGCATGCAAAAGTTTTAATTGTTACTGTCAAAAATTATTTAAACG
>JAFYNK010000033.1 GCA_017548125.1 Bacteroidales bacterium | reverse complement strand
CAACTATTCCATTTCAACTTTCAGTTTTCAATAAAAAAAGCGCCGAAAGCGCGACAGAATATGGATGATTTTTTCTGTCGTACCTTCGGCACTCTGATGAATATCCAGTCTTTATAGCAGGCATTCCGAGCTTCGCTCTCCATACCTGCCTATAATCTTCCGTCCCTAACGGGACTATTTCAAAACTCTAAAATTCAAACCCTGAACTCCTCAGCTCCTCAATTCCTCAATTCCTCAATTCCTCAATTCCTCAATTCCTCAGTTCCTCAGCTCCTCAATTCCTCAATTCCTCAATTCCTCAATTCCTCAATTCCTCAGTTCCTCAATTCCTCAGTTCCTCAGTTCCTCAATTCCTCAATTCCTCAGTTCCTCAATTCCTCAGTTCCTCAATTCCTCAATTCCTCAGTTCCTCAATTCCTCAGTTCCTCAGTTCCTCAATTCCTCAATTCCTCAATTCCTAATTCCTAATTTCCAAACTAATTAAAATCCCTCAAGACTCATCGTCACTGTCGGTATCAAGAGCAATCCTCCTAATATTATCATCAATAATATGAACTTCCATGCCCATTTGAACCATTTCTGATATGGCACTCTTGCCACGCCGAGTGCTGCTATGAGGACTCCAGATGTCGGTGTTATCATATTGGTGAATCCGTCGCCAAACTGGAACGCCATCACCGTTGCCTGACGGCACACTCCTATCAGATCGCTGAACGGCGCCATGATAGGCATCGTAATCGCTGCCTTTGCCGAACCTGAAGGAATAACGACATTGACTATGGTCTGTATCGCATACATAATCTCCACAGAAGCGATCTTGCCCAAATCCGTCATCGATTTTGAAAGTCCGTACAAGATAGTGTCGATGATACCGCCTTCTTGAAGTATTATCACGATGCCGCCCGCAAGACCGACGACGACAGCTGCCGACAAGATGTCGCTCATACCTTCAATGAAAAGTCGTGCTATGTCGCTGGCAGTCTTTCCTATCGCCAGACCGCTCGCAATACCCATGACGAGGAACAACGTAGCGATTTCCATCACATACCATCCATATCCCATAACACCGACAATGAGATATATTATCGTATAAAGCAAAATCAAAAGTATGAAGTTATGCACTGTCTTTCTCAACGACAATGGTCCCAATAGCGCGAAAAACGCTGTCAAGATTGGGATGAAAGGCGCTGTCATCGACGAGTTGCCGACATTTAACGTGGTGGTTGGATAACAGAAAGAGAAAATCGTCATTGCGATGAGAAGCGCTGCATAAACATACCACGACTGTCTCGTCTTGATTGCCTCATGTTCTTGCTGTCCTTCCACGCTATGTGTGCGCCAATAAGCGTCTTCGTCATACATTATCGACGACATTGGATTCTTCTTTACTTTTTTAGCATATAACAGCACAAAAGCAATCGTGATGATATTTATCACCACCCAGCAGAACACTCTGTAACCTATTCCTGAGAAAAGAGGCACTTCTGCGATTCCCTGAGCGATGCCTATAGTAAAAGGATTCAATATCGCACCTGCGAAACCGACATGAGCCGCCACATAAACCATACAGACACCAACAATCGAATCGTAGCCCATAGAAATAGCGAGAGGAATAATAATTATGATAAATGCAATACATTCTTCGCTCATACCGAAGACCGCACCGAACAGACTAAACAAAAGCATTATCAAAGTGATGATAATATTATCGACGCCAAGTGTCTTAAATAGCTTTATATTTTCCAGTTTTCGGGTAAATCGCAGGAATGAGAATATTCCCATATCGATGGCGTGGCTTTTATTCATTATCCAGAATGCTCCGCCTATAATAAGGATGAAAACGATGATTGAGCTTTGTTTCTCAAAACCCTTGAAAAGTGCCGAAAACACTTGCCAAGTCTGAGGTTCGGAGTGATAATCAGCCTTTAATTGTTCGGGAATCTCATCTTGATAATAGAAATTCAATTCTGTTTTTTCAATTCCATTTTCTATAAAGTTTTCTTTAACATAATAGCCAGGCTCGACAAACCAAGTCATAACAGCTGCTATCACTATGATAAAGAATACAATAACAAAAGTGTGCGGTACTTTTTTCTGTGCCATAATATTATCTTTTTTGCAAAAATAATAGTTTTATATTTAATTTCAACAAAAATGCTGAAATATGTAGTAAAATTTGCGGTTTTGAGCAATATTATTGTATTTTTGCAGTTTTAAAAAATAAATTATTAAGTATAATGACAAACAATTCTCTGACTACATCTGACATTATGGATCTTATTTCAGATTATAAATCAGAAATAAGAAAACTTTCCGCAAAAATCTCATTTTGCGAGAACAGAATTTTTGAATTGGAAAACATTCTAAGAACAAATTCTAATTCTGAAAATTTCATTAGCATTGCAGCGCAATTTCCAAGATATAGAAAAAAAGAAACCAATCCTCGCAAGCCATATCCACTTTCAAGTTGGGACAAGATTATCTTAGATATTATATCCGAAAATGAGAAAGCCACGTTAAGCAAAGACATTTACGACAAGGCGTTTAAAAAGGCTAAAGAAGTTGGTATTTTCATTGACGACATTAAAAGCAAAGCAAAAATCAATCAATGTCTTGTCAAGTTAGCCAATCGTCGCAGCGACCTTGTCAAGGTAAAATATGGCGGTCGTGGTTACGCTTATTGTCTGCCAGAATGGATTAACGAAAATGGAATTTTAAAAAAAGAATATAAGACAGATATAGAATAGACATATATTTTTTAAATATTATTATAAACAAAAAAGATGGAAACAGAAATGTCTCCATCTTTTTTTTATCTGATCATTGATATTTTACAACATCAAGAAACTCATCAGGACACCTGCTGCCACTGCCGAGCCGATAACGCCTGATACGTTAGGAGCCATAGCGTGCATGAGGAGGTGATTTGAAGGATCGTATTTCTGTCCTTCTACCTGAGAAACGCGAGCGCTGTCAGGCACAGCAGAAACGCCAGCATTACCGATGAGAGGATTTATCTTATCGCCTTCTTTCAAGAAGAGATTCATAATTTTAGCGCCGAGAACACCTGCTGCTGTAGCTATCATGAATGACAGAGCGCCTAATCCGAATATCAACAATGAATCTTTTGTGAGGAACACGTCAGCCTGTGTTGAAGCGCCGACGGTGAGACCTAACAATATTGTCACTATGTCGATGAGAGCGTTGCTTGCGGTGTTAGCGAGACGTTTTGTCACGCCGCTTTCCTTGAGGAGGTTACCGAAGAACAACATACCGAGCAATGGCAATGCCGAAGGGCTGATGAATGTTGTTAAAAGGAGACCTACTATTGGGAAGCATACTTTTTCTGTTTTGCTTACAGCGCGAGGAGCCTTCATGTGAATAACGCGTTCTTTCGGTGTAGTGAGCAAACGCATGATAGGAGGCTGGATGAGAGGCACGAGGGCCATGTAAGAATAAGCAGCGATAGCGATAGGTCCGAGGAGATGAGGAGCCATCTTTGATGACAAGAAGATAGCTGTTGGACCGTCAGCGCCGCCGATGATACCGATAGCACCAGCTTCTTTAAGGTCGAAACCGAGATACAGAGCGCCTATGAAAGTAAGAAACACGCCCAACTGAGCAGCAGCGCCTAATATCATGAGACGAGGCTGTGAAATGAGCGATGAGAAGTCAGTCATAGCGCCGATTCCTAAGAAGATAAGCGGAGGATAAATACCTTGACGAACTCCGAAGTAGAGGTAGTTCAACACTGAACCTTCTTGATAGATACCAGTTTGAATATTCAAGCCGAAAGCCTCGTTGATAGCTGCGAGGGCTGTAGCTTCGTCCATTCCTTGAGGAAGAACGATAGAGCCGTTAGCATACATCTCATTGAAACGAGCCAAAGCAGTGTTGAGTTCCAGCTTGACATTCTCGCCACCGAAGAGGCTAACCATAAGAGCCTGTGCATTTTGGATGTCAGACTGCAGCACATTCTGGTCGGCGAGTTCTTGCAGATGAGACAAGACATCGCTGAGGTTGAATGTGTAGGTCTGTAGGAATGGGATATTACCGACAATTATACCTACACCGATAGGTATAAGCAACATCGGTTCAAAATCATATTTAATAGCCAGAAATATAAAAAAGAAAGCAACAAGAATCATAACCAAGTTACCTCTTGTTGCGTTCTTAAAACCGGTAAAAGCGAAGAAGTTGCTCAATCCAGCACCTATCTCCTCTCCTATCGATGTCTCTGCATTTACATCTGCAGTTGTTATTTCTATCACGACATTTTCTGTCACAGTACCTGTGAAGACGCGCTCAGCCATTGTGGCATTTGAAGTCACAAAAGCATGAAGCACGAACATCACAGCTACTAATGCAAAAATGACGAGGGCTTTTCTTTTAATAGTATTTTGTTTAGGGTTCATGGCTTCAAAAATTAACCAATAACAACTAAAACAGCACCTTGAAGAACGTTATCGCCTACTCTAACTTTAATATCTTTTATTACACCATCAACTTCAGCCAAGAAGTTGTTTTCCATTTTCATTGCTTCGTACATTAAAATCTTGTCGCCGCGTTTTACTTGATCGCCGACGTTGACATAGATTTGCATGATTGTACCTGGAAGTGGAGCAACAGCTTTAACGCCATCGACGTTACCGCCTGCTGCTGGAGCTGCTGCTGGAGCAGATGCTTTTGCTGCTGCAGGACGTGGAGCGATGATAGGCTTAGCCTCTTCTTTTTCGCGCTCAACATCAACTTCATATTGTGTACCATTGACGACAACTTGAGCTTTGTCGTTTTCGAAGCTTTGAACTTCTACTTCATATTGATTTCCACTTATTGTGAACTTAAATTTTTTCATATTAATATCTATTTAAATTATTCATTCCAAAAACTTTAGAACTCCATGGAGAATAGCGGCATTGCACTCTCTTGATAGTCAATTTGCCTGATTCTTCATCATGAACTTCCATTGACATTGACAAAGCCAAGCCTATTGCAGCAATGACATCATCTTTTAAAACATTATCTTTAGAAGTTTTCATCCTCTTTTATTTTTCTTATTAATAATCATTTTACATTATTCATCCCATAAATCCTGGCGTTCCATGGCGATGTGTGACGTTCCACTCTTTTGATAGTAAGAATATCAGACTCAACATCGTGGACGCTGTCCATCGACAACGACAATGCCAGGCCTATTGCAACCATGACATCATCGTTATCTGGATTTATATTTTTCACCTCTTTAACTTCTACTTTATCTTGCTTCTTATCCTTATTCTTATTGATAAGTTTATTCCAATCCAAGTTGATGAGTTTAGATATACCGGCGAAGATAAGAAACAATATTATCAAGGCGATAACAACTATCATGAAACCGCTTATTGTCACGATCCAACCTTTCAACTGAAGACCATCTTGTATTGCTAACAAGGATAAATATAAAGTATTCATTGTGTTAATTTTTTAGAGTGGGATATTACAATGTTTCTTAGGAGGATTAGTATCTTTCTTAGTTTCTAAAGCATGTAAAGCTCTGATGACGCGGAAACGAGTGTTGCGTGGTTCAATAACATCGTCGATATAACCGAATTTAGCAGCGTCGTATGGGTTAGCGAATTTATCGCGGTAGTCTTGTTCTTTCTTAGCGACGAGTTCTGCGCGTTCTGCTGGATCGCTGATAGCTGCGATTTCTTTACCGTCGAGAACTTCAACAGCGCCTGAAGGACCCATAACAGCGATTTCTGCTGATGGCCATGCGTAGTTGATGTCAGCTCTAAGTTGTTTACAACCCATAACCAAGTGAGAACCACCGTATGATTTACGTACTGTAACAGTAATCTTTGGAACTGTAGCTTCGCCGTAAGCGAACAACATCTTAGCACCGTGAGAGATGATACCGCCGTATTCTTGAACTGTACCAGGCAAGAATCCAGGAACGTCAACTAAAGTGATGATTGGAATGTTGAAAGCGTCGCAGAAACGAACGAAACGAGCGCCTTTACGTGATGCGTTGATGTCGAGAACGCCTGCGAAATATGCTGGGTTGTTAGCGACGATACCAACTGGCATTCCATCGAAGTGTGCGAAACCAACGATTAAGTTTCTTGCAAAGTCTTTGTGTACTTCCAAGAACTTGTTATCGTCAACGATAGAATGGATGATATGTTGCATATCGTAAGGTTTGTTAGGATTATCAGGGATAATCTCGTTCAATGAGTCGTCCTTACGATCGATTGGGTCGTCTGTTGGTTTGTATGGAGGTTCTTCCAAATTGTTTTGTGGGAGATAAGAAACGAGGTCTCTAATTAATTGGAGAGCTTCTTCTTCTGTTGGAGCCATGAATTGGCTGACGCCTGATTTTTGGTTATGAACGAGAGCACCACCTAAGTCTTCTGTGCTTACGTCTTCACCTGTAACAGTCTTAACAACTTTAGGACCTGTGAGGAACATGTAGCTGTTTTGTTCTGTCATCAAGATGAAGTCGGTCAAAGCTGGTGAATATACTGCACCACCGGCGCAAGGACCGAAGATAGCTGAGATTTGTGGGATAACGCCAGAAGCGTCGATATTGCGTTGGAAGATTTCAGCATAACCTGCCAAACTTCTTGAACCTTCTTGGATACGAGCGCCACCTGAGTCGCAGATACCGATAACAGGAGCACCTACTTTCATAGCTTGGTCCATGACCTTGCATATTTTCTTTGACATTGTTTCTGACAATGAACCACCGAAAACAGTGAAGTCTTGTGCGTAAACATAAACAACGCGGCCTTCAATTGTACCGTAACCTGTTACAACGCCGTCGCCGAGATATTGTTGTTTTTCAAGACCGAAGTCAGTTGTACGATGAGTTAAGAACATGTCAAATTCTTCGAAGCTACCTTCGTCGAGCAACATATTGATACGTTCACGAGCTGTGTATTTTCCTTTGGCATGTTGTGATTCAATACGCTTCTCACCTCCACCGAGACGAGCCTGTGCGCGTTTGTCTAACAATTCTTGAATTTTTTGTTCAATTACCATAATATTAGGATTTAATTGATTACTAATATGTATTATTTATTTTTATCTTCACAAAGTTCTGTCAAAACACCACATGTTGATTTTGGGTGTAAGAAAGCGATGCTCAAACCTTCAGCGCCGCCACGTGGAGCCTTGTCGATGAGACGGATACCAGCTGCTTCTGCTTCTGCAAGCTGTCCTTCAATGTTTTCAACAGCGAAAGCGATGTGGTGCATGCCACCTTTGCCACCGTTCTTTTCAATGAATGAAGCTATTGTGCTTTCTGGTGATGTTGGCTCTAATAATTCTATCTTGGTTTGACCTACCTTGAAGAACGCTGTCTTTACTTTTTGATCAACAACTTCTTCAATGTTGTAACATTTTGTTCCAAGGAGTGTTTCAAAGAATGGAATAGATTCTTCTAAGCTTGTAACTGCTATTCCAATGTGTTCAATATGAGTTGGATTCATAATAACATTATTTTAATTTTAAAAATTCCAATTTTGCCACAAATATAAATCTTTTTTTGAAACTCAAAAACTCAAAAATCTTTTTTTGCTAAAAAAAATTATCTTCATAATAAAATCAAAGTCAAAGAAAAATTGATGTAATTTTATAGCCTCATTTACGATTTATAAAATATCAAACTATGAAATACGTATTGTCTTTATTTTTAGCCTGTTGTTTGGCTTTTTCATCAATGGCAAAATCAAATGAAACTGGTGATAATGTGGATGTAAAACATTATGAGATTCATCTCAACAACATCGATTTTTCAAACAGAACACTTGATGCGACAACAACAATAACATTAACAGCAAAAGAAGAAATCAACTCTCTGATGTTGGAACTCAAATCACTGACAGTGACATCCGTCAGCTGCAATTTCAGCGATGTCAATAATTTCTCACAGAACGACGATATTTTGAACATCAATTTCGTTTCAGCGATAGCATCCGGCTCAGAGTTTTCTGTCACCGTCAATTACAGCGGCAACACCTTCAACGAGAACTGGGGAGGAATACATTGGAGCAACGATTATGTCTATAACTTAGGTGTCGGCTTCGACAGCCAGCCTCATAATCTAGGAAAGACATGGTTCCCATGCGTTGACAACTTCAGCGACAAAGCTTCCTACGACTTATACATCACCCACAGCGAAGATATGGTTTCTTCATGCGGCGGCATACTGGCTGAAACCACACATAACGACGACGGAACACAGACTGACCACTGGGTTATGAGTCAAGAGATTTCTACTTATCTGATGTCTTTCGCCATCGGCAACTTCATATTATGGGAAGACACTTATCAAGGTATCGAAAGAGATATTCCTATTAACGTATATGCAAAGCCAAACCAGATAGAAAAAGTGGCAGCTACATTCGCCAACACAAAAGAAATAGCAGCTTTCTATGAATCAAAATTCGGACCTTTTCCTCATAACAGAATAGCTTATGTCAGCACAAGCCTCGGCTGTATGGAACATGTTGACAACATTGCTTTTGCCAGCTCACTCATCACTGGAACCACCAACTTAGACAGCGAATATTTCATCGCTCATGAAATGGCTCACACATGGTTCGGCAACAAGGTGACATGCGCCACAGCAGGCGACATGTGGCTCAACGAAGGCTTCGCTACATTCTGCAACAACTACTATCTCTCTGGACTTTACAGCGAAGAAGATTTCGTAAACTCCATGCAAAGCCTCATCAACGACATCATCATCTCATGTCACAACTCAGAAGGATGGATTCCATTGAACAACATGCCTTTAGACTTAACGTACGGAACAACAGTTTATGACAAAGGCGCCATCGTTGTTTATACTATGATGAATTATCTTGGCAGAGAGACTTTCGACGAAGCTATAAAATATTATCTCAACAAATTTGATTCTAAAGCAGCATCATCAGAAGATTTAAGAGACGCCGTCAGCGAGTCGTCCGGCATCGACATGAGCGATTTCTTCAACACTTGGGTCTTCACTCCAGGAAGCCCTGTCTATACAGTGCAAAATTTCACAGTCCAAGCCAACGGCAACAAATTCGATGTGGAAGTAACGATGAATCAAGGACACAGAGGCTACGATTTTATAGGCAACAGCGTAAGATACGAGATAACTTTCGTTGACAAAGACTGGAACACTCACAGCGAAATGATTAGCTGGGACGGAGCTACAGGCGTCTGCTCTGTAACATTAGACTTTGAACCAGTGGCTGTTTTCTGCGATTATAACAACAAATTCGCAGACGCAAGTAATGAAATGACATTGGTTATAGACAAAACCGGCAGCCATAACTTTGGAAGCGCCAAGTTCAAAGCCATAGTAGAAGAAATCAGCGACTCCACATTATTGAGAGTCGAGCATCACTGGACAGGACCTAAGTCAGAAAGCGAAATACCAGAAGGATTGACCATTTCTCCAGACCGTTACTGGTCTATCTATCGCTTAGACAAAGGCGAGTCAATGATAAAAGGCGAGTTCCAATACCAAAACAATGCTAATTACGACGGTAATCTTATGGTCTCCGAAAACGATTCCATAGTATTGTTATATCGCGCTAACGGTTCAGAACCTTGGCAATCCATCAGTTACGAACACCAAGGTTACAACAGCTACGGAAGAATGACCGTTGCCGACATCAAATCGGGCGATTACACCTTGGGAATGTGGGACGAAGAACATGCTGCCATCAAAGAATTAAACAAAGAGAATGGCTTTGAAGTTTTTCCCAATCCTGCGAAAGACAAGATAAACATCAAATTGCAAAACGAAACAGAAGGCAGAATAATAATGATGAACCAAGCCGGACAAATAGTGAAGGACATCGTCATCAACGGAAAAGAAATAACAATAGAAACAGACAATCTTGCCTCTGGAATCTATAGCTTAAAACTCGGAGAGACAGAAAACCAAAGCCTTAAAAAAGTAGTGGTATTGTGAGGCTAATGGCTAATGGCTAAAGGCTAAAGGCTAAAGGCTAATGACTAAAGTTTAGGTTTTAGCCTTTATTTATTGACTTTTTCAAAAAGCAGTTCTTCTTGATTCCAGTGGAAGGCTTTGTAATCGTTGTTTCTCGTCACTTTGTTTTTACGGAAGATGAGTCCATCTACTGACTTAGCATACAACAAAGGTTTGTCGAATGTGATGAAGTGATTTTTCTCTATCACGATAGCATTTTCTTTTCCGCCATGAAAATATAGCTTCTGATTTTCCAAATCAGGAATCTCAGGATAGATAGAAATCACAGCATTAGTGAATTGAAACATATTAGTAAGAGCATTGATGAACGTGTTATTTTTTATCAACAAATCACGCACTGCTCCAGATTCGTACCAGCCATTACAATCTCCGCATAACAGAATGGCGGTTCCTGACGTATGGTCGAAAATATTGTCTTCACAAACTGTTCTTAACGGCGAGCTGAACAAAGCGCCTCTTGCTCTATTGTTTCTCACAACATTATGACTAAAAATGATTTGCGGCGTCCAGCTGAGGTTTTCAACTCCTATTGACGAATCCATCTCAATCTCATCTGGCAATTTTTCTTCAAAAGTTACAAGAAACGCTTTCGTTCCTTTTATTGTTTCTTTATCGTAAGGTTTTATTTCCTTAATAATGTTAATATGACTTAACATTTCCATCGTCTTAGACTTCACGAAGCTGACACTGTCGCCCTTATCGCCCCAGGCAAATCCCCATGCCTGATTATGTTCATAGCTGCAAATCAAGCTATTATCATCGAGGCGCTCTTTCACCTTGAGATAAATGCCATGAACATTGATAGCGTCATCCATCATTCCTTCATACAAGCCATGTTCAGAACGTATCATGCCTTTGCATTGCGAGAAATGAGTGGCGTCGGCCTGCGTCGTGAAATAACGTGCATCATTTTCTTTCAAACACACATTAAAACGATTCAATCTGATGTCGCAGCAGCGCTGAGCCAAGAGTCCCATACCTTCTGCATAATGTACAGTCACATCAACGATATATGTGTCATTACTATGATCGAGGAAAATTCCAGGCGCAGGACGCTGCCATGTCCTCATCGCTACTATCGTCCCTGGTCTCAACCTCTTGTCTTTCCAGTTCGGAGCATGAAGCTGACGTTCGCCTTTTTCCTCAACGCCCTTGGTATCAATCCATAAATCGCTGGTTTGATACACGATGTGCCGCGTTTCTTTCTCAAAGGCAATGCCTGTATATTGCTGATATTTCCATCCTTCACCGTAAGTCTCAAAGACTCCGTTTTCGTTGATACGATAATTAACCCAAGGCTCGACACGAAACGTAATTCCATCATTATCATCATTATTCAGAACCTCAACCTGAGCAATATGAGGATTTTCAAAATCTATGGAAAAGTTTTTTAAAGTTATATCATTTGAGTTGACAACAGCAAGAGGCAGCATCTGTCCGTGAAAAACGAACTCAGAACCATTGCCGTCCAGAGTAAGATTATCCCATTCTTCTATACAGATGCCGACAACCTTAGGCTGATTCTGGTCATGATTAGAGACATAATACTCTCTCTGCTGGGCATCATCAGGATAGAAATTATAGCGAGCTTTCTTAAACTTTATCACTACATTATCGTCATCGCCGACCTTTGACTTTATAGCGCAAAGGATGTCGTTAAGACGAGATGCGTTATCTTTCTTATTTTCATCAGGAAGAAAAAAATATGGGGTTTCTGAGATGTCAACGACTACTTTTTTAGCATCTATTGTTGAAGAAAACATCAATGCTATTATCAATATTAATGTTTTTATGTATTTGTTCATTGTCATTTGTTTTTGAAGAGTCAATCACGATAAGAGGAAACAGATGAACATGCGAGCGCATTATTCATATTTATTTTTTGCAAAGATAAATATTCTTCGATAAATTCGTAACTTTGTGCATCGAAAAATATCGTTTATTTTTTGAAATAATTATAACTTACAATGAAGACAATAAAAGAAATATATCGTATCGGTCATGGACCATCAAGCAGTCACACAATGGCTCCACGCCGCGCATCCGAGCTGTTTCTTGAACGTAACCAAGAGGCAGCACGCTTTGAAGTAACTTTATATGGCAGTCTAGCCGCAACAGGCAAAGGTCACTTGACTGACGTCGCTATTTTGGACGTCCTTGAGAAAAAAGCTCCAGTGACCATCATCTGGGAAAACGAGACATTCCTTGAATATCATCCTAACGGAATGACATTCAAATCTTTCACCAACGAAGATGTCTTAATGGAAGAATGGACAGTCTATAGCGTCGGCGGCGGCGCATTAGAAGAAGAAGGCAAGAAAAACACCTCACCCGACATCTACCCTATCACAAAAATGACAGAAATTTTAAACTGGTGTGAAGACACCGGAAAAGGTTTCTGGGAATATGTCAACGACATTGAAGACGACCCATATCTCATGGATTATCTTGAAGAAGTCTGGATAACCATGCAGAATGCGATAGAACGCGGGCTTCAGTCAGAAGGACGTTTGCCAGGACCGCTCAACTTGCCACGTAAGGCTGCCAACTATTACATCAAGTCGATGGGTTACCAGCGCACCTTGAAAAGTCGCGGCGCTGTGTTCTCATACGCTCTTGCAGTCAGTGAAGAGAACGCTTCTGGCGGTCTTATCGTCACCGCTCCTACTTGCGGATCATCGGGAGTATTACCAGCTGTTCTTTATCACTCAGCCAAGGCCTACGAGATTGCCAAGCCACGTATCCTCAAAGCCATTGCCACTGCTGGTCTCTTTGGCAATATTGCCAAGGCCAACGCTTCTATCTCAGGAGCAGAGGTAGGATGCCAAGGTGAGATTGGCGTCGCTTGCGCCATGGCAGCAGCAGCGGTATGCCAACTCTTCGGAGGCAGCTGCGCACAGATAGAATACTCAGCAGAGATGGCTCTGGAACATCACCTCGGAATGACATGCGACCCAGTGTGCGGCCTCGTACAGATACCTTGTATAGAACGTAACGCTTTCGCAGCAGCACGCGCAATGGACGCCAACATCTTCGCTACATATACCGACGGAACACACAGAGTGTCATACGACAAAGTAGTAGAGACAATGAAAAAGACCGGACACGACATGCCTCATCTCTACAGAGAGACATCTATAGGCGGATTAGCTTACAACTACGAACAAATGGATTATTAAAAAGTCAATGAGTCTATAAGCAAATAACATAAACTCATAGACTTATAGACTCATAGACTCATAGACTTTAAAAAATGAAAAGACTATTTCTAGCTATACCGATAAAGACAACCGACAATGATTTCATTCCGCTTCTCGATGGGTTGAAGCGTCAGCTTGCTCACGAGAAAAGAATCAACTGGGTGAAGCCAAATCACATTCATCTGACATTGAAATTTATTGGTGACACTCATAATGAAGACGTGCCTAAGATCATAGAAGGCGTGGAGATGATGTTAAGAAAGCACAAGAGTTTCACAATGGACTTTAACAGAACAGGCATCTTCGGCAGCCGTTATGCTCCGCGAGTCTTATGGCTTGGAATGCAGAACACACCGCAAGAGCTCCTCGACTTAGAAGAAGACACACTCAGCACATTCGACGAGTTAGGATTTCTACGCGACCGACAGAACTTCGTTCCTCACATCACCTTAGGACGCATCAAGGAGTTATGCGAGAAGCAGTATTTCCAGAAAATCGTCGCAGGCATAGAACAGAAGTCATACATAAGACAAGATGTCAACGAGATAATATTATTCCAAAGCATCTTACGTCCCGAAGGAGCTTTCTACAAAGAGCTAAAGAAGTTTAAGATATAAAGAAGAAATCTCAGAAACTTGAAAAAATCACGGTTTCTGAGATTTATAGTAAGGTTCAATCATTCTCTTGTCCTTCTTCCTTTACTTGACGTATAAAATTTTTAATATCCGTTAGGTTATATACATCTGGAATTGTCATATAAGCAGCTGTTATCATCGATTTTGCCTTTTTCCAACCTATTCCATCTGTAATCCAAACGAATGTATAACCATTAACATCATTTACTTTAGGGGCTAATCCTTTGTGTGGGTACTCATAAATTTTGTTTTATCATTGATAATTATTAACTACTATTTCTGTCAGTTTTCCTCTTTTCGAAGCTATTGCATTCACATTTCTTGATGCCCATACCCTTTCTATTCTATAATCAACAAACAAGTCATCAAAGAAACGGTCTGTCCCATCTTTACCTAAACAATCGGAATTGCTAAGCATAAAATTCACACCAATATCATTCAATCGGTCACAAAACAACTTCAGGCGAATCTGGGCATCATCATTGAATTCCTCTTTTGCATAATCATTAAAACTTGACGTATTACTTAAAGGACGATAAGGAGGGTCAAAATAGAAGAAAGTATTACCTTTGATTTTGGCAAAGGTCTGCTCAAAATCTCCTGTCATTATCTCGACTTTTTGCAACATCTTACTATCTGCATAAATTGTTGCAGGATCACAAATTGTTGGTGAGACGTATTTTCCAAATGGGACATTGAATTTACCGGCCTTGTTTACACGATAAAGTCCATTAAAGCATGTTTTGTTAAGGAAAAAAAACAACGTAGAGTTCTCTATTGCGTTCAAATGCTTAGCATTAAAATTATCGCGCTGCTGAAGAAAAAACGTCTTACGTTCTTCATCAGTTCTCAAAGCATAATATTCAGATTGTATTTCGTTAAGAGATTTTATCAATTCATCAGGATTATCTCTAACCACCTGATAGCACGTTGTCAAATCAGGATTTATGTCATTTATAATTGCCGACTTGATGTTTGGATACGTCTTCAACATATAGAAGAGCATCGCTCCTCCGCCAACAAAAGGCTCTATGTATGTGACATTTTCCCTTTCTGCAAAGTCAGCTGGAAGCAAGGCTTCTAGTTGTTCGATGAGCTGGCTTTTTCCACCAACCCACTTGATGAAGGGTTTTGCTTTTGCCATTTTTATATCATAATGTCATTATATCGCAAAAGTACAAAAATATCCAAAAACTTTTCTCACACTTCATATAAATTATCGTCTTTATTTTTAAGACACGACAAGAGTGTTTCGCATTTTTTGTACATTTGCAACATTAGTATCAAGAAATACAATAAATGAACAACATCACCACCAAACCTCACTATCTCCTTCTCGATGGTCTTCGTGGCGCTGCAGCTCTTATGGTGCTGTGGTATCATGTCTTTGAGGGCTTCGCTTTCGCTGGCGGAACAGCTATAGATACCTTTAACCACGGTCATCTCGGCGTCGATTTCTTCTTCATGCTGTCGGGTTTTGTGATAAGTTACGCTTATGATGACAGATGGAAGACTACAAGACAACAAGACAACAAGACAACAAGTAATGGTCTTACAGTCGGCGCTTTCTTCAAGCGGCGTCTCATAAGATTGCAGCCTATGGTGATGATGGGCGCTCTCATCGGACTGATAACTTACCTCATCCAAGGCGGCGTGAGATGGGACGGAACTCACATGCCGCTCCATTGGACTATGTTAGCGTTTTTACTTGCTATGTTTCTCATACCTGCTTATCCTGGCGCCGCTTACGACGTGCGCGGCAATGGTGAGATGTATCCTCTCAACGGACCTAGCTGGTCGCTCTTCTTCGAATATATCGGCAACATCTTATACGCTCTCTTCATCAGAAAATTATCTAATAAGAAACTCGCCGTCTTGGTCGCGTCAACAGGTCTTCTGTGGATCGGTTTCGTCGTCTTCGATGTCTCTGGTTACGATATGATAGGCATCGGATGGACTTTAGACGCCGTCAACTTCTTCGGCGGTCTGCTCAGAATGATGTTTCCTTTCTCTTTAGGAATGCTTCTTTCACGTAATTTCATGAAGTCAACAAGACAACAAGACGACAAGACAACAAGTGTTTGTCCATGTTTTAAATCTTTCGTTGGAAAGAATGTTTTCTGGATTTCTATTGTCGTGATGTTTGTTCTTTTCTCTATGCCTTATATTTCAAAATCTGGCGACATCAGCGTCAATGGTGTTTATGAGTTGGCGTGCATCATTTTAGTCTTTCCTTTGATAGTATGGTTCGGCGCTTCAGGAAACATAACTAACAGTTTTTCAACTAAAATATGCAAGTTCCTAGGCGACATCTCTTATCCATTATATATGGTCCACTATCCAGTGATGTATCTCTTCTACTCATGGCTCATCGACAATAAGTTATACACTCTCGGCGAGACTTGGCAAATCGTGACTCTCGTAATTATAACTAACGTCGCTTTAGCATACGCCTGTCTTAAGCTTTATGATGAACCGGTTAGAAGATGGCTAAAGGCAAATGACTAAAGACTAAAGTTATTTGCCACTAGTTTAATACTCGTTGACTTGTAATCCTCAAATCCTCAGTTCCTCAGATCCTCAGATCCTCAAATCCTCAGTTCCTCAGTTCCTCAGTTCCTCAAATCCTCAGTTCCTCAGTTCCTCAAGTCTTATTACTTTAATTCTATTTCCTTCTGAATATCCTGAAAACTCTGGTGCGTACATGCATTGTATCAAGGCGTAGCCATTGCTGAAATCGCCAGCCTTTGTCACAAACATCGAATAACTGACCTGATGTTTTCCCTTCGGCATTTTATCAAAATAAAATCCCATGAAAGTATCGCTGTTACTTTGATAATATAGCATTCCGTCTTGGTATCTATATCTCGACATCTGCTCGACTGGTTCGAGACAAGCGGCTCTCATATCTTTCAAAAAGACAAACTCCATGTCTTGAGAACTTTCGATATTAAGATTTACGACAATCTTGTCTCCAACTTTAATATCATCATTCTCAATAGGAACGAGATATGTTCCTTCTTCGTTGACTCTCTCAATATAAATATTTCTCTCCACTTTCAATGGCGTCTCGTGTTTTCTCACTTCATCGAGAGAGACGAAATACTGACGGAACAAACCGCCCCATATAAGATTATCAGTCTCGTTATTGATTTTAATATCTTTAAAATCCTTCATCTCTTCTGAATTCCAAAAATATTGGTTCATAAAATCAGAAGAATCATTGTCGTTCTTAATCACAACAAGCAATCCTGTATTATCTTCAATACTTGTTGTCTTGTTGTCCTGTAGTCTTGTTGTCTCATCAAAAACCAAAGCATAAACTGCATCGACGGTCATCTGTGCATTCTCCCACATATTGGTACGTTTGTTATTCAACAACCACATTTTCATTTCATTAAGATACTTCTCATCGGGACTTATTTCCTTGAACGCTTCCATGATAACGACATGTTCGCTGACGTTAGAAGTCCAATACATGCCAAGATTTTCGTTCTTCTTGGCTCTTTCTTTTAGCGATTTTATTATCAGCTGAGCGATGTCTTTGTCGCCATTGCGATATAATATCAAGGCGATTTTTGCTTGCGTGCCGAAGTTGAAATTTTGCCAGTCTTCTTTCAAATGTTTGATAAAGAAGTCTTTGGCGTTTTTGTATTTATAGTCTTCATTGAAGTCGAAGAAACTCAATACATATAATTCGTTGATATTTAAATAACTTGAGATATTTTTATAATCCTTATACAAGTCATAATCTTTTATTATGTCGTTGCATAAATATTTGATTGCCTTTTGAGTTATGATGTCGGAATATTCCTGCTGACTTGCTGTCAATGATTTTATGACGTCCATTTTATAAAGACGACCGAAGCCACCTAATATATATTGAGTGATGAACGGACTTTCCGGCATATTAGGAAACCATGACCATCCACCGTTGACGCTTTGTTTCTCTTTAATGAGGTTTAATGTCTCGTCAGTCTTATCACGTAATACATTAACGTCGAACAAGTTGGCGAGCATCGCTTTTTGTTCTGCCTCCGATTTCGCTTCCATCACCCATGGCGTTTCTTGCAACATGATTGCTTTAAGATTCTCGTCTCTCTGAAGCGCCGACATCAAGGCGTTAGGCGTTTCTAATTCCCATTTCTTGATATAATCCAATAAGTTAGGAATGTTATTCGCGATATATGAGGCAAGACTGTTAGCATAGAAAATGTTAAATGCTGCGTCGGCATATTGTCCTGTCTCTTGAGAGAGATAAGGCAGCGACTGTATCGCATACCAGACTGGATTTGCGCAGATGTTCAATGTCAATCCGTAATTTCTTTCATTCTCGTTTTGGAAATCGAAGTCTAAAGTCTTTTCGGAATATTCTCTCACTAACAAAGGATATGTCTCTGCCATAAAGACTTCATCGCTTAAGACAGGAAGAAGACGCTGCTCTGCATCAGAGAAACCCTCCGACGAAACGCTGAAACGCATCGCCAATAAATTTGTACTGTTGTTAATTGCCACTTTCCATCTTACTGACTCACTGTTTCCTACAGATATTTCGTTCATTGCAATCTCCTGTTCAGAGAGAATCAAATCCAAAGGTTCCATCGTCAAAGCATCGAAAATCTCTAATTTCGCAGTTGCTTTTTGCCTTTTGTCTTTTGCCTTTTGCCTTTCATTCGTTGTCTTGATAACATTCGCCACCACCCAGAGAGTGTCGTTTTCATAAACGAAACGAGGCATATCGCTCATAATCATAAGAGGCTTCGATGTGGTGAAAGTCTTGTTCAAAGTGCCGACTTTCAAGTCTTTGGTATAAGCGAGCATCATCAGGTTCCAGCGAGTCAAGGCGTCGGGCATGGTGAAAGAGAAGGTCAGACTTCCATCTTCGTTAGTAATTAAATTAGGATAGAAGAACGCCGTCTCGTTGAAGTTTTCTCTTAATGAAGATGTAACATCTTGATCCTCGTGTTCTACTAAGTCTGTATCCTCTTCAACTATATCTATCTCACCGACAAATGTAACATTAGAACTTTTTGTCAACGAGCCTCCAGCCCTGACATTATCATTGGAAAAACTCATATTTCTAAACGAATACATTCTGCCGTCATAATTGTTTCCCACCAAGGTATAATTAGACAAAATATTGAAATCTAATGAATTATATTGCGGGAAACTTTCTTTTCTGGCGTAAGTGTAAAAGTGTGAGAAACCATAATCAAACAAAGGATTGTTTGGCAAATATCTAATATAAGGCTTGTTGTTTAAACTCCATTTGTTTTTGGCGAAAACGTCTAATGAGGCATCATACATACCAACCATCAGATTGGCTAAAACGCCTTTGTCTTTATAATCCTTTATGGTAAGACTCCATTTCTCATTGGCTCCTGGCTGTAATTCGTCTCTTTCCACATCTAATTTTATATCCAAATCAAGATTGTCGTAAGGAACAGAAACATTTTGCCTTACAACATTGATAGTGTTATATTTAACAAAATACGCTTCAAATGTGATTCTGCCTCTGTCTTCCTTTTTAATTTTATAAGGGAACTTCAAAATCTCGTCATTTAATTTTACACATTTAGAATAGCGAACTTTATCATTATGCAAAACATTGACATAAACACTGACATCATTGGCAGAACTTCCTAAATAAAAATTAACATTGTCACCTATTTTTGCCGTATTCTTGTCAGTATATGACAAACACATTTCTTTATATGGTATCTTTTTGCTATTAAAATCTATTATGTTAATTTCTTTTGTGATTTTCTCATTCTCGTTTTCAAATGAAATTATCTCAACATAAAATCTGCCTTCTTTTATAAGTTTTTTAACATCAGGAAAAACCTTCGCCTTGCCATCGACTAAAATCTCATCTTCATATATCAAATTGCCATTTATATTTGACTGTTGACTGTTGGATGAATAATAGTCGAAATGTGGGAATAATTCTTTTAACTCATTATCGGATAAAAGCTTACGGTCGAAGTTGTATTCATTATCAATAAAACGATTGTTGTTGTTCAGCTGATAAATCTTTCTTATGACTTTAGCCTTTACTGGAATGTTCTCAATATTTTTAACGGAAAACGTTATTGATTCTAAATTATCATAAGCAATATTTGAGGATTCGTTGTCGAAATCGAGAATCAAATCATTTTCTGATGCGTTTATGGTGTAAGTCTTGGTCTGGGTTTCGCCTTGTGCGTTGGTGGCGTTTACTGTTATAAGATATTCATAAACAGGAAGTCTGTCTTTTAATTTTTTATCAGGAATCAATTCGAACTCGATATTGAAGTTGCCATTTGCGTCGGTTGTTCCTTCTCCGAAAGCAATCTGTTTTTGGTTGTCGAACCACAAAAAACGATAAGGGAAAGAAGCGCGTCTTACGACAGTATAATCATAATTGATGTTATCGAGACCGAAACCTGCGTATGCTTTTACTGAACCGGTAAGATTTATTTTATCGTTGAGTTTGAATAACTTATCTGGTGAATTAAACGTTATTTCAAAAGTAGGACGTTTGTATTCTTCAATTTTAATATATATGCAACCACTTTCGTTCTTGATAATAAAACTTCCGTTAGACAAATTATCAGGAATTACAAAACTTCCATCGAAAGAGCCAAATTCATTGGTTACAAAAGTCTTTGTTTCAATCACTTCCCTATTGCTGTCTATAAAACTGACTTCCGTCTCCTTACCTAAGAGCAGTTCTTTCTTTTTTGAATTTTCATTTGTCATAATGCCTTTAAAGAAAACAGTTTGCCTTGGACGATAAATCAATCTGTCGGTAAAGAAGGATGTCTTTTCTATCATTTTTTCGTCTTCATTTTTTTGAGGAAAATGGAATATCGAATATGATTCAGAAAGCAAGGTGTCGTTTTTGTAATACAGATTAATATTTATAGATTTATTGATGTCGTTAGGAATAGATATTCTACCGTTTTTATCAGTTATCTTGCTGAAAACATGATTGTTAATATATGTCATTTCTTTATAATCATATTTACTATCATAGGCTTCAACCATAACATCTTTAATCGGGTTGCCGTTTTCTCTATCAAGGACTTGTATAACAGAATTGCCGTTGTGGTTTGTCACTACATAACTTAAATCGCTGACTTGAAAAGCATGTACCGCAGGATATTTTTTAGCGTTGAAAACATCATCTTTTGAAAATAATATGAAATAATATCCAGATTCCAATTCGGGCAAAGCGATGAGTGACGAATGTTCTTTATAATCTTTCTCTTCAGGAATATCGATATGATTTTCAATTATATAATTTTTTTCGAGCAGACTCATGACAATTTCCACATCGCTATCGCCTTTAAGTTCTTCCAACTCTTTTTGATATACTTTGTAAATACGATAATGAGGATTTGTGATATTTCTATATGTAAGAGCTAATGGAATCGCTTTGTTTGGCACATTAACATTCTGCATCGAGATGGACAATTCTTTCTCTAAAATCTCAGAACGTATTGAATTACATTGTTTCGCGCCGATGCTGTTTGGGAATAATCTCATTGCTTCATCGCAAATATCAAGCACATCATCCAACGTCTGTTGTCCGTTGTCCGTTGACTTTTGACGATTATACATTGCTTCTGCTTGTAATGCCATCACCAATGCGGTCAAAGGATTATTGATGTTATTGTTTTTAAGATTTTCTAAACTTTCTAAATATTCATTAAGATTTTCAGAAATATTATATTCCAATTCAATTTTATTAATCTTATTATATAAGGCAGCGTCAGTATAATTATTCTCCTTGTCGAAATTGATAAGTTCCTGATAAATATTTAATGCTTTTTCTTTTATGTTGTCGTATGATTTGTAATAATTTATAACAAAATGCGAGACGTAGTCATAAAGAGTTGGCTCGTATATATAATCTATTTTTTCATCATTATAATCATTGATGGAAAGTATTTCCTGACACGATTCCGCAGAAGTTTTCTTCAATGACTCTGCATTTTCTAAAGATTTATTAAGATAAGATTCGATGACATTTTCAAAAGTCGCTTTATCCCAGAATTCAATGTCCAACTCATTGCTGTTGTCAGTTGTCTGTATTCTGTCTATTCTAAAGAAATTATCGTTAAGGTAATTCTCATAAAGAGAAGCTATTGCAAGGTTAAAAATCGATTTTTCTGGTTCTTGGAGTCTGTCGATATTTTTCTCTGCGAATTGTATTGAGGTCTTTATCGGATTTTCGTCTTTTTGATTAAAAATCTTAAAACGATATAGATATGATTTCAGAAGTTCTTTTTGGTTGTTCTCGCTTATGGCTTTTTGTTCAATTTTATTAAGAAATGTTTCCGCTGATTCAGGAAGTCGGTTTTCTAAATTTTCATTAACATCATTCCATAAGTCGTTATAAGATTGAGCGTTAAGATTAAAGAAAAATGACAACGACAATAATATCAATAAAAAATTGGCCTTCATATCTGATAAATTTTATTTAAAAAAAATATCAAATATGAGACCAATTTTTCATTTATTATGAGCGTTATCCTATAACGATATTGATAATTTTCTTAGGAACGACAACGACTTTCTTGATGCTCTTGTCGCCGATCCATTTAGCTGCTTCTGGAGTTTCGACAACGATTTTTTCAATTTCTGCTGGACTTAATGTGATAGGCAATTCCAAGTCGAAACGTTTTTTACCGTTGACAGAAACAGGATAAGTGAAGTTGTTTTCAACGACGTAGCTCTCGACGAATTCAGGGAATTTCTGCATTACTACACTATCGTCATGACCCAATTGATGCCATAACTCTTCAGCGAGGTGAGGTGCGTAAGGAGAAACCATGATAGCAAGAGGTTCAAGAATTTCGCGTTTGTTGCACTTGAGGTCAGTCAGTTCATTGACGCAGATCATGAAAGCAGAAACGACGGTGTTGAAAGAGATACGTTCAATATCATCTTCTTCTTTCTTGATAAGTTTATGCAATGACTTCAACTCTTCTTTTGTTGCTGGTTCGTCGCTGAAAGAGAACTCGTTGTTTTCGTCGGTGTATAATCTCCAGAACTTACGGATGAAACGATATACGCCTTCGATGCCTTGAGTGTCCCAAGGTTTTGATTGTTCGAGAGGTCCGAGGAACATTTCATAAAGTCTCAATGTATCGGCGCCGTATTTAGCCACGAGATCGTCAGGATTTTGAACGTTGAATTTTGACTTAGACATCTTTTCAACTTCCCAGCCGCAGACGTAGATAGGATTGCCGTCTTTATCATATTCGTAGATAAACTTAGAGTCTTTAAGGTCGTCGCGCCATTGCTTGAACTCTTCAGTATCAAGGATGTCGTTATGTACCATGCTGATGTCAACGCGGATTGGGTCGCCATAGAACTCTCTTCCAGGGATGTTCTTAGAGACGTAGAGACGTGGAGCTTCGAGCATCTCAACATCTTCAAATGCTGGAACGTCTTTACCATCGATGAGGTCTTGAATCTTTTGTTTAACGACAGCGAAGTCTTCGTCAACAAGCACTTGGCGGATAGGAATAAGCAACAACTTACATCCTAAATCTCTTGCTATATTTTCGTAAGCGTCAGCTATCTTTTCGAGTGATGACACTTTCTTTATTTCTATTATTATATTCTTTTCTTGGCAGAAGAAGTCGAATTTACGGTGACCTACTTTAAAGTCTTTCACGAACTTAACGCCGAGTTTGTTATCTTTGATGACTTCCCAAGCTTTATATTCAGCCATTTTCTCGAAGTTGACGCGATATACGAAGCTTGTACGACCTTGTATCATACCTTGGTTTATCATCTTCTTGAATGGCTCGTCTTTGCAAGTCACGCCGATGTCGAACAAGAATTTATTCCAGAAGCGGCTGTAGATGAGGTGACCTGTTCCATGTTCAGCGCCGCCGATATATAAGTCAACTTGTTGCCAATAGTCGTTAGCTTCTTTGCTGATAAATTCGTTATTGTTTTGAGGGTCCATATAGCGGAGGTAATAACCGCTTGAGCCAGCGAAGCCAGGCATTGTGTTAGTTTCGAGAGGGCAACCGTCTTCTGTTGTCCAGTTCTTAGCGCGTGCCAATGGAGGCTCGCCTGTCTCTGTTGGCTTATAAGCATCGATTGGAGGCAGCTCGAGAGGGAGTCTGCTTTCGTCTATAGCGTAAGGCATTCCGTCTTTATAATAGATTGGGAACGGCTCGCCCCAATAACGTTGACGGCTGAAGATAGCGTCGCGGAGACGATAGTTGGTCTTGCCTTTACCGATGCCTTTTTCTTCCACCTTTTGAATCATCGTTGCGATAGCTTCTTTCACTGAGAGACCGTTGAGGAAGTCAGAGTTGACCATCACGCCTTCTTTAGCGTCGAACGACTCTGTCCATTGAGAAGCGTCTGAAGGTTCTTCGCCAGGTTTAGCAACGACTTGAATTATAGGAAGCTCGAAGTGACGTGCGAATGCAAAGTCGCGGCTGTCGTGAGCAGGAACTGCCATGATAGCACCAGTTCCGTATCCCATGAGTACATAGTCAGCTACCCAGATAGGAATCTTAGCGCCTGTGAATGGGTTGATGCCGTAAGCGCCTGTGAACACGCCAGAAACCTTCTTCACTTCTGCCATACGTTCACGTTCTGAGCGGTTCTTAGCCCATGTGACGTATTCCTCGACAGCAGCGCGTTGTTCTTCTGTGACGAGGCTGCTAATCATCTCGTGTTCAGGAGCCAACACCATGAAACTAGCTCCGAAGAGAGTGTCGGCGCGTGTGGTGAACACTTCTATATTGATGTCTTTATCAGCGATGTCGAAGAACAATGAAGCGCCCATCGACTTGCCGATCCAATTACGTTGTACTTCTTTTATTGACTCGCTCCAGTCTATTGTCTCGAGGCCTTCGAGGAGACGTTCCGCGTAAGCAGTGATACGGAGCAGCCATTGTTTCATGGTCTTGCGCACGACAGGATGGCCGCCGCGGACTGAGAGACCGTCAGCCACTTCGTCGTTAGCGAGAACTGTTCCGAGTTCAGGACACCAGTTGACCATTGTGTCTGCCAAATAAGCGAGTCGGTAGTTCATCAAGATTTCCTGTTGTTCTTTCTCGCTCATAGCTTTCCATTCGTCTGAGGTGAAAGAGAGCGGTTTGCTGCATGCTGCGTTCAAGCCTTCTGTGCCTTGCTGCTCGAAAACCTTGACGAGTTCAGCTATAGGAAGAGCCTTCTTGGCTTGGTTACAATAATATGAATTGAAAAGCTGGATGAAAGTCCACTGAGTCCATTTGTAATAGTTAGGGTCGCTAGTGCGTACCTCGCGGTCCCAGTCGTAGCAGAAACCAATCTTATCCATTTGTTCACGATAACGATTGATGTTCTTTTCTGTTGTTATTGCTGGGTGAGTGCCAGTCTGGATAGCATATTGCTCTGCTGGGAGACCGTAAGCGTCATATCCCATTGGGTGAAGGACGTTGAATCCTTTGAGACGTTTGTAACGAGCATATATGTCGGATGCTATATATCCGAGAGGATGACCCACATGAAGACCTGCTCCTGATGGATATGGAAACATGTCTAAGATATAAAACTTTGGCTTATTCTTGTCAATATCAACTTTATAGATATTATTGTCGCGCCAATATTCTTGCCATTTCTTTTCTACTTCATTAAAATTGTAATCCATAACTACATTGTTTAGATAAAGTTACAAAAATAAAATTTTTTTTTGAAACTCGGAAACCCAAAGTTTTAAAAAATTTAGAGAGAACAGAGGGAAAACCATTGAGCTTTGAACTTTTGAACTCTGAACCTTAAACTTTAAACTTTAGTCATTAGCCATTAGTCATTTGCCTTGTAGTCTTGTAGTCTTGTTGACTTGTTGACTTTAGTCAATTCCTAACTATTCTATAAGTTTTTCCATCGACTTCAACAAAGTAAACTCCTGAGTTGAATCCGCTCATGTCAATATTAACTGTTGTCTGTTGTCCGTTGACTGTTGACATTTTAATTCCAACAATATTATAAATGTTAATCTCTTCGATGTTCTTGTTTGATTTTATGTACAAGACATCATCGACTGGATTAGGGTATATTTCAAAGTTGTTTTCATATTCTCCTATCGATTCGCCGATGAGTTCAAATTCAAATGCTTCAGACATCTCAAACTCTCCTTCAACACAGATGGAGACGACGGCAAATGAATGTGTGCCTTCTTCGTCAAATCCTTTGATATATGAAGTGGACGGTGTAACATCTAAAATATTTCCATCGAGATAAACGACATATTGACTTGCATTGTTGACAGCATCCCAGCTCATTGTCACTTTGAAGTTATAGCTGAAGCCGGCAGCGTCTTGCTCTATTGCAGCGTTGAGATTGGTAGGAGGGTTACAAGGTAAAATTTCTTCTTCAAGCACTACGCTTATGCTTTCTGACAATTCTGATTCGCCATCTTGACATTTAGTAGAAACAGCAATATTCAATGTTCCTTCTTCGTCTGTTCCGTAAACGCACGATGTTGCGGCCACTGTCTCATACAAATCACCATTGATATATACATTGTAAGAAACAGCATTAACGACTTCGTCCCATGTCACTGTTGTCTTGAAGATATAACCGAAGCCTTCCGCGTCTTGTTCAACAGCAGCGTTGATGTTTGTCGGAGCGTCGCAAGGCTCAACCACCTCGCCGCCTTCTATGCTTTGTATTGCCGCCAACGCGTCAACGCATCCAGAGCCTGTGTAGTTGTTTTTGTTGTCAGCAAGTTTTACGGCTGTAGTCTCTAATGTCATACTTATCTCTGCTGGTGTAAGTTCTGGATTCTTTTCCAGCATAAGCGCTATCACGCCTGTCACGCAAGGCGCTGCCTGTGAAGTGCCGTCCATGCTGACATGGCCATTAGGGTTATTAGGGTCAGCGGAGATGACACCGACGCCAGGAGCGCTAATATCAGGACGAATAAGACCCATGCCTGGGTTATAAGGATAATCGGCGTAAGCTGTCTCCTGCCATGTGAACGGTCCGTATGAAGAGAATGACGCTCTCACATTGTTATAGTCAACAGCTCCTGTAGCGATGCAGCAAGAGAGACCGCCAGCATTGCTTTCCTGGTCAGGGTGTATCCATGGTGGAGGGCAGCCTCCTGGAACACGCACGTTGTTAGGAACAGGGAAAGAAATCTGCAGCTGTCCGTCGTTACCGACAGAGGTAGGCGCTGCAATTCCACATTGCAATGCATTCTCACAAGCGCTGCGAAGCATCTCTCGCACCGCCGCCGAAGCAAATGGTATTCCCAACGACATATTCAAGACATCAGCGCCATGTTCTATGGCAAACTCCATACCTGCGCTGATACTTGTCGCACTTCCATAACCAGTATTGTCGATGACCTTAACGCACATCAATGTCGCATCAGGCGCAATGCCAGTCTGCGTTCCTGAAGTTCCATCGCCACAGATCGTACCTGCGCAGTGTGTGCCATGACCAAAACCGTCCGACACATCATGGCTGTTTTCTATTGTATTATATCCGTGATTTGGATATTCTTCTCCACCATCCCACAAATGGTCAGCTAAATCTATATGGTTAAAATTGACGCCTGTGTCTATGACTGCCACCAAAACGCCCTTGCCTGTATAGCCCATATTCCATACCTGGTTGGCCTTGACATGTGTGATGTTCTGCGTCATTCCTCTTGGCGACTCAACAGGTCTCATTTCTTCGTCCCACAACAAATAGCTCATCTTATTATATGCGATGACAGCAACATCGTTATGATTTGACAAATAATATATCACTTCGCGGCTCGCATTACAGCTGACGGCATTTACCAACCAATGACATCTTATATCACTGACGCCTCCGTTTTTCTCTTCAGCGCCAAGTATTGACATAATATCAGATTGTGAATTTTTAGAAAAAGATTTCAATCTTGCGACAACGATTTCTCTTTTG
This sequence comes from Bacteroidales bacterium, assembly GCA_017548125.1. Taxonomy (GTDB): domain Bacteria; phylum Bacteroidota; class Bacteroidia; order Bacteroidales; family F082; genus Limimorpha. The sequence continues at coordinate 17,156 of JAFYNK010000033.1, read as the reverse complement.
GTTTTTCTATCGTTAGCTTTTGAGGCTAACTGTTTCAACTCTTGTTCTTGGATCTGCGATTTTAAAATGATATTAATACTTATCATTTCATCGTTCTTTTGATTTAAGACTTCTTGAAGTTCAGGCTCAATGGCATTGACATTTTGAGCATGAATGAGATTTAATGAGAATAATGATACGAGTAAAAATAAGATACCTTTTTTCATAGTTTAAATTTATTTAGTCAGCAAAAGTAATAAAAACTTGCCATTAAACATCACATAACAAAACAAAAAAAGGCTGTAAATACAGCCTTTTATATAGATTGAATTATTTTCAAAGATTTCAGCTTATCAATCTTCTTTTCTTTTGTTAGAGATAGTCATATATCCAAGACCCATTCCTAACAACATCAACAAACCTGAACCGAGTGGAGCCTCCTCAGCTGCAACATCGTATCCGTAACCGTGTGAACTTGGCAACACTGGCAAATTGCCCCATTGGTCCATCTCACGATATTCTTGATAGTTTGTTGTGAAGAAACCATCTGTTGTCAGTTGGTATTGACTTTCTACTTGCTGATAAATATCAACTTGTTGTTGGATGATTTCCATTTGTTGAGAAATCTCCATTTGTTGTTGATTTTGCATTTGCAGATAATCAATCTGACTGTAAGCGAGATTAAAACTTAAAAATATTACTGCTAAAGTCAATGCTAATTTTCTCATAATATGACTATTTTTTGTATTCTAATTCCGTTATCTGACACATTACGTATAATGTAAGTTGAACCTTTCAAATTGCTTACGTCAATTCTATTATTGGTGCTTTCAACATCATTGCTATAGACCATTCTACCCATAATATCTATGATTTGAATCAAGCCTTCAGCATCAACAATAAGTTCACTTCCATTTTGGTGTGCAAATATATCACTTTTTTCAATACGTTTTACAATTTTTATAATAAATCTATTAAAATTATCATTATTGGATGCTGTAAAGCTATATTTGTCTTCGAGCGACATATTTGTCTCGATGCCTGTAAGTCTATCGACCAACACAACATCTTCAAAATCAGCGTTATTTTCAATGCTAATGGTATAATTTCCCATTTGTTTAGCTTCAAAGCAGAGTGGTATTTCTGTCACGTCATCATCAAAGCTGATTGCGCCATAACGATTGTTGTTGTCAACGACATAGACATTGGCAATTGACGTGTTGATGTTTTCCAATTTAGGGAAGCCTTCGTTTTCAGAGCCGTCAAATTTGACAACGACATTGTCGGAGCCTTGATTGTTGTGAGCCACCACATTGATGAATCTTATTTTTTCACTTCTACCTTTAGCATTCTTTACAACTTTGACGGATGGCAAGTTTGTTCCTAAACTAGCAGAAGCTTTCATAAAGAAGCCATCACCGACTTTTATTGTTGAGTTAGGTGTTGAGTATTTATAACTACCGTCGCTTGTTATGTAAGCATAATCGTTAAGCATGCCTTTTATATCGAAATCGGACAATGAGATGTCGAATGTGAAAGGATTTCCCAACAAGAAGAAGTCTTTGAACTCGCCGCCTTCATATTGATAAGGTATATCAAATGTGAAAGAATTTTCATGGTTGAGATAACCAGTAAACACTGCGATTTCCTTTGTTTCATAAGACGCCATATAAGCGCGGCCTTGCTTAAACGCTGCCCCGAACATAGTAGCGCTCGACTTATAATTAACCCATTCATTTTCTCGTGAGCCATCGAACATATACAAGTCATACTCACCCTCATCTGCTCCAGGGACGTAGTCTGTGAAGGCAGCGTTTTTAAGTGGTGAGGAAATGAATTGCCATCCAGTCTTGTTAGCTGAAAGCCATGTTGTAAGATTTTCAATATTCATATAATATGTAGCTGCAACATTTTCATTTGACTGATAGATCTGAGCTCCGTCGTAGATAAGAAGTGATGAAGGTTCTGCACTAACAAATTTACCGTTAACTGTCAGGGTAGCATCACCCTTAACTGTCAGTGTTTTTTCATTGTTTATTGTCAACGACTTAACCACTACGACATCACCGCTTTCTATTGTCACGTCGCCATCGATAACGACATCATCGCTGGCTGTTGGAATAGAACCATAGCTCCATTTACTTGCATCTGTCCATAATCCTGTGCCACTAAACATATTAACTGCATTTGACTTATTTACCGTGACAGTGAATGTTTTTTCATAAGTTACTGTTGAACTTACTTTAACATTATAAACAGTAATATCGTCAATTGCCAACGCAGCGTTGTCGCCAGAATCACAATGTTTGATAGCAACCCAAACTTTTTTGCCTTCATATTTTGATAAATCTGCAGTTTTTTTAGCCATTTCTAAAGAACTACTACTATTAGCAAGAGTCCATTTATAAACTACTTCAAAAGAATCTATGCTAGTGTTATTTGTGGTTGAAACAAATACTCCGAATGTTTCACCTGCATATTTAGTACTATATGACATTGAACAAGCATAGAATTCAATTTTTGTCGTAGCTGATGGAACAACTTGTTCTGGCAATATAATCAAATGTTCTGGATCAAAGCCGTCTCCAGATGTATTACAATAAGATTCGCTAAACACAAATCCCATTCCTGATGGCGTTGTAGTATATTTTTTGTCATAATCATGTGCGCTTTGTTCATTTGAATGATACCAGTTGTGGTCATCTTTTGTCAATGTTGTACAGCCACTCAAATCGCTGCCAAAAGCACAATTCACATTTGTATAACCACCTCCATCGCTTTCATATTCCACTGCGATGCCAAAGTCGATGTTATAGCCTGAAGGAATATTTTCATCCAAAATCACAGAAAACTCTGCCGTTGCAGTTTCACCTATAGCAAAAGAACCTATCATATCAGTTGCGCTGACGATTGTTACATATTGGTCTTCACATGATATAGACGCTGTTGTTGTTGCCGTTGTTGCAGCTTCGCTTCTATTAATTAATGTAACCGTCAAAGTTGCCTGACCGACGCCTGCGCTTAAGTCATACGATTGAACCAATATTCCCTTTTCTTCTTCGAGTGTTGTTGCGCAAACTTCTTCTGAGAAATCCGACTCAGCATAGCTTGTAACATTTGTAACCTTGTAACAATATCTTGTTTCAGGATTCAAGTTTTCATCCAAGTAATTTGTTTCATTTGTGTTAGCAACAAATTCACCATTGCGGTAAACATTATAGCTTACTGCACCTATGGCAGCGTCCCACTCTAATGCAACAAAATATAGGCCTATATCTGTTACTGTTAAGTTTTCAGGGATTCTCAAAGGATTATTTGCAACGACTTCAAATGGGAAGTCGAAAGTGAAATATCCAGGTTGAGAAGAATCTGTAACTAAAGAAAGGAGATTCAAGTTAAAATCAAAGACGTAATCGTCTGGCACATTTTCACTTATTGTGACATATATTGTCTTAGCGACCTCCTCTTCTGGCGACACGCTGATATAATCTGTATTATTTGCTATTGAAACGTAAGCATTATCTTCGCATGTCAAGGTATAAGAAGCTTCGAAGTCATATCTACCGTCATTGAGGACAGTAAAGCTGATAGCAGCTGTTGTCTCGCCTTCGACATCAATTGTTTGAGTAGCAAACTCGACTATTACATTATAGTCCTTTTTAGTTGTCGTTACACATACATCTCCAGAATGAGCATATTCAGAGCCTTCATTAACTGCTGTAACTTCATAGCAATATGTTGTGTTATGTGTTAAATTATTATCTGAATATGATGTAGCTGCTGTATTTGCAATATATTCGCCATCGCGGTATATGTTGTAATACTCAGCTTTGTCAACCTCATTCCATAACAAATTGACCGTATTGGCGCCATCTGCTGTAGCTGTCAATTCCACTGGTGAAGGAGGATTTGCAGTGATATTGATCATGTTGTAATAATAAACTGGAGCTGGAACCAAAACATTTGTTATCTTGATATTATCTACAAGAATACTATTTTGATTCTTACAGTCAAAATGGCGGAATACGACCCACATCTCGTTGCCTGCTTCAGATGATGCGCTAGCTGTTTCTGTTTTGAATTTATAACCAGCATATTCCGATGTCAATGTCTTTTCAAAAATTGGATCTGGCAATGATTCCCAACCATAGGTAGAAACAGGATCAACACTTATGAGATAAACTGCATAATGTTCAGCATAATACGAACTTACAGAAGAAGAAGAAGCTACATCCCAAATTACCTGAGTATTTTCGGACACTTTAATTTTAATAGGAGAACATATCAAGTTATCAGGTGTTCTAATACCTCCTTTATATGAATAACTAGTTATACATTGTTTGTTTGGTTCGTATTCCCATTGCCATGTGGGGTTAGAGGCCCTGATATAATTTGTCCAGCCTTCAAAGCCAGAGTCGAAAGTATATTCTAAATCGCCTATATCTTCACCTTCAGTTTCAACAACGATATTAAAAGCAACATTGTGTTCTGCTGGAACATTATTGCTTATTTTTATAGAAAATTCAACTGTTGCTGCTTCACCTACAGCCAAAGAAGCCAAATCTGCCACACCGTCAACAATAGTAACATATTCATCTTCGCAGGTCAAAGTGGCTGTTGCAGTTTCTGATGTAACCGCATTGCTTCTATTAATTAATGTAGCTCTTATTATTGTTGTTGTACCTTGATCTATCAATTCGTATGACTGAACCAAGATACCATTATCTTCTGCGAGTGTTGTCACGCATACTTCTTGAGAGAAATCAGACTCTTCGGATGCAGCTACGCTTGTAACTTTATAGCAATACATTGTTTCTTTTTCAAGATTATTGTCGAAGAAGATTGTTGAAGTTGTATTGCTTACCAATTCACCATCACGGTAAATGTTATAACTTGTTGCTTTTGAAGATGCATCCCAACCTAAAGTAATAGAATTAGCACCTATATTCTTGGCTCTCACGTTTTCAGGAACTCTCAGCGGATTGCTGACAGGAACTTCAAACGGAATATCGAAAGTGAAATATTCTGGTTGGCTAGGGTTTGTAACCATAGAAAGCAGATTCAAGTTGAAATTGAGAACATAATTGTCAGGTATGTTTTCATCAACTTTAACAGTTACAGTTACGCTGATCTCTTCGTCCGGTTGTAATAATTTGACATTACCTGTATTGTTTGAGATAGTAACGTAGGTATTGTCGTCACATGTCAATGTGTAGGTAGATCTAGCTTTAAACTCTTTTTTTCCATCATTGACGATTGTCAGATTCATAGCTACAGTAGTTTCACCATCGACTTCAATTGTTTGAGGAGAGAATCTGACATTTGCACTATAATCTTTTTTATCTGTTGTAGCGCAAACTTGTTCAGAATGTTCATATTCTATGTTTCCAACGGCTGCCACTTCGTAGCAATATTCTGTATTATGAGCCAAATTAGCGTCAGTATATGATGTTGTTTCCTTACCTACGTTTTTGATATATACGCCATCACGATAAATATTGTAGCTCTTAGCTTTGGCTACAGCATCCCACGATAGAGTGATGGACGATATTCCATTTGCTACAGCTTTCAGATTTCCAGGAGCTGACAATGGATTTGAATTTACCAATACATTAAAATAACTTTTGTTATTGTTTTTGCATTCTTCTGAAAGATCTATAACATCATAGAATGTAACATCATCAATATGCAACATATATGTATCCATACCATTGCTGCAATTAGCCCATTCTTGTTCTGTGAAATGATGTCTAAAAGCTACATATATTTCTTTACCTGCATAATCTTTCAAATCCAATGTATATTCCTTCCATACAGAAGAAATTATGATATTAGTGAGTTGATATCTTTCAATGTCTTTAAAATCTTCTGCCACATTATTGCTTGCTTCTGATATAGACACATAAAAACGTTCGCCTACGAAACCATCATGAGCACGAGCAAAGAAAGTTATTTTACTGTTTGCAGTAGCTTTTATTTTTGGAGAAACCAAGAAGTTGTCTATCGGCATGGTATAAGCCGACATCGAGCCATTACAATAAGTTTCACTAGCCATGTGTCCCATACCAGACTGAGAACCACCTACAAACTCAATGTTATGTGTGGCATATTCTGAAGTATGCAGCCAAGGATGATTTCTACCATCAGGGGAATTATCAAATGTTGTCCAGCCATTGAAACCGTCAGTAGGGAATCCATATTCATCAATTTCTTGCTCAAACTCGTATGTGATGTTTCTTGCTACAAGATTATTATCTGGATTAGCCTGCAAAGTAAACATAATAGATTCTTTATCAAGTATATCCGGATTAACATAAACACTGAAAAAGGCGTTCTTTTCTTCATTTATATTCATTGGTCCCAATGTAACATTACCACTTCTGACATCTACATACTGAGAATTTGAAGACAAGCTAACATCAGTATTTTGAACAGTGGCAGCAGTACCTTTATTCTTCATAACGACATTAATCTGTGTTTCTTCTCCAGCATTAATCACACCTGTTGAACTAGACTGATATACAATAATAGGGCTTGAGTTAATCTTTATTGAGAATGCATCTCTCCATGTGAACGAACCATCTGTTGTTGTCAACAACAAACTTGCCGTATGTCCATTAGGAACATTTGAAGATACGTTGATAGTAAATTCTGCATTAACAGAAGACTTTGCACCAATATTTCCCAACGACACATTAGCGTTTGTTATAGTAACATATTCATCACTTGTAGTTAAAGTAGCATTAGTATTTTCACTGACGCCGTTACCTTCATTGGTGATGGTAACATTCAAAGTGTTATTACCACTTACTATTGACTTAGGAGAGAAATGTGTAAGTTTAACGAATGGGCTGCCTGATGATGCATTAACAGCGTTAACTGCATTCAAGGCGTCAACAACGCCAGAACCAATCTGATTGTTTTTTTCTACAGGCTTGTTAGACGCTGTTGTCTCTATAATCTCACATATTTCGGCAGGAGTCAAGTTTGGATTTTTTTCCAACATAAGAGCTATCACGCCAGCCACACAAGGAGTAGCTTGTGACGTTCCTGACAAATATTTATACTTGTCATTTTCATTATATTTAAGGGAATAGACCAAATCGCCTGGAGCGCTAATGTCAGGTCGGATAAGACCGAATTTAGATGTACCATCGTATGGATAATCCTCCCATGTTGATGGTCCTTCTGACGATGAACTCACATGATTATTGTTACTATTTACAGAGCCAACACAGATAACGCTTGACAAGCCGCCTTCGTTAATTTTCTTTTGATCTGGATGAAGCCAAGGAGCAGGACATGCTGCAGGATAGTCAACATTGTATGGCACGCCTATAGTTGTTCCATCGTTACCTGCCGCTGCACAGACGACAACACCTGCATTCAACACCTGTTCGAAAGTCGTACGTATTGTTTCCTTCTGTGTTGATGAAAGATCTTTGCCTTTAAAGCCAAGTGACATGCTTAAGACATCAGCTCCGTTTTTAACTGCAAACTGAACGCCGCTGAGCATCTGGTCAACAGTACCACCGCCAGCTCTGTTAACAATTTTGACAGTCATGAGAAGTGCGTCTGGTGCAATACCAACAGTATTTCCCACCGTTCCGTCACCACAGACAATACCAGCACAATGCGTACCATGACCTACACCAGCATAGTTATCTCTAACATCAGAGCTTTTATCAACGAAGTTCCAACCGTTTATAACATCATCCACGCCATCGTCATCAGTATCGGCATAGCCAATCCAAAGATGGTCTTTAAGGTCATAGTGATTTATATTACTTCCTGAGTCTAAAACAGCAACTACCACATTTCTTCCAGTGTAGCCTTGGTTCCATACGTCATCGGCATTGACTTGCAGCACATGTGGAGCAGCCATTCCACCTCTCGTTTCCTGCACGTCGTCAACTTCAGCCATTTCAGCTTCTCTTTCAAGAAGTTGAACTTCTTTATTATAGCTAAGCATTTTAATGTCAGGATGTGACGAAAGTTTATAGATAACATCTCTAGATGCATCACATGATATCATGTTAACAATCCATAAACTGTTAATGTCGCTTACTTTGCCGCCTTTCTCTTCTGCTTTAAGGAAAGACAAGACATCAGCCTGGCTTTTTGACGAAAATTCTTTAAGTTCGTCGATAACAAATTCTTTTCTTGTTGATTTGTCGAGTTTCTTTTCTGCTTTAGCTTTCAATTTAGCAGAATTAATCTGTGATTTGAAAACGATGCTAACACTTACTAATTCATCGTTTTTCTGGTTTAAAACCTCTTGTAATTCTTTTTCTATAACATTAAGATTCTGGGAAAATCCGTTATTACAGAACAACACCAGGGTTAATAAACACCATAGGATTTTTTTCATAAATAAAACTTTAAATTTAAAAATTTGAGCTCAAAAAAATAATCTGCAAAGTTATATATTTTTTATATATATTTTATATATTATTTTTTAAAAATTATGTAATGCTTTGACATAGAAAAAACTCATTTTTCTTTATATAAAAATCAATATTTCTTAATGAAAATCAGGAAATAATTTATACTTTTGTACTAAATCGATTTTTTTATTGTTTAAAACATAAATCATAAAAATTATGTTGAATAACAAGCTTAGTGCGGACCTATATGCGAAGAAAAAAAGATGGAAAGTTGCGTTATCTATCATTGCCGTTGTGATAGTTACTCTTTCCATGTATTACACTAATAATCTTGTCAAAAGATTTGCCTCACAAGAGCAAAGACAGATGGCGATGTGGGCTGAAGCCGTTCAGACTCACGCCGAGCTGATGAATTATACCGAAGTGTTTTTCAATGAAGTAAGTATGCAGGAAAGCAAGCGCGTAGAGCTTCTTGCGATGGCATACCGGCGTTTTCTTGCTGCCACGTCGAACGAAAACATCGGCGTTTATCTCGACATCATCCAAAGCAACATCAGCATTCCTGTCGTCATCACCGATTCTGACAACAACATCACTCTTTCGATAAATCTTCCGAAGAAACATCAAGACAAGGAGATTTTCGACATAGAAATGCAAAACGACTTCAGCATTTATCCTCCGATAAAAATTGACATTTACGGGAAAGAGTCGTCGTTATACTACAACGAGTCGCTCATCTACACCGAGCTTCGCAACGTTCTTGACGACATGTTCACTTTCTTCATCAACGATGTGGCTGACAATGCTGCCGGCGTTCCTGTCATAATTCTAAACCAGGCAGGCAATCACATACTTAGCTACGGCAATCTCAACAAAGACAACATGAACAACAGCGATTATGTACAAGAGCAGATTGACATCATGAAGTCGGAAAACATGCCGATAGAGGTGAATTACTTAGACGGCGAGAAGGCTTACATTTATTATCGCAGTTCCGACTTGCTTCGTATAGTCCGCTACTTTCCAATCATTCAGATTCTAGTTTTCATTTTCTTCATCATAGTTGCATATTTGTTATTCAGTTATGCACGTCGTTCAGAGCAGAACCAGGTCTGGGCTGGCATGGCCAAAGAGACAGCCCATCAGATTGGCACTCCACTCACATCGCTCATGGGATGGATAGAGCTGCTGAAGATGCAAGACACGCCTTTCATCGGCACGACTGAAATGGAGAAGGACATCGAGAGGATGAAGACGATAACCGAGCGTTTCTCTAAGATAGGCTCCATCCCTACGCTGGAAGCCCATGACGTGACGGTTGCCGTCAACGACACGATGAGTTATCTAAAACGCAGATTCTCAAACAACAAATTCGAGTTTGACATCAAAGTCCCAGATAGAGAGATTAGCGTTCCTCTCGACGCGGCGCTTTTCAGCTGGGTGCTCGAAAACCTCACCAAAAACGCCCTCGACGCCATGGAAGACCACGGCAAACTGACCGTAGAGATGACCGAAGACGCTGAAAACATCTACATCGACATCAGCGATACAGGCAAAGGCATGCAACGCTCAGCGTACAAACAAATCTTCCAGCCAGGATACACCAGCAAGAAAAGAGGCTGGGGCCTCGGACTCTCACTCGCACGACGAATAATAGAAGATTATCATAAAGGCAAAATCTTTGTCAAAAACTCCGTCGTAGGACAAGGAACAACCTTCAGAATAGCGCTGAGAAAGTCTGACAGTATATAAGACTACAAGACTACAAGTCAACAAGACTACAAGACTACAAGACTACAAGTCAATAAGACTACAAGACTACAAGTAATAACAAATAAACTACATTACTCAAAACTCCATTACTTCATCACTAAATCACTCCAAAATTATGAAAGCAGAGGTGTTTAAGAATGATAAGATTGATATGTTGAATAGGTTTGTGCAAAACACTGATGTTCATATCTTTCTCACAGGAAAGGCTGGCACTGGCAAGACCACCTTCCTCAGAAACCTGGCCGCCAACAGCTATAAGAGAATGGTCATCGTCGCTCCTACCGGCGTGGCTGCCATCAATGCTGGCGGAGTGACAATACATTCGTTTTTCCAGCTTCCTTTCGGACCTATCATCCCTGAAGGACAAAGACATAAAGACAACGAGCAACAGATGCTATCGCCTCTGGCGAGCATCAAACTAAGCAAGACAAAACTTAAAATCATGCGCAGCCTCGACCTGCTCGTCATCGATGAGATCAGCATGGTGCGCGCCGACCTCCTCGACGCCATCGACGCCGTCCTGAGAAAGGTGCGACGCAGCGACAAGGCTTTCGGCGGAGTGCAGCTGCTCATGATAGGCGACATACAACAGCTGGCGCCAGTAGCTCGTCAAAACGAATGGGAACTGCTTCAGGACTATTATAAATCCGTATATTTCTTCGACAGCCTCGTACTACAGAAAACACATTATATATGCATCGAGCTGGATCATATTTACAGACAAAACGACACCGACTTCATCGACATCCTCAATCAGGTGAGAAACAATAGGTTAGACAACAAGAATCTGCAAATACTCAACTCACGGCATATACCCGACTTCAAGGCTGACGACAACGACGGATATATCACACTGACCACTCACAACCATCAGGCTGATGAGATAAATGATGAGAAACTTGACGCAATCAAATCAAAAACGCTGACATTCAACGCTGAGATAAAAGGAATATTTCCAGAGAACGCTTACCCTACCAAAGAAATTCTCGAGCTTAAAGTCGGGGCGCAGGTCATGTTCGTGAAAAATGACCCGTCGCCTGAAAAGCTTTACTACAACGGCAAAATAGGAAAGATAATAGACTACGACAAAGACGAAGGCGTTAAAGTCAAATGCAGCGACGAAATCATCAACGTGACGCCTGTGACATGGCAGAACTTCGAATATAACCTCAACGAAAAGACTAACGAGATTGAAGAAAAAGAGATAGGCAGCTTCACTCAGATACCACTCAAGACAGCTTGGGCCATCACGATTCACAAAAGCCAAGGCCTCACTTTCGACAAGGTGGTGCTCAACGCTGAGATGGCTTTCGCCCACGGACAGGTCTATGTGGCGCTGAGCCGATGCACGTCTCTTAACGGCCTCGTCCTCAACGCAAAAATATCTAACAACGTATTATACAACGACAGAACCATCAATTCTTTCGTCGATAAAATACCATCACTAGAACCAGACAAAGACAAGCTTCATTTCGAAGAAACAAAATACCATCATCAGACAATACTCGAACTTTTTACCTTCGACGAATTAGAAATACATATCAACAAACTTGCTAAGATAGTAAGAGAAAACGACAACATCTTAGGAAAAGAAACAGCCGATAAAATAACAGAAAAACGCAATCTCTTCAGAGAAGAGGTAATAGACGTAGCTATGAGATTCGCGAGACAGGTAGAGTCGATAATAAAGACAACAAGACAACAAGACAACAAGACAACAAGTTCTTTTTTAGACGAGAGAATAAGAAAAGCCTCCGTTTATTTCTTCAACAAACTCAACGACTTAGAAAGCATCGGTGACTTAATAGCCGAGACCGACAACAAGGCCGTCAACACCGCCATAAAGGCTGTACTTGATACGATAAGAGAGATTCTTTATGTGAAGACAGCGTGTCTCCATTTAGCAAAAGACGGTTTCATCTTAGACAAATATCTGGAGATGAAAAACAAGAAAACCGTCGAATCGGAGAATCTTAAATCGGTGAAACTGAAGTCAAAAAGCGTAGATGACAAAGACAAGCCTTTATTAAAAGATTTGTTGAAATGGCGCAAGAACAAAGCCGATGAATTGAACAAAGAGGCGTCTCATATTATACCTACGACTGTCATCAACAAAATCGCCGAGCAAAAGCCGACGTCCATCAAAGAACTTAAAAGCATCTCTAAGCTTGGAACCACGCGTATCAAGAGTTTCGGCGCCGACATCATCAACATAGTGCTGGAATCATTGGGTTTTAAAAAATGCAGTTTCGACGACGCTGAATCGAACAGAGAGATGAATCTTTCAAGCAGCGCTTCAAAGACTTTAGTACTTCTCGACGAAGACTATACCATCGACGACATCATGAAAGAGAGAGGTTTATCGAGAAGCACCATAGAAGGCCACATCGCAGAAATAATAAAAAACGGCATCTATGAAGTGCATGACTTTGTAAGCAAAGAACATATCGAGATAATAAGAGAGTACTTTGAAGAAACAAAAGACCTCTCATTGTCAGCTGCAAGAGAGGTCTTAGGCGATGATTTCACTTATTTCGAACTACGACTGATCGCTAACGAATTTCGTTCATCCGATGATTAAAATCAATACTTAACGATCTTTTCTGTCATCATTTCAGTTTTTGTCGTTATCAAAACGATATAAAGTCCGCTTTCAAATTTATTCATGTCAATTTCACATGAGACGTCGTTGGTATCTTCATCGAAGACGACTGCACCTGTGATGCTTACTATCTTCACATTGACAATATCCTTAGCTTTTACAGTAAGAATATTTCTCACAGGATTAGGATACACTTTCATCTTGCTAAATGATTCAACTTCAACGCAGACAGTGTCTGATTGAGAAACGATTTTATCATCCAACAATGCTTCAACTTTATAGCATACGTTTCCTTCGGCGCTGCTGTCTGTATAAGTCAATTTTGTCAAGTCGGAAGCCAACAGCTCATCATTTCTGTAGATATTGTATTTAACATCCTGAACCATTTCGTCAGAAGTATAAGCTCTGAGCATCCATGTGTAAGGCATGTTATAGCTGTGTGCCGGCACCCAGCTGCTACCAGCTTTCACCAGGCTACCATCATCACATCCATTATATTTCGAACATGGTATTGGAGCTGAAGAAGCGCCCGTTGACTTTGCTGTAATCCACAAGTCCTCGTTAGCGTTGAATGGAACTTCTCCTATCGCAATCTTCACAAACTCATGGGTATTATATGTTTCACATTCAACGGCATGAATCAAGGTGTTATCACTTATTTTTTCGCCATTATATATCTTAAATGTATATTTTGCATCAGATGCATCAAATATTTCTATATACGACAATTTTGAACCATCATAGTTTTTCATCGCATCAGCAGAAACTCTGATACCCCAGTTATATGTGTTTGTTCCTACGCTTGTAACATATTCTCCGTCATCATATTTAAAGACGCCATTTGACAGTGGAGCGTTCCAATTTAACACAACAGTGTTTTCAACCAAAGAAGCATTAGCCTGAACTGCATTGTAACAATTTTTCATCACCACAACACTACATACTTCTGAAGGCAAAGAAACGCAGTCTTCATTCATGCTTTGAACGACATATTCATAAACGCCAGACTCTGGTATTTCATTATCGATATAACTATATGCATTTATATTTTGCGCTATCACTTCGTTGTTGCGTAAGACCATGAAATTATCAGTCTCAACCATAACCTTCCATGACAACTCAACGGCGAAATCGTTCACAGCAGCTTTTAAATTATCAGGAACGACGCAAGAATTGCTGTCTGTCGCAACGATTTCTGTCAGCACGCCTTCTTGTAACTCAGAAGAAACATACACCACTTCGTCGCCATTTTTCACAACAAAAGAACATTCAGTATCGTCCCATCCTTCAAGCCACGACAAAGTCATTTTAACGCCTTCTGGAACAAGCACTCTTCTTTCCATTTCATCTTTAGAATACATCGTGATGTAAATGTCTTCCATCTCGTTATCAAAACTCAGCTTTATTTCTCCGCCTTGCCATCCATAGTCACCAGCACATTGCAAATCAAAGACATATTCAGAATAGCCGCCTGTAACCACATGTTTTTCATCAGAGAAGAATGATTCTTCCGAACCAAACAGCGCTGTAACTTGATATTTATGATAACCCAAATCGAATGCATCATAAGCATCATCGAAATGATTTTCAGTCACATTAACCACAAAGACACCATTACGATAAACATTATAAGAATCAGCCGACTCTACAGCGTCCCATTCCATTTCAACGAGATTATCATTATGATTCACATTGACTTCCAGATTCTGAGGAATCATCTCAACGCCTATAGGACAATATGTGAAAGTCATTCTGTTACCCATCTCAGAGATATTGCAGATATTAAATTCCATATCCATCGTATTTTTATTAAGGAAAGGATAAGGGTCAGTCTCACAGTTAAATAACACTCTGTCATATTCTTTAGAGAAAGTTGCGGCATTGATGTTACCATTTCTGTTGTAAGTTCCGCCTGGCCGGAAGACATACACCTCATCGAGCTGATCGCTGCCGTTGTAACCAGCGCAGCCATGGAAACGAGTATCTATTCTGTAAATCAGAAGACCGCCAGAAGGAAGGCCTTTCTCGAACATATTTTCTCTGTTCCTATATTCAATGAGATAATATTGGTCAGGATGTTTTGATGGAATCTTATAACAGTTTCTTCTTCCGCCTTCCCAAGAGTTAGCTTCGATAGTATAAGTTCCATAGCCTATCTCAGGTATTTCATCAATCCATGTTCCGTATTTATATTTCATGTAAGTTCCAGAGTGTTGAGGAGGCTGAGAGTTGCCGCACATAAGATCCCAAGGACCTGCAGGAGAGAGCTGTGAGCCTTCGCCGTAATGGTACAAGTCAGGGAAACCCAATGAGTGAGACATCTCATGACACAATGTTGATACAGAGAAATATGTCGAAGTCTCAAGTTGGAAGTTGAATGTTCCTACTTTTTTGCCGTTGATATAAGCCTCTTCGCCATACATCGACCACATGTGAGGCCAGAGCAA
Organism: Bacteroidales bacterium; assembly: GCA_017548125.1. Lineage (GTDB taxonomy): Bacteria > Bacteroidota > Bacteroidia > Bacteroidales > F082 > Limimorpha. Next base: position 1,968 of record JAFYNK010000033.1, on the reverse strand, counting down.
GTCGCTCCAGTCACCCACATTACCCTTCACCACAAATATCACGTTATCGATATAACCGTCGTTATCGCGGTCTATGTCCAAGTCAGCCGGGACCTGGTCGGCTACATATTCCACTGCTCTTTTCAAGAGAGGGAACTCACGTTCAGCCTGATTGGTATATCCGTCAGGATTTGTCGTTGGGTTATATGGCTGATAATAATTTTTAGGATAAATATCTTCATAAGCGAGAACTCTATCGCCATCGGCCAAAGGATAACAATAAGACTTCATCGACAATTGGTTATAAGTAGCCTTCTTGAAATAGTTATTCATCGAAATATCGTAATAACCATCATAATTAAACATAGAGTCGATTTCAGTCTGAGTAGTCTTAAATTCGCCGTCACCTTTAAACTTGATGAAGATGACGATATTGTTATAAACGCCGTGGTTAAGGTCTTTAACAGTTTTAGACTCAGGCACTTCCATCATTTTTCTTCTTTTCTGATATTCTTCTTGAGAAATCACGATGTTAGGCTTAAGGCCCAAGGCTTTAGGGTCAGTTTTTCCAGCGATGTAATTCGTCGCCAACATTTCGCCTTTGCTATCGGCGGTGGCATATACGAAGTAACCGTTTTCAGCCTGAACGATAGTGAAGCCGTCAGCGTCGTGGAGGCGGTTATAGAACTCGTCGCCCGATGCGAAGCAATACAATTTAGTTCCATCAGGCTGTGTCAATATTTTTTCAACGTTTTTAAAAGGAGCAGCGAAGGCCGTAGTGACACATAGCAGCATTAGAGTTATCAGTAACGATTTAATTCTCATAGTTTGGTTTAATTATTAGCTTTCAATTTTCAGTTTCAATTTTCAATTTCTCATCGGCGTTTCCTTCAAGCACAATAACTATTTCACCTTTCACTTCTTTTTTGCTAAAATAATCCACCACTTCAGACAGCGTTCCTCTTACGTTTTCTTCGTATATTTTAGTCAGTTCGCGAGCCACAGAAACGCGGCGTTCTTGTCCGCACACCTCGATAAGTTGCTGTAACGTCTTGACGAGGCGGAAAGGAGACTCGTATAATATTGTAGTATAGCGATTATTAGCTATTTCTTCAAGCTTTGTCTGACGACCTTTTTTATGAGGCAGGAAGCCTTCGAAAATAAAATGGTCGGCCGAGAGACCTGAGTTGACGAGAGCCGGCACGAAAGCAGTAGCGCCTGGGAGACACTCCACCTCCACGCCAAGTCGGAGACACTCACGAACCAAGAGAAATCCCGGATCGGAGATAGCAGGAGTGCCTGCATCAGTGACCAAGGCCATCTTCTCCCCTGCCAAAATACGCTCGGCAAAACTTCTCACAACCTTATGTTCATTGTTGATATGAAAAGCCGACATCGGTTTGCTTATGCTATAATGACGCAGCAAATTGCCACTTGTGCGAGTGTCTTCAGCCAAGATGACATCCACTTCCTCGCGCAAGACACGCAACGCTCTCATTGTTATGTCCTCCAAATTACCTATCGGTGTAGGAACTAAATATAATTTCATAGCTATTTTAATTATGAATTATGAATTACATAAATCTTCTTTCAACTAAACTGTCAAGTTTCTTGTATGCGTCTGACTCACAATCCCATTGAAATTCAATCTGCAACTCGCTCATATAAGTCTTAGCGCCAAGTAATGTCGAGAAGCTATTCAATGCTCTTATTGATTTATTATATTTTTCCATGCTTCCAGCAAACAACTCATTGAGCAACAAAAACTTATCATTTATTCCAATAGCATTCATCAAGTCAGTGACAGGCTTTCTTTGCAGACGAGCAGCGAGACTTCTATCCTCAACAGACTCAAGCTTATCACCAAGAGTCTTAGACTCAACAGTATAAACTCTTTTATAAGCCCTTATACCAGAATCATGTTCCTCTTGAGGAGAACTTTCAAATTCTAGAACTTTAGAACTCTCGAAATTTTCATTTTCCTCTTCT
>JAFYNK010000032.1 GCA_017548125.1 Bacteroidales bacterium | reverse complement strand
TCTCGTTTGCAGGGATTCCGCACTACGTGCTCCATCACCTGCCTGGGAACTGTCGCACCTTCGGCGCTTATCCCATATTTCATCCTGCAAAAATAACAAGCAATTAAATACCATTGAGTTAAAATATTTTATGAAATAAAGATTGTTGAAAAATTATTGCAAAAACAAAACATATCAATGATAATTTGTTAATGTTTATTAATCATCAGTACGCCTTATAATTATTGTATGAAACAAATCTATATTCTTTTAATTTTCCATTTTCATCTTTCCATTTTCATCTTTCCATTTTCAATTCAAAAAAGTCCTGAAAGGACGTCAGTTCCCAGGCAGGCGGTGAAGTGCGAAGCACGGAACCCCTGCAATAAAGATTATACCATAATCAGAGTGCCGAAGGTACGACAGAAACTTACTGTTCATCGCCAATTTTCAATTCAAAAAAAGACTAGAGAAAAGATCCTTTCTTCCCTCTAGTCCCTCTAGTCCCTCTATTCCCTCTATTCCCTCTTATTTCTTAACAACCTTCTTAATAACGTTTCCGTTCTCAGTCATAACATTGAAGAAATAAATTCCTGTGTTATATTCTGAAATATTTATCTCTGCTTCGTTAGCGTTGACTTCAATCTCTTCAACCATCATACCTAAACAGTTGTAAACCTTAACTGAATTGATGCGGTCGTCTCCAGAAATCTTGACGAAGTCTTTCGCTGGGTTAGGGTAGATGCTGATGTTGCTTTCTGCCATTTCGCTTACGTTTGTGCCATCAAATACGACAAGTACAGCAGAACCTACAGATGTGCCGTTTTCATATACTGCAACGACTTCAACGATGTGTTTGTTGCCGTCTTTTAAATAATTGAGGATTTCACCTTCATCAGTGCTGATATTTGTTTCATCGAAGTTTTCAAATAATAATTCACCATCGAGATAGATGTTATATCCTGTAGGATTGCCTTTTTCTGGTTTGTGCCAAGCTATACAGAAATCAACCGCATTATCACCAATTACAGCTGACAAATCTTCAACAGCGTATAAGTGTTCTGTATATTCCATAGCGAACTTGCTGTTGTATATTTCTTTTGTTGATTGGTTTTGTAACCATATCGCTACTTCGAGGTCGTTCATGTCTTCGACGTGTGTGCCTGAAAGGTCTAATGTATATTCAACGTGTTGTATCTCGCCAGCGTTGATGCTCATTGCCTGTCCTTGTGCTGAGCTTAACATCTTGATCATGATATGGTGGAACTCTGTCTCGCCGTTGCTTCCTGTGTTGCCTGTTGTTGTCTTTTCGTTGACAGCGACGTAAGCTTTTGCGTTGTAAATGTCGTTGTAAGCCATGAAATCGGCTGCCACAGTGATGGTGCTGCCTTCAACTTGGAAAGCGCCTTGGATGTTGACGAAAGAGTTCTCGTTTAATCTTCTGTCTAATGCCAATTGTGTTACAGGAGCTTCGCTGGTGCCGCCGTCCAAGAATATTGTAGGAACGCTGTTGACGTTGTAGTATGTTCTTCTTGTTCCGCATTCTGCTGTGTAGTAAGGGTCGCCAGTGCCAGGGCCGTTCATTGGATATTTTGTGTAAGTGTATTTGCCAGGGTTAGCTGCTGTGAGTTCTTCCATGGCAGTGTTGACGAAGACGCAAGGATAACATGTTGAGCTTGAGAAGTGTTCTATCATAGGGATTCTTTCAGCGATGCCGTAACCAACAGTGACGTCTTTTGTTGCAGCGTTGTTGCTCATGTCTTGGTCGTCGCCGTTGTTTACCTTATTAATATTTAGGCTGATGGTATATTTGCCTGGGAATAATGTCGCTTTTGTGTCGAATGTGAATTGTTCTGATTCGTAAGATGCGAGGTTTGTCTCGAATGTCTGTGTCACTGTCTCGCCGTCTTCAACTTGATAGCTTGCTTCGAAAGATTCGATGGCGTTGGTGCCTAAGTTCTTGGCTGTGAATTTCACTTCCGACTGACCTACGCCTAAGTTAGCGCTGATGTCGAAAGTGTTGACGTTGATGTCGTTTTGTTCTTGAGAATAGATTAAGAAATCATCGAAGCTCCAGTAGTTGATGTCGTATGAATTGCCTTCGAAATAGAGCGCAATCATGACGTTATCTTTGCCTACGTCGCTTGTTGTGATGAGTTCGTTTTGTACGTATTGAGCGGTTACTGAGAATGTCTTTGACCAGCCGCTGTTCCATGTGGCGCCGCCGTCAGATGATGTAGCGATGCCTATTGTTGATTCGTTTGAGTAGTTTTCGTAATAATGTTTGAAGGAGATGACGAAGCTTGGGATGTTGCTTAAGTCGAAAGAACCCATTGAGAGATATGATGTTCCTTCAAATTGTGGTTCCCAGAAGAACTCCATTTCCCATGGCATGCCGCCGGCTCTGTTGGTGTTTTGTACAGTCCAGCTGTTGGTGCCGCCGCCATAGACACCCCATCCTGATGGCATTCCTGAAGTGTTGAACGACTCACTTAAGATGATAGCTCTGCTTTGAGCGAACATTGCTGTTGAAAGTAATAATGCAATTGTAAGTAGTAAAGTTTTTTTCATGATTTAATTTTTTCGTTTAAGGCTTAAGGTTTAAAGTTTAAGGTCTGAAGTGAATCTTGCCACCTTAAACCTTAATCTTTAAACCTTAAACTATTTATTCTATAACTATTTTTTTAATTAAATTTTCTCTTTCTGTCTTAACTTCAACGAAGTAAACTCCGCTGTTATAGTCTGAAACATTGATTTCAATTTCGTTTGAATTTGCTTCAACTTCATCAACCAAGATTCCTAAATAATTGTAAATCTTAACTGTAGAAAGCTGACTGCCGACAGCTGAAAGCTTGATAAAGTCTTTTGCTGGGTTAGGATAAATCTCTATGTTGTTTGAAATTTCTTCTAATGACTCGCCTTTAATTTCAAATTCAAATGCTTCTGACTGTTCTGACTCGCCGTTTTCGCAGACGGAAGCCACTGTGAAATAGTGTGTTCCTTCTTCGTCGAATCCTTTTACGATAGAAGTCTCTGTTGTCGTTTCTAATTTTTCGCCGTCGAGATAAACAACATATTCGTTAGCGTTGTTTGTTGCGTTCCATGACATTGTGACTTTGAATGTATATTCGAATCCTTCAGCGTCTTGTTCTACTGTAACATTAAGATTGCCAGGAGCATCGCAAGGTTTTTCTCCCACTTGAGCGCATGCTTCTGCTGAGAATCCTGAGTAGTTGCCTTCGCCGCAATATGTTCTAACGTTATAGCAATATTGTGTGCCTGATTCTATTTCTGTGTCGGTGTATTCTGAGCTTGAGACTGTTGTCAATAAGTTTCCGTTGCGGTATAACTGATATTCGTTGGCTCCGTCAACAGCGTCCCAGGAGATATTGATTTTCATTCCGGCTTCATCGCCTGTTACTGAAATGTTTTGTGGAGTTTCGCAGCTTGACACGAAATTTGTAGCTCCGATAGATTTTACTTCGTCGTAGAGAGCGATGACTTCAACAGAGAAAACTTCAACAGTTTCATTGATGTTATATGATAAGTCAGTTGTGTTGTTTGAGACTAATTCGCCGTTGACGTAAATCATATAAGCAGTAGGATTTCCTTTTTCAGGAGCTTCCCATGTTATCGTTGAACCGTTAAGTTGAAGATTTTGTGCAGGATATGGATGTTCTGTATATTCGTTAAGATAATGGCTGTTGTGAACTTCTTTAGAGTCGTATGTTTGAATCCATACTGCTACTTCCAAATCGTTAATCTCTTCCATATTGGTTTCTGTCATGTCGAATGAGAAAGCGAAACGTTGATATTCACCTGCGTTGAAGCTTGTCTCAATGCCGTTGATGTCGCCTAACATTTTCATGAAGATATGATGGAATTCTGTCATGCCGTTGCTGCCTGTGTTTTTAGTAGTTGTCTTTTCGTTGATAGACAAGAAAACTTTTACGTCAGGCATGTCGATGTAAGAAATAATGTCGGCAGTAACATTGATTACGTTACCTTCAACGTCGAAAGCTCCGGCAATGTCGATATATGAAGTAGAATTTAATCTGTCGTTCAATTCTGTTTGTGTTACGGCGCCAGACTTGATCTGTCCGTCGAGGGCGATGTTAGGCACAGTATAGACTCCGTAATAGTCGCTTCTTACGATGCAGTCTGGTGTTGCGTATGGGTCGCCGATGCCAGGCCAGTTGACTGGGAATTTGGTGTATGTGTATTTGCCAGGATTGTTGCTTGTCAATTCCATCATGCTATTGTCAACATTGACGCAAGGCTGGCATGTGGAGCTTGAGAAATGTTCAATCATAGGTGTTCTCTGAACTGTTCTCATATAAGTCTTGAACTCTTTTGTCATGCTGTTGTTGCTTGGTTCCATGTCGGCGCTGCCATTGACGCTGACGATGTTGACTTTGATAGAATAAGCTGATGCGATGAGTCCGGCTTTTGTCTGGAATGTGAACTGTTTGTTGTTTGAAGGTGACATATTGGTAGTGAATGTTTCTGTCACTGTTTCAAAACCTTCTATTTCGTAACTGGCCTCGAATGATGTTACGTTTTCTTGTCCTGTGTTGTTTACTGTGAAGCTGATGTCAACGAATCCTGCTGGAACGATGCTGTTGACATTGATAGCTGACATCTGGAGGTCGGCGCCGTCATCGCTGCCGCCTTGGGTAAAGATGCAGATGTCGTCGAAGTACCATTTGTTGAAATTATATGTGTTACCTTCATAGAACATACAAATCAAAACGTTGTTCTTACCCATATCAGGAGTGCTGAATGTCTCGTTGATGTTGTATTGTCCTGTTGATGAAGCGTTGGAATATGTCTGTGACCATCCTTTATTCCATGTGGCTCCGTTGTCGGATGACGTGGCGAAACCGATGGTGCTGCTCAACTGATCGTTGTTTAAATAGTGTTTGAATGAAAGACCTAATTCACTGACATTGGTTAAGTCGGCTGTAGCCATGACTAAGTGAATGCCGCTTGTTACGATTGGAATACTTTTGAAATACAATTCGTTAGGGTCACCGCCAGCGTTGCTTGTGGTCTTGATTTCAAAACTGTCGGAACCTTCGCCTGTGCAGTACCAACCGCTAGGCATTGATGATGAATTGAATGATTCGTTTACGATGAATGCTCTTTCTTGTGCAAAAATCGTTACTGATAGCAATAATGCTACAACAAAAAATAAATGTTTTTTCATGAAAAATAATAATTGATAAATTATCTGCAAAGATATGATTTTAAATGCAATAATGAGAATATTTTTATATGATTTTATAATCTAATTTTGATAATTAGTAAATCGTTTTACTATTTTTTTTCTATATTTGCAACTAATTGTTAAAAATAGATGGAAATGTTTAATCCTACAGAATATAAGATTAAGTCGGTGGCGACAGGAAATGTCTGCGACGACTCTGGCTGGATGCTCGATTTCAAAGGCGAAGAAAAACCTAGTCTCATCCGTGCCGACTATGCAAAAAAGCAGCTTCAGGTTAAAGAAGAAAACAACGGACTTTATTGCTACGCCGACTGGCTTCCAATAAAACGTCAGTTGCAATGCGACGCCAAACCTATCACATACAAAAGCAAGGCATTGGCGGAGAAGTTGGAATTAAGTAATTTATATATCACTTTCAACGGTTATTATCCGGAGATTGGTGCGAATATGCGCACATGTTCTTTCAAAGAGACGGAGGCGTATTCTATCTGTGCGCGTCTTGGCGAGGAGAAAAAAGACGAAGTTATAGTTGTTTCTTCTGCTGGCAACACTGCTCGTGCCTTCGCTCAGGTCTGCTCTGACAATAATATTAAATTATTATTAACAATTCCAGAAGATAACCTCAGCGCTCTCTGGTTCGAGAAGCCTCTTAATCCTTGTGTCAAGGTGCTGGCAACCAAATCGGGAAGCGATTATTTCGACGCGATAAATCTAGGCAATATAATATGTGAACTTGATGGTTTCTTCGCTGAAGGCGGTGCCAAGAACATAGCACGCCGCGACGGAATGGCAACGACGATGTTGTCGGCAGTGACTTTCATCGGCAGCATCCCTGACTATTACTTCCAGGCTGTTGGCAGCGGTACTGGCGCCATCGCAGCGTGGGAGGCTAACCTTCGCTTCATCGAAGACGGTCGCTACGGAAACAAAAAAGCTCGTATCTTCGTATCGCAGAACGCTCCTTTCTTGCCTATGTTTGAGGCATGGAAAAAGGACTCTCGCGAGATGCTTCCTTACGACAACGACCAGGCTCGTAGAGATGCTAACACGGTGATTGCCAAGGTTCTCACCAACCGTAAACCTCCTTATTCCATCGCTGGCGGATTGTACGACGCCATGAAAGATACCGACGGCGATTTCTTCGCGGTGACTAACGAAGAGGCAGAACAGGCATCACGTACGTTTGAAGAACTCGAAGGCATCGACATCAACCCAGCGGCAGCTGTGGCAACGGCGTCATTGATACGAGCTGTCGAAAATAATCAGGTGGAAAAAGACGCTGTCATCATGCTTAACATCACGGGCGGCGGCGAGAAACGCTTCAAGGAAAACAAGGAGATAATCTATTTGAAACCGACAAAAGTGTTTGATGTTGACGCTTCAAAAGAAGAGATACACGAATTTTTGAGAACTTTAGAATTTTAGAACTTTAGAGTTCACCAAAGCGTTAGGGATTGGAGCGGCATCCTTTGCGAGCGGAGCGGATGCGGAGAGCGCAAAGATATAGCGGAAAGCCCGACGGCGATAGCCGTAACGCCCAAAGAAAAAGTCAATAAGTCTATGAGTCTATAAGTTTTTGTGGATAAAAAAAGAGACGTCACTTTAAAAGCGGCGTCTCTTCTTGTAGTCTTGTAGTCTTGTTGACTTTTATAATCTTATTTCTCAATGAAAGCGATTGTTTCACCTTTTTGTACGAGTTGACCTTGTTGAGCAACAGCTTCGACGATCTTGCCTGGCCATAATGCTACAACTGGTTCTTGTCCGTAAGGAGCTTGGATTTGAGCAACGATATCACCTTCTTTATATACTGTGCCTGGAGCTGGTGTTGTTGACTTGTCGTTGAAGTCGATGTCCCATAAGATTCTTCCGCCGACAGGAGCCACGATTGGTTCTGCGTTTGGATGGCGTAATGCTCTCAAGTCAGGGATTTGAACGTTGCCGCCAGCTTTTTCAAACTTAGCTTTCATCTTTTCTTCTAACTCTTGGTTGAAACGACGTTTAGCTTCGCCTGATTTATATTCACGGTATTGTTTTTCGTGCATTGCAAATTCGAAGAGTTCTTCTTCGTCTTGACCGAGATCCCAACCATTTTCTTCCATTTCTTTGCGGAAACGTGGCAATTCATCTGGATAGTTGTCTTGTGGATTACCTTCGAAGAACTCAAAGCCTTTCTTGTTAGCGAGGTCGATGATTTCTTGGTCTAACTTGCCAGGCAACTGACCAGCTTTACCGAGGATCATATCCCATGCTGCTTTGTCGATTGAGTTTTCGTAGCGAGCATCGCCCTTGCTTAATGAATAGAGGTTCATCAAAGCGATGTTCTTTGTATATTGGCTGAATGGAGTTACCAATGGAGGGTAACCGAGTTTTGGCCAAATATTTTGTACTTCGTCGAAGAGTTGAACGAGGAGTTCGTCTTCTGTAAGTTCTTTTTCACCTTTAGCTTTAAGGTTCATGTTGATAGCAGCGTGAACGCTCTTGAGGTCAGCCATGAGTGAGCCCATCATACCACCTGGGAGACCGCAGCCTAACATCAATGAGTTGAGGTAACGGTTACGTGGGTCGATCCAGTAGCCCAAGAAGTCGTCGATGAAGCTTTGTGTCATTGCGCGAGCTTCCATATATGCGTTCATGTCGATGTCTTTTACTAAGAAACCAGCGTCTTTCAACATAGCTTGTACTGAGATAACGTCTGGGTGAACCATACCCCATGAGAGTGGTTCCATAGCAACGTCGATGTAGTCAACGCCAGCGTGAGCGACTTCAATCATTGAAGCCATTGAGAGACCTGGACCTGAGTGGCCGTGATATTGAACCTTGATTTCTGGGTGTTGTTTCTTGATAGCAGCGACGACTTTGCCCAATGAGAATGGACGGCCGATACCTGCCATGTCTTTCAAAGCGATTTCCTTAGCACCAGCTTGGATGAGTTTTTCAGCCATTTCGATGTAATATTCAGCTGTGTGAACTGGTGAGTAAGTGATACTCATAGCTGCTTGAGAAATCATGCCTGCTTCGTTAGCCCATTGGATTGAAGGGATGATATTGCGAACGTCGTTCAAACCGCAGAAGATACGGGTGATGTCAACGCCTTGAGCTTTCTTTACTTTGTACATGAGTTGACGAACGTCAGCAGGAACTGGGTTCATACGTAATGCGTTGAGAGCACGGTCGAGCATGTGACATTCGATGCCGCCTTTGTGTAATGCTGCAGTGAAAGCACGTACTGAATGGTTTGGATTTTCACCATAAAGCAAGTTAACTTGTTCTGCTGCACCGCCATTAGATTCAACGCGGTCGAAACAACCCATCTTAATAATAATAGGAGCTATTTGTTCCAATTGGTCTTTACGAGGAACATATTTACCGGAACTTTGCCACATGTCACGGTAAACCAAACTGAATTTTATTTCCTTTTTCATATATGACAATTTTGAAATTTGACTTAATTATTCGCCTACAAATATAACATTTTTTTTAAAATTAGAAATGATAAATTAGGTGTTTGGAATTATTTTTTTTCAAATTGTAAAGTGCATATTAAGAACTTGAAAAAAATAAATAAAAATATTGACTTTTGTCGTTTGGTGTTGTATATTTACAAGCGCAAATACATTGGTACAATGTAACAGAATTTGTTTTAAACTCGAAGAGTCAGATGAGTAATAACTTGGCAAATAAAAGTATGAAAAAGATAATGCTACTTCTTGTAATTGGTTTGCTTATGTATTCATGTAAACCATCACCTATAGATGACCCAACAGAAGAACCATCAAATGTGTCAATGGCAATTACAGTCAAGATGGAAGAACCAACTACAGATGCTACGGATGGTTCTACCATAGTTCGAGCAATAGTTACTTGTGGTGAAAGTAAAGATTTAATGGTTGGCTTTATATGGAGTACCAAAGAGAATCCTACTTTTGAAGATCAAGACAAGGGATATTGGGGTAGAAATGAATATGGCGACCTCATTGAGTATGAGTATCATTTGAATTTAAAACCTAATATTGCATATCATATTGTCGCTTATGCTTTTGAACAGATATTTGATGGCATTTATGATTCGATACATTATAGCGAATATATACATATGCATGCAGCTGTTAAGCCAAAGGACTTGTATATTACGGACATAGAAGTTTCATCAGCAAAGTTTAGTGCTGTAATTGATGAGAATGCGAAGCCAGATGTCATCGCTAGAGGATTTTGTTGGAGTACGCATCAGAATCCAACTATAGAAGATAGTCATACTACAGACGGAGAAGGTGTTGGATGGTATTCATCTGTTGTAGAAGGTTTGGAAGGTTTTACAAAATATTATGTAAGAGCCTATGCTGTGAATAGTGATATGACTGTTGGATACAGTAGCCAGCAGGTGTTTAAAACAATGCATGAATATACTATAGATGGTTATATCAATGGATATGCGTATGTGGATCTTGGTCTGCCAAGTGGTTTGAAGTGGGCTACCTATAATATAGATGGAAGTTCTGTTGTAGATTTTGGAAATTATTATACTTGGGGCCAGACCACTCCTGGTGCTGAATGTATAACATATGGTGTAGAAATGGATGATTTCTCGGGAGATCCTCAATATGACGCCGCTAGTGCTAATTGGGGTTCAACATGGAGATTGCCGACAAAGGCTGAGTGCGAAGAATTGAAAAATAATTGTGAATGGGAATTTATTTCATACAAAGGCGTTAGAGGAATAGTATTGATAGGTCCTAATAATAATGCAATATTCTTACCATCCACTTATACAGGATATAATGTTTATGGTGGAGGATATTGGACTTCTACTCCGTATGAAAATGGCTCTAACCAGGAAAAACATAATAAGTACGCGTATGTTTTTAGTTTTGATGAGACAATGATTCATGGAGAGTATTTGACGAGTTTAGGTGTGGGAATGACTAACAGAATAGGAAATGAAACCTTAAGAGCAGTTTCAGAATAAAAATCATTGTATAACAAAAAAACGCCATTTCACACATAAGAAATGACGTTTTTTTATAGCCAAAGTCTGTGTTAATAAACTATCAACCCCACAATAGCTCCAACGGCAATAATCGCCAACGGACCGATTTTCTTGAAATATAATGCTATGAATGCTACTATGCATATCACGAAACTTTTCCAGTCGATGAAGTTTTCTGGTGTGGCGAGAGCGACGGCTGCAGTGCCGATAAGTCCGATAACAGCCGGTTTCAATCCTGACATCACTCCTTTGAAGATAGGATGGTTCTTCCATGTCTCATAAACCTTGCATAAAAGAAGCACTATTATGAATGATGGCAATACCACTGCGAAAGTTGCAGTGAATGAACCAAGAACGCTCATGATTTCAGACGCTCCTGATTTTGCCAAGACCTCATATCCTACGTAAGTGGCGGAGTTGATGCCGATAGGTCCGGGTGTCATCTGTGAGATGGCGACGATGTCGGTGAATGTCGTCTCATCAATCCATCCGTGAACTGAAACGACTTCGTTCTGTATGAGAGGAAGCATGGAATATCCACCTCCGATGGTGAACATGCCGATGAGGAAAAACGTCAGGAATAACTCAATGTATATCATGATGCTCTTTGTTTTTATACCAACTGATGAACGCTGCTATCACTATGACGCATATCAGTATATATATAGGTGAGACACTTAAAAAACAAACTAAAGTCATCGATAAGACAACGATTGTCCATGACCACCATTTCATCTTTGTGGCTTTGATCATGTCGATGACAGGAACGCCGATGAGCGCAACAACAACAGGTCTGATGCCCTTGAACGCCTTTATCACATATTCGTTATCCTTGAAGTTGGTGAAGAATATCGCGACGAGTAAAATGATGAGAAATGGCGGCAGACAGCTGGCGATGGTTGCCACAACGCTGCCTTTCGTTCCTCGCAGCTTATGTCCCGTCAGGATGGAGATGTTGACGGCAAACAAGCCCGGCGCCGTTTGTGATAATGTGATGATATCGACAAAGTCCTCGTCGTTGAGCCATTTACGACTTACGAGTTCCGACTTTATCGCCGCAATCATCGGGATGCCTCCACCAATAGTGAAGGCCCCGATCTTTGCGAATATGAGAAATATCTGCCACAGACTTACCATAATCTCAATTATAAACAATAAATTGTCAAGACGCATCAACGACATATTTTTGTTTTATGATGTCGTATGATATGTCTCTACAAATTTAATTATGAATTATGCATTATGCATTATGAATTAGTTTTAACATTCTTTTGTCGCTGCTTCCAACTTCTTCATGATAGAGAAGATGAACGTAGCTGATAACAAGCATAATACTACGAGTACGCCCCATACCATCCATAATGGCATTCCTGTTCCCCAGATCTTAGCGATGACGCTGGTGAGGTAGTTGCCGATCGCTGTGACGCAGAACCAGCATCCCATCATCATGCCTTTGTATTTTGGAGGAGCTACTTTTGTTACGAATGAAATGCCGATAGGACTTAATAACAACTCAGCGAATGTCAAGACTAAATATGTGCTGATGAGCCAGTTTGGTGATACCAATGTGCTGCTTACGCCGCCTGTGGCTTTCAACTCGGCTGGACTTAACAAATGTACTGATGCCATCGCCATGATAGCGAATCCTAAACCTGCTACAATCATACCCAAACCGATTTTCTTTGGTGATGAAGGTTCTTTGTCTCTCTTTGCCAATGCGCCGAATACTGCCATCGATACAGGTGTCAAGGCAACGACGAAGAATGGGTTGAATTGTTGGAATTCTTGTGGTAAAATATTGATTGTTGCTGGCATGCCGAGGTATAAGGCTGCTGCTGCGCCCCATAATAATAAGGTGATGACGCCGCTGACGATCTTGTTCTTTCTTGTCTCTGCCTGGAATGTTGAGAATAATGTATATACAGAGATAGCGATTAATGTCAATGCCCAGATGTTGAAACCGATTCTTGAGAATCCTGTGGCTGTGCTTGCTGTATAGTCACGGGCGAAGAAGGTGAGACACAATCCGCTTTGTTGGAACGACATCCAGAAGAAGATGACGACAGCGAACACCATGAATAATGCTGTCATGCGTGAACGTGTCTGTTCTGGTGTGAGTTCTTCAACTTTAACAGTTGTGTTAGCCATTGCTTTGGCTTGTTTTGTATTGACGTCAGCATGTTTGAACCAGTTGCGGCAGCAGATGTAAATAGCCATTGAGAGTATCAATGAGATACATGCGACGCCGAAACCGTAGTTGTATGCTGTTGATAATGAATCGATGTAGTTTTGTGCGAAAATGGCGAGGTCGCCGGTGTTGCCTTGTTGTGCTGCTAAAGTCTCGAATGATTTCAAGGCATCAGCTGATATTGTTTCATCGAGATATTGATGAGCGAGTGATGGGATCTGAGGCACGTAGGTGAATCCTGCTTTGCCGAGGAAGAGGTCGGTGACTTTTGTCGCTGTCATAGGAGCGAACATAGAACCGATGTTGATCGCCATGTAGAAAAGACTGAAGCCATTGTCGCGGAATGGACTGTATTTAGCTTCGTCGTAGAGGTTGCCTACCATGACTTGAAGGTTGCCCTTGAAGAGACCTGTTCCTATCGCGATGAGTGCGAGCGCTGAGAACATAGTGACTTTCGCTGTCGCGCCCATCATTGGGACTGCGAGGAGAAGTTAACCGAGGAACATGACCACGATACCAGCTCTGACCATCTTGCCGTAACCGAGACGGTCGGCGAGGATACCGCCGATGAGAGGCATGAAATAAACACAACCGAGGAAACCACCGTAGATGGCACCGGCTTGTCCTTCGTCGAAACCGAATTTAGCTTGCAAGAAAAGTACGAAGATAGCAAGCATGGTGTAATAGCCAAAACGTTCTCC
>JAFYNK010000031.1 GCA_017548125.1 Bacteroidales bacterium | reverse complement strand
CCACGTCTGTACGGTCCTTTACATAATCATCATATAGCTGAGAGTCAATCCATGAACTGCCGAGTGTGAAATCAATCAAGTGGGCAGGTATGTTCATAGGCAATATTTCCTGCAACGCTTTGATATTGCTGTTAAACTCTCCGTTTTCGTTGTTTTCTTGTGCTTGAAGAAGCTTTTCTCTGACATTGCCGCTTAAATATTGATATGAAACTTCAATCTGTCGTGTTATCGGGTCTTCAAAACCATATCCTTTGCTGATAATCTCTTTTTTGACATCCGCTTCACTTTTGCCAAGTTGTTCTGCGATGTATTGAATGTCGATACGTCCATGCTTGAACATGCTTGCAACAATGCCGTCCTTTACATTTGTAGGTGTAGGTTCTTTCTCTTTTTCAATAACACGTTTCGTTAACACGTCAGCTTTGCCGAATGTCTGTTTTATGCCGCCTTTGCCGTCGCCAGTCTCCTTGTATGTCTCTACGGAAGCTACGTTGGCATAGTCAACGTCATTGCGCAGGAATGCGATAGATGTATTCTTGTTAAAATGCCCGTAAGTGGAAACGAAGTCGTTATAAGCCTTGTTGAGCTTTTCAAGCAATGGTTTTAATCCGTTGTCACTCTCATGGTTGGATTGATAGTCAAGGACCTCTTTTAGAGCGTCTTTGATAGATGAATATGCTTTAAAGCATTCTGCTTTCGTGTGTCCTTTGACCTTATTGGCATTGACATCAAGAGGTTGAGCGGATCCGATGGCATTGATGTAGAGTTTTCCGTCCTTTACGAACATTTCACCGATTTTTTTGCCAGGTATTGCGTCAGTAACTTCTACATCATTGCTTGCTTTGTTTCCGACTTCTTCTTCCTTGAATGACTTGACAAATTCTGTCAACATCTGTTCCTGGTTCTTGTCTTGTGAAGGATAGAGACCTTTGCTTGTAGGACGATATGTGTCGCCTTTTTCAAAGGCAAAGTGCATTTCTCCAGCCATTCTTTCAGGATGTTCGATGAAGTATCTGTTGTAGTCCATTGAAAGCTGCTTGGTGACAGATGTTTCCACACCTTTAACCTTGCGGGTTTCGCCGGTATCAAAGTTTGTCGTACGTTCACCGCTTACGGTGCTTACGTCAATAGCATTGACGGACTTTTGTCCATTGACCCGTTTTCTGATTACAATAATGTCAGATGTTACGCTTGTGCCGCCAAAAGTCTTGTTATGCATACGGAAAGCACCGACAAAGTCGGAATTACCTTCGCTTACAATCCAGTCACGAAGTTTCTTGCTGCTATCGAGTGTTCCGTTAGATGTAATGAAGATGCCAATGCCTCCTTCTCGTAGTTTGCGTACATTTTTAGCAATACAGAAGTCGTGAATATTATGGAATTTTCTTGAAAGGTCTTTGTCGCCTGAAGTATCTTTTACATGCCAATCTGTAATAAACGGAACATTGGTGATAGCTAAATCAACGCTACCGTTGGTGATGTGAGTTTCCTCAAATCCTTGTACCTCTACTTTAGCGTCAGGGTAGAGGAGAGAAAGTATTCCTCCGGAGGTGTTGTCAATCTCTATGGCATGAATGTCGCTGTTTTCGCTGATATGTGCAGGCATTTGTCCTAAGATATTACCTATACCTGCTGAACCTTCAAGAATATTACCACCTTTAAATCCCATCTGTTCTGCGATGTCCCAAAGTGTATCTACAATATAAGCAGGAGTGTAGAAGGAACTATATTTACTATTTTCAGCCTGTTGGTAAGCTTCTTCCCCTAATAACTCACGGATTTTCTTGTTTTCTACGGTAGGCTCGTTGTAGTAATGTCTTCCTTCGTGAACATAGCTTGCACGTTCATTGAAAGCTTTGCCCAAACCGCCCCAACCGCTGAACTTGCGGAGCACTTCCATCTGTTCTTTTGTGGCTTGCTCTCCGTTTTCAAGCAGTCGCTTAGCCAGTTCGATTGCTTTGATGTTTGCTTCAATACGGGCATCAACGGATGTAGGAGCATGGTTCTGTCCACGTTCAGAACGGTTGTTGCGAGTGTTTTTCTTTTCTGTCAGCCCCTGTATGCGTCCAGAGGATCGTACGTTGCCATTCTGTATCTCTCTTCCAGTTCTTTGGCTTCCGCCATCTCTGTTTCCGTCAGTTCTTCCACTTTCTTGTTGTACTTCTTGGCTGTTTCCAGTTTTGCTTCCTGTTCCGGTGTTGATATTGTTGTCGGCTGACAATCCTTCGGAGCGAACTTCATCATTTCTTTGTAATCCATTGTCGTTAGAGTTTTCGTTATTGAATAAGTCATCAAACAGACTTCCTGTTTGTCCTTGCGAATTTACAGATTTTTTCTTATTATTGTGATTGTTACGATTTTTTTTGATTCTATCTTTTGCAATCTTAACCTCTTTTTCAACTTCTTCTTCGCGTATAACTGTCTCTGCTGTAGCAATAGCATTGACAGAGCTTTTGTCAAAGTTTGCTACATCAAAAGTCTGTACTTCGTCGTATGAAGTCATATCCTTTGCGATATCGCTGCTTTCTATTTCCGGTAAATCTCTCGCTCCATTGTAAAAAGCTTTGAGATATGGACGGATAACATCGCCTAAATCTGCAATCATTGATTTGGCATATTCAGCGAATTTTCTGGCACCTTTTTCCAAATGATATACTGCCATTTCTGTACCGATAGCCAGTATTTCAGGGTCAATGCCAATATTCATCTGACCGCCTAACTTTCTGCGCATACGTTGCTTGAGTTCTTCGTAACGCTCATCTGTAACGAGACGGTTCCCGCTTGGGTTTGTCGATTGTTGCTGTTCTATCTTGGTTAAACTGCCATCAGTAAGCCATCTGTCCATTTCCTTAAAATCTACAATTTTATCGCCCATGAACAAACCGCCTTGTGCATCTTCCAAATTAGACGCAAAGGCTAAGACATATCCTTTTTTGCCTACACTTTGAATTAAAGCAACAGCGTCACCTCCTGCAATATTGTTTTTATAGACATCACCCTTTTGCGGACGTTCAACAGAAGAATTTTCAGTTTTTTTGATATTTTCCCACTCAACAACTTCATACATGACAGGTGCCAATCCTGTATCAAGCACAGGCTTGTTGTCTCCGTATTCTTCAAAATCGTGTATTGTAGCTTCAACAGGCTTTCTTGTACCACTTACCGGGGTATAAATTACCCTGTCGCCAATTTTATAACCATTGACACCGTTTGTTCGTAGTTCTATTCGCTTCTGTTCACGTTCTTCTCTAATTTTGCGGTCAAAATCACGAGTCTTGATTTTGTTTTCAAGAGTTACTTCAACGGCATTCAGAACCTCCTGCATATTGTTTTGAGGATTGCGGAGTATCTCAAGCATTTCTTCTGGGCTTTCGGAAGAATATCCCCAGTCGTCAAGAATAGGTATTTCTCCGCTTATATCTTCACGGGACAGCATGGTATATCCGTCATCGTCAACATGAATAATATATTGCCATATAGGAGTGTGAACCTTCTTGCTTTTAGGCGCTTTCGGTTGTTCAGTCTGTTGTGGTTCTGAAAACAATACGTTTCCGTCATTTACAGATTGGATGTCGTTCATTGATACTGGCTGAGCGTCAGCGACAGCGTTTTCATCATTAAGAATGGTGTTAGCTAATGTTTTCGCACTTTCGTTGCTGCGCATCATAAAACCGCCTTGTTTTGCGTCATACCAGCCTTTCTCTGCTCTTGCAAGTTCTTTTGCGGCTTGCTGTTGTTCTTTAGACAAAGGCTTGTCAAATTTCACAAGGTGCATGTCAAGAACCTTGCCTTTCTTGGTTGTGTATTGTGCAGGTTCAATAGTGTAAGATGTATCGTTGCTTGCTGAACTTTCCTCAACTTTACTGCTGTTTTCCGTGGATTTTGTACGATTTTCGTTGTTTTTTGTACGATTTTCTTCCGATTTCACACTCTTGTACTCTGCAAACGGTTTCGTCTTGCGATGTGAGGACTCTATCCATTTCTCAAAATTCTCGGTATGGATAGGAGAGACCACTATCTTATGTTTCTTTTCCCAGCCTTTTTCGTAGTTGTCAAGATAAGCTGATTCGGCTTCTTCAATGGTGTTGAAACCAAGCATTACCTTGTGCTCGTCAAAAGTGCCGTCTTCGTTGTACTGGTCAACGACAAACACATTGTTACCGTTCCAACCGTCAATGTCGTCGGATAAGAACACGTCTATATGGTCGCCGTCCACGCCTTCAGTGCCACGGATGTAACCGTAGGTGTTGTGCATTGTGGTTTCCCATTTCCTGCCGTTAGCGTCAACGCCGCTACGCACAGAACCTTTAGGCTGTTCTATGGTAATGTTGAATGTTCCTATCTGAACATGACCTTTCTTGTAATTGCCTGCTTCTTTCTGTTTGTCGGTAGGAGAGGTGTTGACTTCTTTTTCGGCTGATTTGATTTGTTCGCCAAGTGTGCTGTTATTGTTTCTGTTGTAGTTGTCAAGAATCTCTTTCAACGGCTTCTTGAAACGTATGATAGGGTCAATGAAGTAAACTGTACCATCTTCACCTAAGAGAACATTATCACCTTCAACATCCGTTACAGACACAAATTCATTTCCGAAAGAATATTTATCTTCCGGGAATAATCCTCGTTTGGCAAGTGCTTCAGTAATCTGTTCCTTGGTAGGGTGTCCTTTGGTTTGAATATAGTCCTGAGTGAGAACAATGCGAACATCGCCAAGTTCCTCACTGATACCCTCCAATGTGTAGGCAGTTTCGGGGAAAAGGAGATTATGTACACGGTGTTCAAATATTGCATCTTCAGGCTGAACACCGCTTTTCATTGCAGACTTGGCGTATGGATCTTTAACCTTTGTTACCTTACCTGCTTCTGCGTCGATGTAAACAACACTCTCGCCTGTGCGTTTTGGATACTTGCCTGTCAAAGTCATGATAACTTCGGCAGGGATGAATAGTCCGTGCTGTTTGGCAGTATTTACCAGCCTTTCGGATTCCGCTGTGCGTCGAGTTCTCTCGCTATGCTCAGTATTGTCCCCTCGTTTAGCGTCCAACCCTTCTTCAAGCACTCGTATATCGCTTCTGGAAGTTCTTTTCTCCAAGACTGTGGCATTGTCATCAGCCATTCCTGAGCTGTCTGTTTGCCGTCTTCCATCAAGAGTTTGTTCAAATCCTTCTCGTTCAGATCCGGATTGATGTACGGTTTGTGCGGTCCTAATATCTCCGCTCTCATTTTCAGTCTGTCTATTAGTTTCAAAGGCTGAGCTTCCACTATCTTCATCAGTTCTTCCTGAATCGTTGGAAGATTGTTCTCCGCTCTCAGTTCGTTCTCTGCTTGCAACATCTCCTGTGCGTCCGTGTTGCCCTTGTTGGCTTGTTTTATTATCGCCACCCAATACATTATTTCTCCGTTGTCCATTATAATCTATATTTAAAACTTCCTTAATTGCCTGTACGAGCGTGCGAGGTGTCTTGTATGCTTGCTCAAACAGATTATCTTCTTTGGTGCCTTGGATAAGGTCGTATAATTCAGCGAATACACCTTGGATGTTTGATTGTTTTTCACCCTTATACAGCTTCGCCAAGTGCAATGCAAAGTTACTAAATTTTTCAGAAGGAAGATAACCTTCTCCAGTAACATCGTCCATCTGATATTGCTTTTGCCATGCTTCTACAGCCTTTGTTGCATCTTTTAAATTCTTTGCCTTAGCAAACTGTTCGTCTTGCATAAGCGCATAGAAAGCACGGATAGAGTCCTGTATTTCCTCAATCATGCGTTCGCTATTCGGACTGTTGAAGTCTCTGTGAGCTGTAGCAAGTATGGCTTTCTGTGCCTTTGCAGGCAAAGCGTTGAACATCTCTTCGAGACGTGTGTTTCCGCCTTCAAATATGCTTTGGTACATAATGCCACGAAGGTCGTTCTTTGCTTCTGCTGTAAGACTTCCTTTTGTGTCGAATGCGCTGTTATATTGAGTAGGTGTGATGTAGCTTTTCTGAGCCATCCATTTAAGCACCTCGACACCATTCTGGTCCAAAAGCTCAGCAAAAGATACGTCTTCGTCGTTGCTCTTTAACAAAATATTTGCAAAAGAACCTATGTCTTCACCCATCTTCTTGACTGCGTTCTTTGGCTTGATGCGTTCTATACCACCGCTTTCGGTGTCTTGCGCCACATATTGTCCGAGTGTGATTGCCTGCTCATCATTGACATCAAGCATACGGACGAGAACAGGACTCTCCATATTGGAAACATCTTCTGGATTCAATCCGAACTGCTCTGCGTTGTCCATAAGGTATTGCTTGTAAGTCTGTGCTTGGTCATTATGATTGCCGTACATGAGTTTCAATGCGTCGCTTCTGCTGTTGCCTTGGATAACCTCTCCACGGGTATTGACAGTAGGAGTGCCGACGTATGCAGTCTCTCCTGTAGTGATTGTTGCCGGTCTGATGTTGCCTGCAATCTTCTGTGCGGAAACGATGCTTGCCTTGTCGTTGCGTTCCTTCGGCTGTGCTTCGTCAAGGAAGTGCAAAGGATTGCGGTTGCCTTGAATGTGGCTTGGCTGGAGTTGAGAAGCGTCTATCACGGCATAATGACCTTTAGGTCTTACATCGTTGCTGAACTCGACTTCTGTTTCCTTGCCTTGTACCGCTTCTATTGCTTGCTGGCGTTCTTCTATATGACCATTCACACGTCTGTAGCCTCTTGCACGGGCGTTCTGCGGAGTGTCTTCTGAATAGTCAGGAATGCCGTTGTGCAATTCTTGTTTATTGCGCAATGCTTCAAGACGTTCCGCCAACAAACTTTCTTCATCAGCTTTACGTTTTGCGGCTGCTTCTGCTTCTTCCTGACGTATGCGTTCCTGCTGTGCAATCTGTCTTTGTATAGGAACTGCCGCAATTTTCTTCCATGCTTCGATATCTTGCTTGATTTTTTCAACTTCAGCTTTACGTTCTTTAAGAGCTGCCATTTTCTCGGCAGGAGTCTTGCCTTCCTTGATTTTGGTCTTTTCAAGTTTCTTGAGTTCCGCTTCTTTGTCAGCGATCATTGATTTGGCAACTTCGCCAGCCATTATTTCGTCGCCTTCAGCATCTTCCATAAGAGCGTCCCAAGCCGTTTCGCTGTCAGCCTGCTCGTAGATAGGATTGCCTGATTCGTCTTTAGGAATAAGGGAAGATTGAGATGTTGGAACGGTCTCGTCAGTGGTAGATTGTAGCGTTAAATCTCCTTTGTTAGTGGAGGATTGTTCAATTAATTGTTTGCTTGCGATACCGTAATCTATAATAGCACGCATCGCATAGCTAACATTTTCTTTTGGAAGATTATCAGATAGCCAAAGATAAATGTCTTTTTTTGTTTTGTATTTTCGTACTATCCAGTTGTAGAAATCTCTTTCTGATGTAAATTCATATCCATACCTATAATTAAAGAATTCTACATATTTTCTTAAGTTTTCGCTTGCTTGGTAAACTTTTTCCTCTAACTCGTTGTTATTATCAAAAGAATTATTATCTTTGTGCTCAGAAGATTTGGACGGAGTTCCGTTAGAGGTAGAGCCGTTTTCGGCGATAGGCTCGGACTGCGAACCGTCACTGACAACCGCCGAGTTGTCACTCTGCACTTCGGAGGCAGACCAAATATTTTTCTTCTTGTTACCATATGACTTGCCAAAAACTCCGGCACTATTAACATTCCAGTATTTGCCATCACGAGATAACTGAACAAAGAGCGTGTTGTTATGACCGTCTTGTAATTGTATCAGGTACGATTGGTTTTTATCATTGTTGGAATTGTCATAAGCTGAACCTTCCTGTATTCTTGTAAAGTTATCCGCAACATATTTGATAAATTCTTCAATAGAATTGAATCCTGCTTTTTTTATTTCGTTGCCATGTCTTTTGTTAATGTGGATATAGCCATTAGAAATATCCCCCATAGACAATCTTATAGGTGCTTCTGGCAGATTGTGCATGGATTCTATATATCCGAAATCAACATTGCCGTCTGGTGACAGAACAAAAGGAACATTGTTTTGGTCTAATTCACCGCTAAGATGAATGTTCTTGTACCATTCTTGGACACCATTGTCGTTTGTTGAATGCGTTTCTTCTGTTGAAGATGTATTGTCGATATTATTTTTAGGGACGCTTGTTCCTATGCCAGTTTTTACCAATATAGGGAGTTTGATACTAAGAGTATTGCCATTGGTCAAATAAACTACATTATCAATGTTCTTTACACCGAATTTCTCTAAATATGGTCTTAGTATTTCCTTGACTTTAGGAAGTTCATTTTCAGAGATATGAACACTTGCCATTGATTCTTGGTCAGCTTCGCTAAGACCAAAGACATTTGCCATGTCGGCACCATTCACATCTGTCTCGTAAGTGTCATTTCCTATTTCGAATCCGTGTTCAAGTTGTTGTGAAAATATTCTTAAACCATCAAGAGATATTGATGTTCTTTCATAAATTTCAGCACCGATAGGCAATTTTGACATTGCAGATGAAAGCAATCCTTTAAACGCACCTTTGTCACCTTGTTTGTTTTCCATTTTTATTGACCATTTATTGGAATTAGGCTCTCTGAATATTCCAATGAATTGATGGTCGTTTTTTGCAGCTAACAGTATTACAGGTTCGCCTTTGTCGTCAACATAAATGGCAGTTCCGTTTTCTACTCTATTTAGAGTGCCATGAATCTGGCCGTTATAGAAAGACATTTCATCATCATACTGATATTGTTCATCCGAATTCCAATCAGCTTGTTTCTGTTCTGAAACAGGTTGGTTCAATGTTGAACCGTTATGGCCGACAATCATATTGTCAAGCTCTTGTTGAGTCAGGTCAAGAGTATGCCATGTGCCGTTATTGTCACTGTAATCTATGACATAAGTGTCGTCTTCTATCATAGATATAGTTCCGTTGATGATATTGCCGTCAGCGTCTCTTAATGAAATATTGTCTCCCATTCCATAAGAAAGAGTTGTTGTTGCTGCTGCCTGTTGGATGGCATTGCGCATTTCTTTAGCCTTGTCGTTGAAGTCAACGGCACGTTGCATGTTGTTAGCGTCAACCTGCTGCTGTATTTCCTGTTTAGGTACAACGACCTCGTTCTGTCCGTCAGTGAAAGTCAGTGTTCCGTCAGGATTTTCGACAATCTGAGCATTGCCAATGAATGTCTTGATGTAATCAGCGTCAAGACCTCTTTGTGCGAGTATCATTGTAATGGCAATCTGGTTTGCAATTTCGTTAAGGAGCTGTTCCTTGTCGTTGAAGTCAACGACGCCGTCAATCTTGTTGCTTTCTTCTGAAAGAATCTTTTCTCTTATCTGCTGGGCGTTGATTTCCTTCTGCTCGTTAGGGTACTGTGTGTCGTATAAGGAAGAAAGGAACTCAGGTGACATCTGTTTCAATTCTCCAGTCTCAGCATCTCTGACGATGATGTTTTCGTCCGAATTCTGCAAGTCGATGCCTGAACCATCTTGATAAGGAACGACATTGCCTGAGACGATATAAACAAGTCTGCCGTCTTCTTTAGATACAGCTCCGTGAATCTTGCCTGTATGCTTATTTGTATGAGAATCGATGAGCGCATTGCTTTGCTCTATCTGTCCGTCAATGTCGTCACAGACACGCTGTATCATGCCGACGTATGTCGCTTTGGCGTTGAGATAGTCGATGACAGTCTGTGTGCTTTCCTGACTTTCTCCATTCTGTCTTCTTTGTGCGACAGTCTCGATAGGATTTTCACCGAGGAATGCTTCGATGTCAGATTCATCAGTAAAACCGAATGTATGGATCATTTCTGCTTTTTTGATTTCAAGCATGTTTTTGGCATCGTTCATTTCTTGAGGTGTGCTTGCATTATATCCGTCAAGGAATGATTCGTTGTTCTGTTGATCGATGATGTCGCTGTCCGATTCATCAGTATTGCGTGACTGAGCCAATGTGGCGAGGTTAAAGCCTCTTAGATACAAGGACCTTTCTACATAGTTTAAAACAGCTTCTTTTTCCTCTAAGGTTAATTTGTCGTCTATAAGAACACTTCCTATATAGTTTCCAATATCATCATTTGTTGTCAAATCTATTGTCTGACGTAATGGTTCCCAAATATCATTGCCAAACAATTCTCTTGCTCTTGAATCAGCTTTGTTGACATCATGCTTCATCATAGTGTAATTGGCTGCTGAAAGAGAGTATTTGCCAGCACCCATCAATCCCATGCTGAGAGCCATGCCACCCAATATGTCACCATGGAATTGTCCTGTTGCCAGAAGGTTTGTTCTTGAACCGTCCGGGTTTTGTCTGTATGCGTCATCAAGGTTGAGCATTGTACGCCATAGCTGTCCGTAGTATTCTTCAGTGACTTCGCCGAAGTAGTCAGAGACGCCGAGCTTGGTAAACATCTCGTTTGTTTTTCCCATGATTGCGCCTATTGCGCTTGCATCTGCCTTTGCAAGCACACCGCTTAGCCGTTTTGCACCGAATACGGCAGCGACATCAGACATGTTCTTTAATGTGACAGGAGCAAGGTGCGCACCGAACATTTCTGAATAGTTTTCAATGATGGCGTTTGCTTCTCCTTGCCAGATGGCGTTACTCCATGTCTTGTCGTTGGAGAAGTCGTATGTTCCGTCTTCATTGACGACAACACTTCCGAGTTTTCTGTCTATTATGTCAGAAGCGGTCTTTGCCGCTTGAACTGTATTTGTCATCAATGGTGCTCTTATGATAAGGTCGTCAGCCATTGTGCCGAGTGCTTTGATGGTCCAGTTGCCTGCATATTGGCTGAATCCTTTAACACCGTTAGCCTTTACATAGTTTTTAAAACCCTGTTTAGCCATTTCCTCGATGACTTCTTTTCCGATTGCCTTTGTTGCGCCTTTTGTCGCAGCCTTTGACAATGCGTTTATGCCATCAAATCCTCCGCCGGTAACAGCGAAGTCTATCATGAAAGCAGGCATGTGACCTGTCATTGTGCCTGCACGGAACCAGAAGTTATCATTTCGTCCGTAGCTTTGCTGTGCTTGTTGCTTTTTATACACAGATTCAAGCAATTCTTGCTCGGCTTGTTTTGTTCCATCGCTTTTATGTGGATAATCTTTACCTACATCAAGCAAGGTAAGTGCGTGTTTTGCATCGCCTAAACCAAAATCCCAGGTATTGATATCACCGGTAATATCCGTAAAACCTCTCCAAAATCCGACACGTTTGTTATTTTGTCTGTCAATCTCTCTTTCTAATATTTTGATTTGTTCTTCGGTTTCAAGAATGGCTGCGTCCAGAGTGTTTTTTTCAGGATCGCTCATTTGTTTTGACACATAAAAATTACCTCCAATAAGAGCCTGGCCAAAACCTGTAAGTTTACTATCTATAAAATCAGCAGTTTCATCGTGAACTTCGTTGGCTCTTTCCTGCTTCATGCGTTTAAGTTCATCCAATTTACGTTGTGCCTGTCTGAGCTGTCCGCTGACAGTCATATTGCTTGCATATTGAGAACTCTCCATATCAGCAAGATGTCTGTCGGTAGTCGTATTGCCGTATGGAGTGGAGTAGGAGCGTTCTAATTTTCCCGTTGACGGGTTGAACTGCAATCCGTTGTCTTTGGTTTTGTTGAAAGTGCTGAGACTGACGTCTTTTTCTATCAGTTCATTCGCTTTCTTTTCTATGGAATCTTCTATTCCTTTGACATATCTGTCCTGTGCTGTCTTTTGTTCTTGTCTTTGAGAAAGTGCTTCAAGAAGTTCTTCCTGCTTGTCTTTCTTGCCGTTTCTCTGTATTCTTGCAATCAGGTCATCTGTTGTCTCAGGTTTCATTGTCCTTTGTGAGGATTGGACTTTGACATCAGTATCTTCGTCTGCATCAACGCTCAGCGAATCCTGCTTTACCTGAGAAACAGGGTTGGCAACTTGTGCAGGCTCAACAGAAACGGAAGGAGAGGAGGGACCATCTTGTTTTGAATAAGTAGCATTAGGATACTTTTTTAGGAATCCCTCTCGTGCAGATAGAGGAATATTATACTTTTTATCTTCTGTATGATATTCAATATAAGCATGGGGATATTTTTTTTCAAAGGCATCCACTTTATCATCTGGTATATTGAAAGTTTTGTTGTTTACTGTGTAAATTGGCATAGTTGTATTTTATTTATTTTACTTCATATTGACTAAAATCATCATCAGATGTCACTTCATATTGACTAAAGTCTTCATTAGAATCGTTATCTATCTCAGATGTCATTGTCGCAGGATCAAGTTGTGATAAAGTAAGCATGATCGCTTTTGCCTTATCAGATTTGTACCAGTTTTGATTTATGAAATTATCAACTTCGTCTTTGGAGGCTATACCTCTGTTTATTTTTCTCAAAAGCAGATTATCTTGAAATTGAGGGTCCTCGCTCAATGCATTTATGATTGATTGTTTGGAACCTTTCCATACATTGTCATAAATAATTACATTATTGCCTTTGCCATCGGAGAATACAGTTTCCTTGCCTCTTACACCTTTAGCTCTTGCAGCTTCCGTACGCCTATTTTGTGCGTCAATTTGGTCTTGTCGGAATTGTTTATTATCTTGTTGGGTTTGTTTTTGCAAATCATAAGTTTTTTTCCAGTTTTCTTGACTTTGTTTATCACGATTTTCTCGATATGTATAATCCTTATCCCAATGATCATCGGCTACTTTATCACGTCCTTTCTGGTACTCAAATTTGTCTAAACCTAACTGGTGCGATTTATTCCACTGATCATCAGCTACCTTTTCACGTTCAGCTCTGTGATTCCACTCCTTGTCAAGCTGCTCTGCTTTTAACTGACCTTGTTTGTATTTGTCAAGGTTATCCTTA
Organism: Bacteroidales bacterium; assembly: GCA_017548125.1. GTDB lineage: Bacteria > Bacteroidota > Bacteroidia > Bacteroidales > F082 > Limimorpha. The sequence goes on along the minus strand of JAFYNK010000031.1, from coordinate 21,833 downwards.
TAATCTTGCATTAACTTGTCATATCTCGCTTGCGATTTGGCAGTCAATGTACTTTTCCCGTCATACATGTTAGGTGCACCTTTAGTCGTATAGTGCAGATTGGCTATTGCAGAAATACCATCACCGAGAGCAGCAATAATATTGCGTGTCCTCGCACGCTTAGCGTCTTTCTTCAGCTGTTCCGGGTCTGGTTTTGGGGTCAGTATCTCATACAGATCCTTAAAGGATAGAGTCTTCTTGTTGTCAGCAGTATCAGTTGGCTTAGATGTCGCTTCAACTGTTTCCTCTTTAGCAGGATTGGAAGCAGCAGTGCTGTCAACATACTGCAACGTTCCTTTCTGCGCTTTCTGAGTGTAATCATTCTGAGTGTCATGTTCTTCACTCCAAGCCTTGGTTCCTTTCTGCGCCTTCTGATTCAAAATATCATCTCTTACGCTCATACTGTCATCCTCCTAAAGCTTCTGTTTGTGTAGTATTCTTATCTTTCTTTCTGAAGCCTTGAGGAAGTTCAAAATCGCTTCCAGCTATGGCTGCGCCTGTATTAGCAATACCTTGTACAGCTCCTGCAATAGCCTGAGCCTTGGCATTGTCAATAGCCATCTGCTGTTGGTTGAAAGCACTGTCGTTCTGCATATATGTAGCTTCGATAGCGTCTTTACGAGCCTCTGCACTGGCTGTAATGTTGGCGGCAGCATCAGATATAGCCTTGTTGTTTGCCGCCTTGGCTGCTGCAACGCTTTCTGAAGTTCCGCCCATAACAGCCTGTGCGCCTTGCGCTGCCTTATTGCGTTGTCTTATAAGCTCTTCCGTTCTGGTAATCATACGCTGTGCGTCACCACGTTGTGTGGCATCCTCGTTGTATCGCCTGTTGTACCATTCCTGATTTTTTTGTTTTTGTTCTGCGAGTTTGTTGGCTGCGTCATCCGCCGCATTCTTTGCAGCAATACCGCCTGCGACACTGCCAAGAACGCTCAAGCCTCCACCAATAGCAGCACCAATCCATAATGTTATCATACTTGTAATCGATTATAAGTTAAACTTAGGTTGCAAATCTATTCAGTTAATTTTGCACCATTGGTTTAACTTTTTACTTATGGACAACAAAGGAAAAAAAACAGGAGGAAGACAGAAAGGTACACCTAACAAAACTACCAGTACGCTTCGCACTGCAATATCTAAGATCGTTAACGATTATTATAATTCTGAAACGTTATTAGAAGACATCTATCAACTAAAACCCAAAGAAAGGGTAGATATAATGGAGAAGCTAGCTGCTTATGTCGTACCAAAATTACAGAGTGTTGATGTCAATGCAGAAGTGAAGTCTAATACTAATATTGTATCTGCAAGATTAAGGGAGATGGGAGAGAAAGAGGGAAAATAGTCTATTTTCCTCTACTTTAGACTTTAGATAAGCCAATTCTTTTTTTTCATAGTTTATTAATGTTTATTACTCAAAGAACGATTCCTTCCCAGGGTTTCGTTCTTTTTTTTCTTGCTAATTTATCAAAGATTAGCAGAAAATATCATTTTCGTGACCTCGCGAAAATGGTCAGTACTTGTAAACATAATTACACACTTATATTACATAATTCATACATTTTGGTTGATTATTACAGCATTATTACATCATTTTAAACCAAAATTATAACATTTTGCGTCAAAATTCATACATTTTGGTCTGTTTTTCCTACATGATTCCTACATAATACGGAGCGAAAATCAGCTATTTTTTAACAATTATTTAACATTTAAGGGCAAAAAACACCATTTTCAGGCAAATTAGTATATAAAATATGATTATCCTATGTAATGGATTATGTATGCATTTTGGGGCAAAATGTAGGAATCATTACATCATTTTAAATTAAAATGTATGAATTTTGGGCGGAAAATCATACATTCTGGCTATAAAAGAAAAGTAAATTAATTAATCTACTACTACAACTGCGGGCGTGTGCGAATCTAAATAATAAAAAAATAAATAGGTATAGGATTTTCAAAAGAAAAACCTACAAAAGAAAAGTTTTTTGCAGGTTTTTATGATTCAAAAAATACTTGGAATACGAGACACGGCATTCTGCTTGTTCTTGTCAAGTACCTTGGCGTAGATCTGTGTGGTGGTTAGCTGCCGGTGTCCGAGCAGCTTGCTCACGGTGTATATGTCAGCGCCGAGGTCAAGCATCATTACGGCGAAAGTATGTCGTCCGCAATGGAATGTGATCTTCTTGTCAATGCCGGCACGGTACATCCATGATTGCAGAGTCTTGTTTGTGCAGTCCATGTCGGGCAGCATGTCAGAGAATATGAAGTCGTCTGAATTTCCTCTTGGTCCCATCAGTTCTACAGCCTGCTGGTTTATGTCGAGGTATTCAAGTCCGCCAGTCTTCTTCTGTTTAAATATAAGTCTTGTAAAATTGCCTTGCTGATGGACTTCGCCCCATGTCAGTTTCAGAATATCGCTTCTTCGTAAACCTGTAAGGCAAGAAAACAGGAACGTTGTCTTTACGCCTGGGTATTGTATGCAGTCAGTTTCTGCAAGTCGTTTCAGCTCTTCAACTGTCAGATACATTCTCGTTCCTTCCTCCGTCTTGAAATTCGTCACGCCTCGGCATGGGTTGACGGGAATGATACGCTCTTCAAAAGCCTGGTTGAGACATGCACGCAGTTTGGCGAAGTATGACACTTTGGAGTTTCGGGACAGATGCTGTTCCTTGGTTCTTTTTTTCTTGTCATTGCTCCATGCAAGGGCTTTTGTCTCTAAATAGTCCTTGAATCCCTGCACCCACTTCTGGTCAATCTCTGCAAAAGTGATGTTGTCTCGTTGTTCGTAGATGCGGAGATGATGAAGGCAGGAATACCAGTTTCCCCAGTTGCCTCTGCTTTCAGGGTTGTTGAAACGCTTCTCGCACATTGCAGAGTAGTACTCGAAGAAAGGCGTATCCGTCTTGTAATGCTGCTTGAATCCGTATTCGCCGTTCATGAGTTCTACGGTGCGTTTCGCCTTGATAGCTTCCGCCAGCTTCATGGTTTCATCATTCTTTTTCTTGTCTGCTTTTGTTAATTCTGGCACGAGGTAAAGTTTTAAGAACTCGTATTCCCGTTTACCGTTCCTGTATATGTCAAGATATAATGACATAACACCAGTGTTACCAGCTGTAGCTTTTTTTCTAAGTCTGATAGTTTCTTTCATGTTTTTGTTTTTTAATTGGTTACACTGATTTGTTGCTTTTTGTTACTATTTTGTTACTGCGTGTATTTGAGTAACAAAATAGTAACAAGAAAACACTAAAAGAGTGTAAAATAATCACCAAGAAAACGAAAGGGGGTGTATTTTTTGTATTTTTGTAAGTTGTTAATAGTTTTCGTTTTACTTGATATTTTATTATGGTTGTTTTGTTGTTGTTGCGTTTTTAAAAATTGGGAATCACTTCCCGATGCAGAACCTGCCAAAAATATTATTCAAGACATCGCCGCTGCTGATCTCGCCGGTGATGCTTCCTAAATAATAAAGAACTTCCTTCAAGTCTTGTGCGACGAACTCTGTGGAGATGCCCATGTCCAAGCCTTCTTGGACCTTCACTAATGATTCGGCAGCTTTTATCAAGGCTTCGTAATGGCGTAAGTTGGTGACTAACACTTCGTTTTCGCCTACTGTCAGGTCTCTTCCGAAAAATGCTATATCTTTCTTTAACTTCTCAATATGTTCGTCATTCTTTGCTGAGATGAAATCGTATTTGACGAGGTTTCTGATGTCGTGGCAGTCTTGTCCCGTAACGCTGTATTTGTATTCGTCAATCATATAGCCGCCGTTGTCTTCTATGTTTCTCTCAATGGAAGCTCGCAAGTTGTCTATGATGTATTCTGTGTCCATCCACATCGCTTCATTGTTCAAATCGACTTTGTTGAATATCAATATCAGCTTTTGTTCCAATAAGTTAACATTGTCAATGATGAAGTTAGCCGATTTAAAATATGTGCTCGCACTCTGATTTAAATCGAGGAGTCCTAATACGATGTCGGCTTCTGAAATCTTCTTGAAAGCGCGTTCAATACCGATTTTTTCAATTGTGTCGTTGGTCTCTCTGATGCCTGCAGTGTCGATGAATCTGAATGTCTTTCCGCCAATGTTCAGTGTCTCTTCGATGGTGTCGCGTGTGGTTCCAGCAATGTCTGAAACGATAGCTCTCTCTTCGCCAAGTAAGGCGTTGAGCAGTGTGCTCTTTCCAGCGTTGGCGTCACCGACTATAGCAACTGGCGTGCCTTTCTTGATAGTGTTGCCAAGTCTAAAAGAATCAGTGAGTTTGTTGATATGTTTTGAGGCTTCTTCTATTAAATTATTGAGTTTTGTGCGGTCGGCAAATTCTACGTCTTCCTCGCTGAAGTCGAGTTCTAGTTCCATCAACGAGGTGAGGTCTAACAGCTTGCTTCTCAACACTTGAAGTTCTTTCGAGAATCCGCCTTTGAGCTGGTTCATCGCCACACGGTGTTCTGCAGCGTTCTGTGATGAGATAAGGTCGGCAACTGCTTCTGCCTGAGTGAGGTCCATCTTGTTGTTGACAAACGCTCTCATGGTGTATTCACCTGCTTCTGCCAAGCGCGCACCGCTCTGAATCAGTATTTCCAATATCTTGTTCTGGATGAAAACAGAACCGTGACAAACTATCTCAACAGAGTCTTCTCCTGTATATGAATGTGGAGCCTTGAAGAAAGTAACCATCACATCATCAATGATTTGGTAGTTCAAATCGCAGATTTCACCATAATACATCCTGTTTGGAATAACAGCATCTTCTGTTAATTTTTTCTTTCTTACAAATCGTGAAAGTGCAATTTTATGACTGTCGTTACCTGACATTCTAATCATTGAAACTGCTGCTGTTCCTGAAGCTGTAGCGATGGCGCAAATGGTGTCTTTACTCAAAAAACTCATGTCTTTATCTTTTAATTAAATGAAACTCAATATCTTCTGCTTTAATATTCTTTGCAATTATTCTTTTCTCCTTGTCTAAAATATAAATAGATGGAGTGGTAGTTATATCGTATTGAACTGCAATATCTTGGCTTACTTTAGAATAATTTTCTTCGCTTATGTTGATATATAATATCGTCAGATTTTCTTGTCTGTTCTTTATCAATCCTAAAATACGTTTTTCTCTTATACATTTCTGACAATCAGGTTTGTAGAAAAATAAGATTGTATTTTCACTATCAATTTTCGATAAGTCTATTTGATTTCCTTCATCATCGATATATGAGAAAGTGGGAGAGAGGTGTCCAATAGTGATTTTCCTTAAAATATCGGCTCTCTTAACAATCTCATTTCTAATATTTTGCGTTAAATTGTTGATTTCCAGTTTTGAAAAATAAACGTCTGATAAGTGTATGTATATTAAATCGTTATCAAAATACTTGGAATATAAATACCATAAGATGTAATCCCTTATTTTATATAAATCCTGAGGAATGTAGTCTCTAAATCCAGCTGTTGGTTTGTTTATTAGATAATCGATTTTTTGAAGAATGACATCTGTACTTTGCTCCGACATATAATTGTTAAAATAATCGTCTAACTTATTCTTTAACAGACGAGTATTTAAGATACGAACGTCTCTAAAACTAATATGATCAAAATAATGGTCTATTATATATTGCTCAGAGTTGCTTTTATATTCTTGTGGTATAATGATTTCTTTGTTGAATTCTATATATGTTCTTAAAAATGAGTTTCTATCTTTAATTTTTATCGATTCTAGATATTTATTGTGATTCAATTTTATGGAATCAATTTTTCTTATATTGTCTGAAAAATATTCGATTTCGCTTTCTAAAGCTTTGATATAAAGTTGGTTATAATTGGTTTTGCTGTAAATGTCGAAGTATGTAGAAGTCTCTTTGCTACCTTTTATCATATAGGTGTCGTTTTTCATCAAATCACTAACCTTAATCGAGAACTTTTGGTCTTTGCCAATGAGGATTTCGAAAAGAGGCTGTCGTCTATTGTCTGCCAATATATAAATACCTTCTGGATAATTTGTTTTGTTTTTAAAGGTTTTTCCTTTCAAGGAAACAGACGTTGTATCAATAATTATAGATGATTTGTCGCTTTTATATTTTAGAAGATAGAAAAGGCTGTCATCAAGATTTTCAATTTCAACACGAATTTTCACTTGCGACATCAATGCGATAGGAGCAAATGTTAAAAAAAATATGAGTAAAATTCGCTTAAAAATTGAATTCATTATTAATTTGCGTTAAAAAGTGAACAAAGATACTCAGAAAATTTTTTCAATCCAAAAATTATCTATAATTTTGTTTCCGAAACTAAAAATGAAACCTTTTATTATGAAAAAAGTATTTGTACTATCAATTTTATTTGTTGTATTTCAATATTTTATCAGCAACAAAGCACATTCGCAGGAAGAATATTCTTTCAGAGTCGCATTTTGGAATTTCGAGAATTTCTTTGATCCATTTACGGATACAACAAAGATGTATAACGAGTTTACAGAAAAAGGCGGACAGCATTGGACGGTTTCTCGCTTTTACAAAAAAAGAAACAATATGTACAAAGCTATCTTGGCTCTTTCAGAAGGTAAACCTCTTGGTATTTTAGGGATTTGCGAAGTGGAAAATACTTTTGTCACAACATTGTTGTTTCAAGAAACGCCACTGAAAAAACACAACTACAGAATAATCCATTACGAAGGGGATGACAGAAGAGGCATTGATGTAGCTCTTGCTTATTCAACGGATAAACTGCAACTGATTAACAGCGAGGCGATTAAAGTTAGAAACCCAAACAATAAACATTTTAAGACTCGTGATATTTTATACGCCAAATTTTATGATAGAATAAATGATACAATCCATTGTTTCGTAAATCACTGGAGTTCTCGCTATGGAGGCGAGAAAGAGACCATTCATCTTAGAGAAATGACAGCCCTTTTGTTAAAAACCAAGGTCGATTCGCTAATACGAATCAACAATTCTATACCTAATATTATTATAATGGGTGATTTTAACGATACTCCATGGGACAACAGCATATTGAACATATTGAATGCCAAACCGCCAGACTTGTTTTCATATAACGATACCTTGATAAATCTTTTTGCAGATGAGAAATCTCTCGGATGGGAAGGCACGTTGAAGCACCAGTATAAATGGCAAATTTTTGATCAGATTATCATAAGTAATTCTTTGTATAACAATTCAGAATCATTGCATTATATAAAGAAATCCGCCGAAATATTTCATCAGGATTTTCTATTCGTTGATGATGAAACATACGGCGGTAAAAAGCTATTCAGAACTTATGTCGGTCCTAAATATTATGGCGGATACAGCGATCATCTTCCAGTATATATAGACTTGAAGCACAACTGATTGCTATTGGCTTTTGTTAAAATGTGCCTTTTGAATTTCTCTTGCATATATCAATGAAACTACAATATTTACAATCAGAATTATCATCGGTCTGTTCAAATGGTTTTTCTATATCTAAAAGTTCGGTGAACAGTTCTGTAAAAAGAACATCGCAGTTGTTCATGAAATTTTCTTGATTGCCTGAATAGTCGTTGAAGAAATCGCTATAATTCTGGAGAGGGAAAAACACTTTGTTCATTTTTAGCAGACCCAAAATTGCAGGTTCAATGTTTTCAATAGCAACGTTATTATTCATTTTCTTGTATAAATACTTGTAAATCAACAGTTGCAATGATTTTTCTGACAAATCACGAAGTTCTTTGACATCTTTAGAAATCTCAACGTCCTTGTTATTTACGCTACCGCTTTTGTAATCAAGTATTCTTATGGTCTGGTTGTTTACCATATCGATTCTATCGGCAAAACCAATTAAGTTAACATCCAAACCATTTATATTAAATGTATGATGCAAATTCTTCTCTAAACCTATTATCTTGAACGTGTTGCCTTTTGACAAATACGTCTTTTCATATTCAATGAAATTGTCAATAAGTTCATCTATCATGATTTTGCTAAGGTAATTGAATCCATTTTCAGGCAAGCCTTTTGAGAAATTATTTGTTTCCAATGCTTTATTATAGGCATCACCTTTCTTGCTTTCAACTATTCTCACATATTTATCGTAATCTACATCTATATGTTTTTTTGTATCCGAATGATTTTCAGAAAATTCTTCATATAAATTTTCGAAAGTAGAATGGATGATACTGCCAATAACATTAGATTGTATCGTTTCCTCAGGAGTGTTATCTTTCACATCCTCAATATATTTCAAATAAAACTGCATCGGACATTTTAAATAACACGCTATTGAGGTAGGAGACAAGCCTATCAATTCGTTGTCAGCATTTTTGCCAGTGATTCGTTTAACAATCTTTGCTATTATCTCATCAGTTTTATTTATTTTGAATGTGATGTTATTTTTAACGTTGATATTAGGATTTTTATAAACGGTATTTATAATATTGATGTCGTTGGCTTTAACAGGCATTTCATGTAAAATCTGTCGAATAAATCTACTCGGTTCACCTTCACCCATGCCATCTGCCAAGGTATTATAATATATGTTAACCGTCTTGGCTTTTTGCATCAATCTATAAAAGTGGTACGCGTAAACAGCCTGTTTGTTCTTATAAACAGGAAGTTTGTAATGTTTTCTTATGTCGTATGGTATCAAACTGTTAGCGCTTTTAGACTGCGGTAAAATTCCTTCGTTTACACTTAAAATATTTACAATGTCAAAGTCGATATTTCTTGTTTCCAAAAGACCCATTACTTGAAGCGACTGAGAGGAAGGCGTTTCTGCATCATCATTATGTTCCAGCTTGACACTCATCTCTGCTGCTGATTGTTTGTAAAGTATCTCAATATCAGTCATTTTAACGAGACTTTTATATTTTAAAGAGAGTCGTTCGATTTTGTTGAAAATACGACCAGCTATGCTTAACTGATTTTTTACAAACAGACTGTCGTCTGATATACAATGACTTATAAACCTTAATATTGAATTGATTATGCTGACGCAGTTTTCTGAATTCCATTTTTGGCACAACAATAAAATAAAATCACAAATATTGCCATTGAAGTAATCTTTTATCTCATTGATTTCTAAGTAATATGTGGATTTTTTAACAAGTTTGTTCAAGCAATTATCCAATGAAAGCAACTCGTCTTTTGAGAAGATTATCTTTATCAATTCAGTTTCCAGCAATCTTTTTAATCCCCAGAAATAAATTGTTTCATCTTTAACATTGATATTACTTTGGAAAGAAAACAGATGATTCAAAAACTGATGAATAACCGTTTTTGAATACGGGTAACCCATTGTGACATATATGTCGCTAAATGTTGTTGGTATTGAATTCAATACAGGCAGCAGCAATGTTTCGTCAGATAACACGACCACTTCTTTTGAATTGAGTTTTTTCTCTTCTTTACTTAATTGGAGCGTTAGGGCATTAGTCTGCACTGTTGAGCCGGAAGCACCTATTATATTGATTTTCTTACCATTAAAATTATCACATATAAAATTCCTTTGAATATTTTTATATTTATCCAAAAAATTTCTTGCGAACAATCCTGCTTCTTGTTTTGTGTCTTCAAAATAATATTTGTCCAAATCCCAGAGTATCACGGCTTTGCCGTTTCTTTCCAGTCTGACGATGATGTCTTCTTCTGTTGCTGTCATGGCGTTGAAGCCAGCGAAGATAACTTTATTATTACCAACTGTTTCAATAAGTTTTTCATCTGATAATTCGGATAATTTTCTGGTAATCATTCCGTAATAGCCCCAGTTGTTGGCATTCAATGCTTTTCTTAATTTTTCATAATATTTCAGAAGAGAGGCAAAGAAGGCCAGGTAGCGTTTTTCTGTTTCAGAGAACGCTTCGCTAGGATTCCAAGTGTCAGCTTCTTTTGCATCTTTGACATATTCAAAAATGTCTTTTGCGCAGACTTTATATTGATCTATTTCATCAAAATCTTTTGCCATTTGCGATGCCAGACCAAATAGGTTACTGTCGGCTGAGAGATTATCTTCGTTAATGATTTTTAGGAGTTCAAATATAACGTCAATATTATCAAGAAGTTGCATTCCGCTCCACATCGACATGGCTTCTTGGATGGAGATAATATTAGGAAGCCAGATGTTTTTTTTAACTTTTTCAAGCTCTTTTCTTAATTCCAAAGCGGCGCGTTTGTTCGGAAATATAATTGTCAACAAATCTTTAGAAAGATTGTAATTTTCAGTAATATAGCTACTTATTCTTGAAATAAAACTTTTTCGAGATAGAATCCATTCCGATGCCTCTTCCAGCTGTTTCTGCGTTCCAAGATCAAACCAATATTCAGGTTTTATATATTTAGATTTAACAACAGATTTTTTTGCGATTTCCTTATACAAATCAAAAACGTAACATTCTTTTAGTTCAAACTCGTTGAAATATTCTGGCTTGATGATGTGTAATCCGCTGAAAGACATGAGTTTGAAATTTTTGTTAAATGGAATCTCACCATCGTATTCATTTGTTTCAAGATTAAATCTTCCAATATAACAATCGTTATTATCGAAAACGAGTTTCCTTTTGTTGTCGCGTTCCTGTGTCAACAGCCAAGCTGCGTCATCTGACTTTATAAAATCATTATAAACAGATTGAAAATCAATATCAGATACAATGTCAACATTATGAATCAGAACGGCCTTGCTATCTTTAAAATAGGGGAGAGCCTTTAAAATTCCGCCGCCGGTATTATACAGAAAATCCCTTTCATCTGAAATTTCTATTTCGACATTTTGATATTTTTTTGACTTAATAAAATCAATTATTTTATCAGCAAAATGATGAACATTTATTACAAAATGATTAAAATTTTGAGAAATGAGATTATCAAGTATGACTTCTAGTAATGGCTGTTTGTTCAACTCAACCAAAGCTTTAGGCTTGTCGGATGTCAATTCTTTAAGCCTTGTTCCTAGTCCTGCGGCAAGTATAAATGCCGTTCTTCTTTCATTCTGTTTCATAAACGTAATTTTTGTGTTGTACGATATGGTTCAAAACAACTTTGATGTTAGGATATTTTTCGTGCAAGATTTCGGCAGTTTTTAGTGCGAAGAATACCGAACGATGCTGGCCTCCGGTACATCCAAAACTGATGAATAAATTTTTGAAGTCACGTTCTAAATAATTGTCAATAGATTGACAAACAATAGATTGTGTCATATCAAAGAAACGATGCACTTCTTCCATTGAATTTAAATAGTCTTGAACCTCAACATTTTCGCCTGTAAGTTTTTTGTATTTTTCATATCGACCAGGATTAGGCAAGGCTCTGCAATCGAAGACAAAGCCTCCGCCATTGCCGCTTCTGTCTTCAGGTATTCCTCCGTTTTTATATGAAAAGCTATTGACGGTTACTGTCAGCTTCTCATTATCAATATGTTCATACTTATTCAGAAGCAAATCCATTTGGTTTAAAACATTGAACAATTCTTTCATTTCAAAAGGAAAATCAAGATTAGATCTTAACGAAATCAACTCTTTCAATGCGAAAGGAATGCTTTCCAAGAAATGCTGCTTTTTTTGTATCAAGCCTCTAAAACCGTATGCTCCAAGGACTTGCAGTAATCTTAGCAAAACAAAAGCGTTATAATATTTATCAAACTTAATCTCTTCAACATCAAGATGACTGTTTAATTTATTTTTATAATGCTGAAGCAATTCGTTTCTATGATTTTCATTTAATTGAGCTTTTACTTGATATAATAGAGAGACGATGTCATATTGCAGTGAACCTTTTCTTCCACCTTGATAGTCAATAAAATAAGTATGACCGTCTTTTACCATGATATTTCTTGACTGAAAGTCGCGATACATGAAAAAATCAGAAGGAGCATCCATTGTATAATCTGCAAGTTTTTGAAAATCAGCATTTAATCTTGTTTCATTAAAAGAGATTTCTTCATTGACTTTCAAGAAATAATATTTGAAATAATTAAGGTCGTTGATGATGGAATTTTTGTCAAATGAAGGAGTAGGATAAGCCGCAGAATAATCCATGTTTTTATTTCCTTTTATCTGAAAATCAATAAGATAATCAATAGATTGTTTGAAAAGGCTTATTGTTTCTTCGTCATAATTATTGTTTTTAACACATTTTTTGACATAATCGAACAAAGAAACATCGCCGAAGTCAGATTGCAAATAACAATATTTATCATTACTTATCGCAAGTAATTCAGGCACAGGAAGATTTGCGTTTCTGAAATGTTTTGTGAACGCAAAAAAAGCATTGTTTTCCTCCACGTTAGCATTATATGTAGCTATAAAAGTTTTCTTTTCAGTGAATATTCTAAAATAGACGCGCGACGATCCTGATGCCGGCAGCATTACAACATCAAGTATATTTTCTGATAAAGTGCTATTTATCAAATTGATAATAGAATCTTTTATTGATTTTAAGTTTTCCATCTAATTAATATTGAATGACTACAAATTTACAAATTAAAATTTTTGTGTAAGCCAAAAAATAATATAATTTTGCACTTATCACTTTTAACATTTGAATATTAACTTAAAATATTGAATATCATGCATATCGATGAAAACATGGGCTTTGGCTCAAAAGCAGTTCACGCAGGTGCTATCGACTGTTTAGGCAGTGCAGTTACACCAATTTTCCAGACATCAACATTCGGTTTCAGAGACGCTGACCATGGCGCACGTTGCTTCTCAGGCGAAGAAAACGGATATATTTATACACGTATAGGCAACCCAACAATCACAGAATTAGAAGACGCAGTAGCTTCATTAGAAGGAGGTTATGGCGGTGTCGCTGTCAGCTCAGGAATGGCAGCTGTCAACACTGTTTATATGGCGTTCTTGTCACAAGGCAAGCATCTTGTAGCGCACAATTCATTATATGGCCCATCAAGAGGCGTCATGGAAACAATATATCCAAAATACGGTGTTGAATCGACTTTCGTTGATGCCACTAATGTTGAGAATGTTAAAAACGCGATTAAGGAAAACACCGCGTTGATTTATCTCGAAACGCCAGCCAACCCAACAATGGGAATCATGGACATTGAAGCGATTTGCAAATTAGCTCACGAACACAACATCCCAGTTTGCGTTGACAACACATTCTGCAGCCCATATCTGCAACAGCCATTGGCACTTGGCGCAGACGTCGTCTTACACTCGGTTACAAAATTCATCAACGGACATGCTGACATCGTAGGCGGTATCGTAGTTGCTAAAGAAAAGGAAAACTACACAAAGCTACGTTCTATCATGGTTAACATCGGATTCAACATGGACCCACATCAAGCATGGCTGACACGTCGTGGTTTGAAGACATTGCCAATCCGTATGGAAAGAGCGCAAGAAAACGCAATGAAAGTTGCAGAATTCCTTGAAAATCATCCAAAAGTAGAGTGGGTGCTTTATCCAGGATTGAAGTCACATCCACAATACGAGTTGGCGCAGCGTCAGATGAAAGGCGCAGGCTCGACAATAGCGTTCAGCCTCAAAGGCGGTCTGGAAGCAGGCAAGAAAATGATGAACAACGTACACCTCGCATTGTTGGCTGTGTCGTTAGGCGGAATCGAGACATTGATTCAACATCCTGCAAGCATGACACACTCAAAACTCAGCAAGGAAGCTCGCGAAAGCGCTGGCATCACCGACGGTTTGATTCGCCTCGCTGTCGGCATTGAAAACGTTGAAGATATAATCGCTGACCTCAGCAACGCACTCGACGCTTGACATTGAATTTTAGAACTATAGGTGACTTCTATAAATTCCACGTTAGAAAATATTTTGACAGTCAAGACAAACACTTTTTCATGATTTATGTTTTTTTTATGGAATCTTTCTGTCTTTCTTTCAATCACATAGCTCGCTATGCTCTTTCAAGAAAAACCAAAAATCTTCTCAAAGAAAAATTCATAAATCATTGAAAAGCAATTTATAGAAATCACCTATAGAACTCCAGAATTTTAAAAAAGAATTAAAGTTCTGGAGTTCTAATTTTTTTTATGGCATTCTTCATTTTACGTCAAATAATTTTTATCTTTGCAGCACGAATAAAAATAAGAAGGATTGTGTTGACTTATATCTTGCAATCCATTAGTTATCAACACCAATCGAAATCTCGCAAGAGATGGAGAATTAAAATTATTTGAATATGAATACTAACGAACGTAATGAAATGGTAAAGCCTGAAGAGCTTAACATTTTGCCTGAAACTGTCCAAACAGAAGTAAATGCGACAGATGTGAATCCTGTAGAAGAGACACAACTCGTTGAAATAGACGAAGATATCGACAACGATTTGAATCTCGAAATAGGTGAAGATGATGATGAAGAAACTGAGACTGAATACGATTTCTCAAGTTGTAACAAATTGCAACTGATAGAAATACTTGAAGAGACAGTACAAGATACGGACGTTGTAAAAATAAAAGACAAAGTTGTTTCTATCAAATCTAACTTCTTGAGAATATGCAAAGAAGAAAGAGACCAAGAAATGGAACAATTCATTTTGGATGGCGGCGACAAGGATAACTACGAACATATTGAAGACCCACTCGAAATCCGTTTCAGAGCAGCTTTCAATATTTTCAGAGACAACAAAAACAAATTCAACGAATCTCTCGAAGAACAAAAGGTGGCTAATCTTCAGTTAAAGAACGCTATCCTCGAAGAACTCAAACAACTCATCAACTCTGAAGAAACCTTAAAAAAGACATACGACGAATTCCGCGTACTTCAAGACAGATGGAAAGAAATTGGCCAAGTTCCAGCAAGCGAAATAACAAACCTTTGGAATAACTACCATTTCCTCATTGAAAAATTCTACGACAAAGTTAAAATCAATCGTGAATTACGTGATTTAGACCTCAAGAAAAACTTGGAAGCAAAGATTGAATTATGCGAAAAGACAGAAGAACTTCTTCTCGAAAAGTCAGTGACAAAAGCTTTCAAATTATTACAAAAATATCATGACGAGTGGAAAGAAATAGGACCAGTTCCACAAGAAAAGAAAGATGAAATCTGGGAACGTTTCAAGAACACCACAGATAAAATCAACCAAATCCGTCGCGAACATTATTCTAAGATTCAAGACGAACAACAAGCCAACTTGGATGCTAAAGTCGCAATATGCGAAAAGATTGAAGAATTATTGAACGACAGCATCAACAGCATCGGCGCATGGCAAAAGAAATCTAACGAAGTAAACGAACTCTTTAAAGTTTGGAAGTCAATCGGTCCAGCTCAAAAGAAACAAAACGACGACATCTGGAATCGTTTCAAAAGCTCTATGGACTCATTCTTTAGCAACAAGAAAGAATTCTTCAGCAAACTTAAAGAACAACAAATAGACAATTACAACAGAAAAATCCAGCTTTGCGTTGAGGCTGAAGCTCTCGCTGAAAGCAAAGAATGGAAAAAAGCTACTGACCAAATCAAGAAACTCCAAGAAGAATGGAAGAAAATCGGTCCAGTTCCAAAACGTCATTCTGACAAGATATGGAAACGCTTCCGTTCAGCTTGCGACTCATTCTTCACAAGCAAGTCAGAACACTTCAGCGGTATTAAAGGTGTTGAAGATGAAAACCTCAGACTTAAGAAAGAACTCCTTGAACGCATCAAGGCATACGAAATCACTGCAAACCGTTCTGAAAACATGGAAGCTATCAAGGCATTCCAAAGAGAATGGATGGCTATCGGTTTTGTGCCAATGAAATATAAAGACGCAACACAAGAAGAATACCGTAACTCAATAGATGCTTTGTTTGAAAAGATGAAGGCAACTCAAAACGAAATCTCTACAGCAGAATATCGCAACATGGTAGAAGGATTGAAAGACGATCCAGAATCACGCGAAAAAGTAAGAAGAGAACGTAATATCTTGACAAACAAAATCACAAAATTACGTGAAGAAATAATCGTTTTGGAAAACAATATCGGATTCTTCTCAGGCAGCAAACAGTCAGAATTGATGAGAGCTGAATATGAAAAGAAAATCAACAGAACCAAGAACGAAGTTAAAGTCTTGGAAGCTAAATTGAAAATCTTAAACGAGCAGTAAATAAGTTTACGAAGCTGCACTGAAAATGTGCAGCTTTTTTTATTGGTATGGGAGCAAATACTTTTGGAACGAAATTCTGTCTCACCACATTTGGCGAATCGCATGGTGAGGCTGTTGGCGGCGTCATCGACGGCTGTCCAGCTGGATTGTTAATAGATTTTAACATGATAGAGGAGGAGTTGAGAAAAAGAAAAACAGCCTCCACATCGACGAGCTCTCAGAGAAAAGAGTCGGACAAAGTGATTTTTCTGTCAGGTGTTTTTGAAGGAAAGACATTAGGGACTCCCATCGCTTTCATCGTTAAAAACGAAGACGCCAGGTCGTCGGATTATGAAAGCGTTAAAGACATATATCGGCCATCACACGCAGATTACACCTATCAGCAGAAATACGGCATCCGCGATTACCGCGGCGGCGGAAGAGGCTCGGCTCGCTCATTGCTGCCATGCGTGGTGGCAGGATGCCTCGCCAAACAAATACTCTCATCTCAAGACATTGAAATACACTCTTTTGTGACACAAATCGGTGAGGTGAAAAAAGATTCTTTCACTCATGAGGAAATACAAGCGCTTCTTCAAAAAGTCAAAGAAGAAAGAGATACTGTCGGCGCTGCCGTGAGAGTGGAAATCGACAATATGCCAGCAGGACTCGGCGAGCCTTATTTCAGAAAGCTGCAAGCCATATTGGCGCAAGCCATGTTCAGCATCAACGCCGTGAAAGGATTCGAATACGGCGAAGGATTCAATGCGGCCTCAATGCGAGGCTCCGAATGCAACGACGCATTTGTCAACGACAACGGCAAGATAAGGACCAAGACCAACCATTCGGGCGGAATACAAGGAGGGATAAGCAACGGCGAAAAGATATATTTCAATGTGGCTTTCAAACCTATACCGACAATAATGCAGCCGCAGCAGACCGTAGATGTCAATGGCAAAGAAGTGGTTTATGACATAGAAGGACGACATGACGTTTGCGTGCTGCCTCGCGTCATGCCTATAGTAGAAGCCATGACAGCAATGGTGATTGCAGATTTCTTGATATGAAATAGAAAATTCTTTTGCAGGGACTCCGTGCTTAACACCACGTCGCATGTCTGAGTACTGACATAAGCTCAGTACCATTTTTCAAGTCACCGCTTTTACATTTCAGCGTTCAAAATACCAAATTAAAAGAATACTAGGAATAAAAAATAATAATAAAGCAATCAATAAGCAGCCCCAATTATCATTATTATTGCAATCTTTACTTAAATTTTTGTTGGCATTTTGTGCAATGTTGTCATAAGGCTCATATTCCACTTCACACCAATAGTCTTCCCATTGAGGAGCTGCATCTCTATATCCCCATGGAATTCCGAAATTATCATATTTCCATTTGTCGTAATCATCGCGCCAAGCAAAATAAGCCTCTTGTTTTGTGGCATATCACATTGGTGAATAACCGTAGTATCTCATACTCAATATTTTTTTAAGTTAAACTTACAAAAATCAACCCTCTAATCACTTCAAAACTCAAACTCCAATACTCCTTGGGCTCCAGAGCTTGTAGTTGTCTCGGATGTGGTATTTCCTATCATCTTCAGGAAATCTTCTTCGCTCTTTATTTCTATTCCTAGCGATTCGGCTTTTTTCCTTTTCTCCGGACCCATTTTGTCGCCAGCAACAACGAAGCTTGTCTTCTTTGAAATTGAAGAAACGTTTTTGCCTCCTAAATCTTCAATGAGCTGTTTTATCTCGTCGCGGCTCATTGTGTTAAAGACGCCGCTCACAACAATACTCAGCCCTGATAAAACCTGATTTCCACCAACTTCTTTCTTCTCCTGCTCAAATTGAAGTCCTGACTCTCTGAGTCTGTTGATGATGAGCATGTTGCGTTCGTCGGCGAAGAATTCCTTGATGGAGAGAGCTATTTTTTCACCAACTTCTTCAATGTCGGTGAGTTCATCCAGAGGAGCGTTTATGATATTGTCTATCGAGCCCATTGATTTGGTTATGAGTTTTGCTGTCGTTTCTCCTACATATTTGATTCCCAACGCGTAAAGCACTCTTGCAAATGGTACGCTCTTCGATTTCTCTATGGCGTCGATGATGTTGTTGGCTGTCTTTTCCTTAAAACTGACTTTACGGATGGTATTTTCCTGATTGTCGTCATCAACTACGATTATCTTTTCCAATCCGAAGAGCTTGTCGTAAGTGAGATGGTATAAATCAGAATAGTCATTGATCAAATTGTTGTCGAAAAGCACTTCCACCTTGCCTTCGCCTAGGCTCTCGATATTCATGGCTTTTCTGCTTATGAAGTGTTCGATGCGTCCTTTTATCTGTGGCGGACAGCCAAGGGTGTTAGGGCAATACCATGCCGTTTCGCCTTCAGCCTTAATGAGTTTCGTTCCGCATTCGGGGCAGCATTCTATGAAAGACACCTTCTTGCTGTCTTCTTTTCTTAAATTAAGATTTACGGAAGTTATTTTTGGTATTATCTCGCCGCCTTTTTCTACGCTTACAATATCGTCGTAATGAAGGTCGAGCTGTTCTATAAAGTCGGCGTTATGAAGCGTTGCTCTTTTTACTATCGTTCCTGCGAGCTGTACAGGCTCCAGGTTGGCGACAGGTGTTATGGTTCCGTGTCGTCCCACTTGAAAATCAACGCTTAACAGTTTTGTGTTAGCTTCTTCTGCTTTGAATTTATATGCAATGGCCCATCGAGGCGACTTCGCTGTGAAACCTAGGATTTCTCTTTGTTTAAAATTGTTAACTTTTATCACGATGCCGTCGATGTCGAAAGGCAGTTCTTTTCTTTTCTCGTCCCAATAATTGATAAATTCTTCGATGTCGTCAACGCCATTGCAGATTGCCATGAAATTGGACACGTTGAATCCCCATTGTTTGGCGGCGGTCAGACTTTCATAATGAGTGTTGAAAATCATTTTGTCGTCGTCCATCATCATGAAATAACAGAACGCGTCTAATTTTCTTTTTGCTACTTCTTTAGAATCTTGCAGTTTTATTGTTCCGGCGGCGGCGTTTCTTGGGTTGGCAAATGGCTGTAAACCAAGTTCTTCACGCTCGGCGTTTATGTTGTTAAAACTGCCGTGAGGCATGATGACCTCACCGCGCATCTCGAAGAAATCAGGATAATCGCCTTTGAGACGAAGAGGAATGCTGCGTATTGTTTTGATATTCGTCGTGACATCATCGCCTTGTGTTCCGTCGCCGCGAGTCACAGCCTTGACAAACAATCCGTTTTCGTAAGTGAGGCTTATGGAAACTCCGTCGAATTTCAATTCGCAGACGAATTCAACGTCTTCTTCAATGGTTTTCTTTATCCTTGAAATGAAATCTTTAACCTCTTCAATGTTATATGAATTAGATAAAGATAACATGGGATAACGATGTTTGACGGTCTTGAACTCCTTGGTCAAGTCACCGCCGACGCGTTGAGTAGGAGAGTCGGGGAGAATCAAATCGGGAAACGACTTCTCAATATCAATAAGCTCGTTCATAAGCATATCGAAATCGTAGTCGCTTATTGTTGGCTGGGCTAAAATGTAATAGTTATAATTATGATTTTCGATAATTTGGCTTAATTCCAAAATTCTGGCTTTTGCTTCTTCTTTATTCATAATCATTCAGCTCGTTAAATCTTATTTCCATTCGTAAGAACAGTCAACATTATCAACGTTATACACAGTCTGATAATAATCAGTGTAGGCTTCGCAATCTTTTTTAGAATAAACGCCGTAAAGAATATCAGATGAGCCGTTGTCAACATTTCTGCAAATACATGCTTTTTCGCATGACGAAGTCATTATTACGATAACAGCTGTGGCAAAAAAAAGTTTTATGATCTTTTTCATTTTTCTTCAAAGTTAATGTGCAAAGATAACATTTTTATCTTAAAAACAATAGCTTAATTAATTTGATTATGACTAAAAAAATAAGTATCTTCGCGATGTTTTTTTTATAATGGGGAAAATGTATAATTTAAAAATATCTTATGAAAACTAAATCAATTATCTTATTCATTGTCATGGCATTAGTTATGAATGTCAAGGCACAGGAAATTGCTGATTGGTGGAACGACGTATCTGTATATCAGGTCAATAAAGTCGCACCTAGAACCAATGTGATTCCATATCAAGATGAAAAAGGCATTAATAATCTTGAATACAGAGAATCTCCTTACTATCAATGTATAAATGGAAAATGGAAATTCCATTGGGTTGAAAAGCCATCCGACAAGCCACAAGGCTTCTACGCTGAAGGTTACGATGTTTCATCATGGAATACGATACGAGTTCCAAGCAACTGGGAATTGAACGGTTATGGTATTCCTGTTTATATCAACCAACAGAATGAATTTCCATCAAATCAACCTTACGCTCCAACGGAATATAATCCTGTAGGCTGTTATGTTCACAGCTTCAATGTTCCGGCAGAATGGGAGGGAAGAAATGTGTATATCAACTTCGGCGCTGTGAAATCGGCTTTCTATCTTTGGATTAACGGAAAATTCGTAGGTTATTCGGAAGATTCCAAAACACCAGCAGAATTTGACATCACACCATATCTCAAGAAGGATGGCGAAAACACATTGGCTGTTGAGGCTTATCGTTTCTCAGACGGTTCTTATCTTGAATGTCAAGACTATTGGCGTCTCAGCGGCATCACTCGTGATGTGTTCATTTATTCAAAACCTAAGACCAATGTCTTCGATTTCTTCGTGAAGGCTGGCCTCGATGAGAAATATGCAAAAGGTATTTTCGAGATTTTCATCGATGTTAACTACGGAAAGAAAGTTCCTTCAAAACTGACAGTTGAAGTTGAATTGGCAAACAATAATGAAAACGCCAAATTTGCTGTCAATAAAATATACACAGAAGAATTGACGAAGAAAGACCTTCTTGCAAATCAAAAATCAGAAGGACATTCAACAGTACGAATCAAGAAAGTCATAGATAGAGTGGAAGCTTGGTCAGCAGAGAAACCTACTCTTTACGACATGACAATCAGATTGAAAGACAAAAAAGGCAGAGTTGTTGAAGTGGTAGGTTCTAAAGTGGGTTTCAGAACATCTGAAATAAAAGACGGACAGCTTAAAATCAACGGCAAGCCTATTCTTATCAAAGGCGTCAACCGTCACGAACATGATGGTTATACTGGTCAATGTGTCTCACGTTCAATGATGGAGAAAGACATTCAGCTCATGCTCCAAAACAACATCAACACTATCCGCACATCACATTATCCTGTTGATATTTATTTGTATGAGTTATGCGATAAATATGGTTTGTACGTTATCGACGAAGCAAATAACGAGTCGCATGCCCAAGGTTACGGCGATGCAAGTCTTGCAAAAGACGAACGCTGGATTGATGCTTTCAAATACAGATGCAACAATATGGTTGGAAGAGACAAGAACCATCCATCAATCATCATCTGGTCGTTGGGTAACGAATGCGGCAACGGCGTTTG
Source organism: Bacteroidales bacterium (assembly GCA_017548125.1). GTDB lineage: Bacteria > Bacteroidota > Bacteroidia > Bacteroidales > F082 > Limimorpha. Next base: position 273 of record JAFYNK010000031.1, on the reverse strand, counting down.
TATGTATGAATCATACGATATGGTGAAGAAACTCGACAACACACGCCCTGTCATCAATGAACGTTCATTATACGATTACAACACCGACATCATCGGCATCATGTACGCAAGCCAAGGCTATATAGAAAAATTCGCCGAAGAGGGATTGGATTCACTCGGACGTCCTTTCATCATGGTTGAATATCTCCATGCAATGGGTAACAGCTGCGGCGGCATGCAAGACTATTGGGATGTTATCAATTCGCACGACCAATTACAAGGCGGATGCATCTG
>JAFYNK010000030.1 GCA_017548125.1 Bacteroidales bacterium | reverse complement strand
TTTGTTTTTCTTGAAAGAACATAGCGAGCTATGTGATTGAAAGAAAGACGAAAAGATTCCAAGAAAAAACATAAAGCATGTAAAAGTTTTAATTATCATTGTCAAAAATTATTTAAACGGGGAATTTATAGAACTCCCCTAAAGAACTTCAGAACCTCTCCACTACTCTAAACTCTCCACACTAAACTTTCAACCAATTCTGAGATTCTGATTTTTTTGAATTTACAACCCCAAAAAAATTAAAACAATGATAACCAATCAATTACCCCCTAATTTTATTAAAAATATTTTTAAAAAAACTTGGAAATTAGAAATAAAAATATAAACTTTGCAGAACTAAAATTAAAGTTATGGAAAATATTAAAATCGACAGGCAAATTCTAGGTAAAAATATGAAAAGATTATTTATGTTATTTATCCTATCCGTCTTATCAATGAATACTTTCGCACAGAATGATAATGGCAAATTATGGATTTCTGCACAAGGCGGTATTATGTTTTCAAACGTATATTCTTATAGAGGTCTTAATTATAATAGAGAATACGATGAACATGTGCTATGGGCATACGAATCTAATCCTTCACAACCTATAGTTGTATTTGCTCCTGGAAATAGATTCAAGGCAGGAGCAAAATTAGGACTTGGATTGCGTTACTGCTTTAATGAAAGTTATTCTTTGATATTAAACTTTAATTATGAACAGAAAGGTGCTCGTGGAAATGTCAACAGATATGAGGTGTTTAATGGCGATGGCTATTACGGTTTATTGTCTCAAGGACATGTAGATACTCCAATTGCAGTGTATGACATTGATGCTGATATTTATTTCGACTATTATTATCTTACAATTCCTCTTTGCTTTGAATGGCAATATAATAATAGATTTTTCTTTAATGCAGGTGCCTATTTAGCTTATCAGGTTAAAGACTATACTTATACCGAATTTTATCTTAATGATGAGCTTGTTGGCTACTCCTACGATATTGACAAGGAACGTGAACTCGTTGACTCACATATTGACTATGGTTTGGAATACGGAATAGGATACAATTTAATTTCCACTTCAAAAAACAGATTATCATTGTTGCTGAGCGGAAGTCTTGGCTTAGCCCCTGCTGAAGATACAGATTTGCGTGGTATTAGTGTGAGAGGAACTAAAAATCATAGTTTTGGTCTTACTTTAAAATATGAAAGGAAAGCTTTATAAACATAACAATTATACTTAGATAAGAAATGTTCCAATAGTTAAAAGAGACGGATTTCGGAAGCAAATTTCGAGATCCGTCTTCGTTTTTAAGTTCAAAGCTCAAAATTTAAAAAACTCCTCCTAACTAAAAAAACTTTTTGTCTTGTAGTCTTGTGGTCTTGTAGTCTTTTTTATTATCTTTGCGTATTAATTTATGAATATGAAAGAAATAGTTTTAAGCGGTATCAGACCAACAGGCAATCTCCACCTCGGTAATTATTACGGAGCAGTACAGAATTTCCTCAAATTACAAGATAGTTATAATTGTTATTTTTTCATTGCTGACTATCACTCACTTACAACTCATCCTCACCCAGATGACTTGCACGGAAGAGTAAAACAAATCCTCGTGGAATATCTCGCAGCAGGTCTCGACCCTGAAAAAGCTACATTATATGTCCAAAGCGACGTGCCTGAAGTAGTTGAGTTATACCTCTTCTTAAATATGAACGCTTACATCGGCGAGCTCGAACGCGTTACTACATTTAAGGAAAAAGTACGTAAACAACCAGATAACGTCAACGCTGGCCTTCTCACCTACCCTACTCTCATGGCAGCAGACATCTTGATTCATAGATCAAATTATATCCCTGTAGGAAAAGACCAAGAGCAAAATCTTGAAAAAGCACGCGACTTCGCTGAACGTTTCAACCGTATCTACGGCATCGACTACTTCCCAGTGCCTCAAGGATTTAACTTCGGCAACGACCTCGTTAAAGTCCCTGGTCTCGACGGCAGCGGCAAGATGGGCAAGTCGGAAGGCGAAGGCAACGCTATCTTCTTATGCGAAGACGACAAGTCAATCCGCAAGAAAGTGATGCGCGCCGTGACAGACAGCGGTCCTACAGAACCTAACCAAGTGAAACCAGAAGCAATACAAAACCTCTTCAACCTCATGAAGATAGTGTCAACACCTGATACCGTTCAGTTCTTCGACGACGCATATAACAACATGACAATACGTTACGGCGATATGAAGAAACAACTTGCAGAAGACATCATCCAAGTGGTGACTCCATTCCGCGAACGCATCAACGAATTGTCAAGCAACGACGAATATATCAAGAAGGTAGCACGCATGGGAGCAGAAAAAGCTCACGCAAGCGCAAGCAAGACAATCAAAGAGGTTAGAGAAATCATCGGATTCAGAAGTTTTTAACTTTGGCTTAAGGTTTAATGCTTAAGGTTTAAGGTCAGTTCAATACACTTTAAACATTAAACTTTAAACCTTAAACCTTAAGGGGACTTCTATAAATTAAAATATTGACAATCATTTAATTATATTGATATTTTTATTATATTTGTAAGAAATTTGAAAAATATATGAAATATCAGAAGAGAAGCGGAATAAGTTTGTTTGAGCATGAAAACACGATGGA
>JAFYNK010000029.1 GCA_017548125.1 Bacteroidales bacterium | reverse complement strand
GGGTCGGCGTCACCGACGACCCGCATTTAATTCCAAAACGCGTACGCGTTTTACCTTTATTCCTAATTCCTAACTCCTAATTCCTAATTATCAAAAAAGTCCATTCAGTGAAGCGTTCACGCTTTCGATTACTTTGCTTAAATCTTCTGGGTTTTCAAATTCTAGATTGTCGCTGTCGATGATGAGGACCTTGCCTTTGTCGTAATTGGCAATCCAGTTTTCATATTTGTCGTTCAGTGCTTTGAGATAATCGAGGCGGATGGATTGTTCGTAGGCTCTGTTGCGTTTTGCGATCTGTCTTACCAATGTAGGGATGTCGGCTCTCAGATATATAAGCAAATCAGGAGCTTGCATGTAAGAACTCATCAAATCGAAAAGAGATTGATAGTTTTCGTAGTCGCGAGATGACATAAGTCCCATCTCATAAAGATTGGAAGCGAAGATGTATGAGTCTTCGTAGATTGTTCTGTCTTGTACCACATCGACGCCGCTGTTTCTTATGTCGATAATCTGTTTGAATCTGCTTGTGAGAAAATATATTTGCAGATTGAACGACCAACGCAGCATGTCGTCATAAAAACTGCTTAGATAGGGATTGTTGTCAACTTCCTCGTAATGAGGCTGCCAACCAAAATGTTTTGACAATAAATGAGTTAGAGTCGTCTTTCCTGAGCCGATGTTACCGGCGATAGCTATATGCATAACGAAAATATTTTTTTTGCTAAAATAATAAAAAGGCTAATGACAAAAGGCTAATGGCAAAAGTTTTTTTTTAGTTAGGAGTTCCTTAATTATGCATTATGAATTATGCATTATGAATTATGAATTGAATTACTTCGGTGCTTTCACGAAGAAGTATATTCCTATTATTGAGAAGATGATGTTTGGCAGCCAGGCTGCGATGAAAGGGGAGAAGACGCCGGAGAGTGCGAAGACGCGTGAAAACTCCATGAAGAGTATGTATGAGAATGTGATGACTATCCCTATTCCTAGGTGCAGTCCCATTCCTCCGCGTACCTTGCGGCTTGAGAGCGCCGCGCCTATCACCGTCAGAATCAATATGGCAGCAGGCGATGCTATACGTTTGTGCATCTCGATTCTGTATTGAAGAGTGTTGTCGGCTCCTTTCAACTCAAGATTTTGTATGTGTTCGCGAATCTCAAAAAGATTCATTTCCTCGAATTCTTCCTTGATGTTGTATAAATCGCGAGGCTTGAGAACCAAGGTGGTGTCCTTCGATTTGCCTCTGTTCATGCTTTCTTCGGGATAGAGATAACGTTCTACATAGTTGTTGATGTTCCATTTGCCGCTTACGGTGTCGTATGTCGCTTTGTCGGCCAGTACTTTGTATGTCAATTTGTTATCTTCTATCTTTTCCAAAGCGAATTTGTATGCTATTTTCTTTTTGATGTCGAAGTTGCCCACATATACATATACGCCTCTTTCTATTTGGACGTGTATGTTGGAGCCAGAGCTCTTGGTTAGTTTTTCCATATATTTATCTTTGAACTCTCTTCTGATGGTGTCGGTCTTGGGTATCAAGAAGTTGCCTAGGTAGAAGGAGCCTATGGCCAGCATCATGCCAGCCAGCATATATGGATATAGGAATCTTTTGAAGCTTATGCCGCTGCTCAGTATTGCGATTATTTCCGTGTGACCTGCCATTTTTGACGTGAAGAAAATGACAGAGATGAAGACGAAAAGATATATAAAAAGGTTAATAAAATAAGGTATGAAAGGCACATAGTAATGCAGCATCACTTCCTTGAAGCTTGCGTTGTTTTTGATGAAGCTGTCGATGTTTTCAGAAACGTCGAAGACTACTACGATGATAATCAGCAAGCTGATAGAAAAGAAGAACGTTCCGATATATTTTTTGAATATGTACCAGTCTAATTTCTTCATGTCAAATTCTGCGTGTGACTTTAGGGAGCATCATGTCGCGCCATGATGCGAAATCGCCTTCGATGATATGTTTTCTGGCTTCTTTGACGAGCCAGAGATAGAAACCTAGGTTGTGTACAGTGGCTATCATTGGTCCTAGGATTTCTTTTGATACGATGAGGTGTCGCAGATAAGCCTTGGTGTAGTCTCTGTCAACGTAAGTTGTTCCGTTTTCGTCCAATGGAGAGAAGTCGTATTTCCATTTTTCGTTTTTGATGTTGATGATTCCTTCTGAGGTGAAGAGCATTCCGTTGCGTCCGTTGCGGCAAGGCATCACGCAGTCGAACATGTCGATGCCTCTTGATATTGCTTCGAGCAGGTTGGCTGGAGTGCCTACGCCCATGAGGTAACGAGGCTTGTCTTGTGGCAATATCTCGTTGACGACTTCAATCATCTCGTACATCTGTTCTGTTGGTTCGCCCACAGCGAGACCGCCTATGGCGTATCCGTCGGCTTCGTGTTTGGTGATATATTCGGCTGAGCGGCGTCTGAGTTCAGGATAAACGCAGCCTTGTACGATAGGGAAGAGCGACTGGTTATAGCCGTAGAGAGGCTCTGTCTCGTCGAAGCGTTTCCAGCATCTGTCGAGCCAGCGATGTGTTCTCTCCATCGATTCTTTGGCGTATCTGAAGTCAGCCGTCCCAAGAGTGCACTCGTCGAAGGCCATGATTATGTCGGCTCCGATGGTACGCTCGATGTCCATCACGTTCTCAGGAGTGAAGGTGTGACGCGATCCGTCGATATGAGATTGGAACACTACGCCTTCTTCTTTCATCTTTCTTATGCCTGTGAGTGAAAAGACCTGAAAACCGCCGCTGTCGGTGAGTATAGGACGGTTCCATCCGTTGAACTTATGTAGTCCGCCAGCTTTGTTCAAGACGTCTAATCCTGGACGTAAGTAAAGATGATAGGTGTTGCCTAAAATGATCTGAGCCTGTATCTCTTCCTCTAACTCTCTCATGTGTGTAGCTTTAACGCTGCCAACAGTTCCAACAGGCATGAAAATTGGAGTCTCTATATTACCGTGATCGGTGGTCAAGACACCAGCACGAGCGTTGCTCGAAATATCATTTTTGACAAGTGAAAATCTCATAAAATTTTTTGGGCAAATATACTATTTTTTCCTGTGAAAAATTCATACTTTTGCAGTGAAATTTTACAGATTTCCATAAAAGATTCTTTGTAGTAAAAAAATAATTGTCGTGAGCATAAGTTTCAATTTTAATCAGTTGTCATTCATCGTTTTGGTGTTGTTCGTCATGGCTTGGTTGGTGCAGATGTTGTATCATTGGATTTTATTCAGACGATTGGCGTTTTATAAAAAAAAGGGAAAAAACACCAGACAGGAACCTGTCTCCGTGATAGTATGTACCCGCGACTCATACGAATATCTTCTCGACTTGATACCTGCTGTCTTGTCGCAAGATTATCCTGATTTCGAATTGGTTATTGTCAACGATTGCTCCCAAGACGACACTGAAGAATATCTGAAAGATCTGGCAAGAAATAATCCTAAAATCAATTTGGTTAATCTTACGCAGAATCTTAACTTTTTCCATGGAAAGAAATTTCCTCTGAGCATGGGAATCAAATCTGCAAAACATGATTTGCTTCTCCTTACTGATGCCGATTGCGTTCCAACTACAAACCAATGGATTAAGGAAATGGTTGCAGCTTATAATGATAATGCAGAAATAGTTGTTGCATACGGACCTTATTTTGAACGTAAAGGATTGCTGAACAAGCTTATCCGTTTTGATACTTTATATATCGCCATGCAGTATTTGTCGTTGGCGCTGGCTAAGAAACCTTATATGGGAGTGGGAAGAAATCTCTCTTATAGAAAGAGTACATTTATGAAAAACAAAGGCTTCACATCTCATTATAATATACCTTCTGGCGATGATGATTTGTTCATAAGTCAGGTGGCTAATAAGAAAAATACAAATGTTTATATCGATTCAGTCAATAGAGTAGAGTCGGAGCCTAAGAGAAGCTGGGGTACTTGGATTCGCCAGAAGAGACGTCATTATTCTACTGGAATAAAATATAAATCAAACATCAACAGAATATTAGGCCTTTTGCTCGGAAGCCGTTTGCTTTATTATCCAACATTGGTGGCATTGTTGTTTATGCCATTGGCATTCGAGATTTCTTTAGGTAAAATATATTATTTCATCATAATAGGATTGTTTGCGTTACTTCATTATATAACACAAGTAATAATCTATCATAAATCAGCCAAACAATTAGGAGAAAAACATCTGGGACTGGCATTCACACCAATCTACGATTGCTTCTTCATGATTTTCACGACCGTAATAGGATTCTGGAGTACTGTTTCAAAACCTAAAGGATGGTGATGGTTCAATTAGGAATTAGGAATTAGGAATTAGGAGTTGAAATTTCAACTTTCAATTAAAAAATCTGTTGTCTGTTGTCTGTTGTCTGTTGACTTTTTATTATCTTTGCACATTGTACAATTAAGCATTAAAATAAACACATTGATATATGAATGACTTTCAAAAAGAGATACTTGCAGGTATTCCTGACGAGTTGCCATGTGTAAAAGAGTATGATGTAACAGTCAATCATGCTCCAAAACGTAAAGACATTTTAACAAAAGAAGAAAAAAGATTAGCATTAAGAAATGCTCTTCGTTATTTCCCAGCTAAGCATCATGCTGTTTTAGCTCCAGAATTTGCAGAAGAATTGGAAAAATACGGTCGTATCTACATGTATCGTTTCCGTCCTTCTTACAGCATCTACGCTCGTCCAATTGAAGAGTATCCAGCTAAGTCAAGACAAGCAGCTGCTATCATGCTTATGATTCAAAACAACTTGGATCACGCTGTAGCACAACACCCACACGAACTCATTACTTACGGTGGCAACGGCGCTGTCTTCCAAAACTGGGCTCAATATCGTCTCGTTATGCAATATCTTGCTAACATGACAGAAGAGCAGACTCTCGTTATGTACTCAGGTCACCCAATGGGATTGTTCCCATCACATAAAGACGCTCCACGCGTTATCGTTACTAACGGTATGATGATTCCTAACTACTCAAAACCAGACGATTGGGAAAGATTCAACGCAATGGGCGTAACACAATACGGACAGATGACAGCTGGTTCATATATGTACATCGGACCTCAAGGCATCGTTCACGGAACAACAATCACTGTTTTGAACGCTTCAAGAAAACAAGGCGGTACACCTGAAGGTAAGTTGTTCATCACAGCAGGTCTCGGCGGTATGTCAGGCGCTCAGCCTAAAGCAGGCAACATCGCTGGCGTTGTTTCAATCACAGCAGAAATAAATCCTAGCGCAACAGACAAACGTCACAGCCAAGGCTGGGTTGACGAAGTATATAGCGACCTCGATGAATTGTTCGCTAAAGTAAATGAAGCTCGCGCTAACAAGATCGCTCGTTCCTTCGCATACCAAGGCAACGTTGTTGACCTCTGGGAATATGCAGCAGAACACGATATCCAAGTTGACTTAGGTTCTGACCAGACTTCATTGCATAACCCATTCGCAGGCGGTTACTATCCTGTAGGTTATTCATTTGAAGAGTCAAAACAAATGATGGCAGAAGCTCCTGAAAAATTCAAAGACGCTGTCTATGCTTCATTGCGTCGTCACGTTGCTGCTGTCAACAAACTCACAGCAAAAGGAATGTACTTCTTCGACTACGGCAACGCATTCTTATTGGAAAGCAGCCGCGCTGGCGCTGACATCCTCAACGCAGAAGGCAAGTTCCGTTATCCATCTTACGTACAAGACATCATGGGTCCTATGTACTTCGACTATGGTTTCGGTCCATTCCGTTGGGTTTGTACTTCAGGCAAAGAAGAAGATCTCGCTATCACAGACGAAATCGCATGCAACGTCCTTGAAGAAATCGCTAAGAACTCTCCAGTTGAAATCCAACAACAAATGCACGACAACATCCAATGGATCAAAGGCGCTCGCGCTAACAAATTGGTCGTTGGTTCACAAGCTCGTATCTTATACGCTGACTGCGAAGGTCGTACAAAGATCGCTGCTGAATTCAACAAGGCTATCGCCGACGGTCGTCTCTCAGCACCAGTCGTTTTGGGTAGAGACCACCACGATGTATCAGGCACCGACTCTCCATTCCGTGAAACATCTAACATCTACGACGGTTCATCATTCACAGCTGACATGGCAATCCACAATGTTATCGGCGACGGTTTTAGAGGCGCTACATGGGTCAGCATCCACAATGGCGGCGGCGTAGGCTGGGGCGAAGTTATCAACGGCGGCTTCGGTATGGTACTCGACGGAAGCGACGACTCTGACAGAAGATTACGCAATATGTTACATTGGGACGTTAACAACGGTATCGCTCGTAGAAGCTGGGCAAGAAACGAACCTGCTATGTTCGCTATCAGACGCGCTATGGAAGTAGAGCCAAGACTTAAAGTCACAATGCCTAACTTCGCTGATGACGCTATCATTAACGACGTTATAAAATAATCACTTCGTTTAAGTTTTAAGGCTTAAGGTTTAAGGATATGTTATAATTACTTTAAACTTTAAACCTTAAACTTTAAACCAATAAAAATAGCACGATTGTTGTGTTTTTTAGAATAGATTAAAAAGGAAAAAATTAAATTATTATTAACAAACAAATTACAAATTAAAAAATGAAAAAATTTTTACTTTCTTTAGTACTTTTAGCATTTGCTGGTATGGCATCTGCACAAACATTGTTCTTTGAACATGAAGGCGAATTGGCTCAACCAGGCAAATACAGTGTTGTTGGACCAATCAACGATATGATGGAATTAGCATTTGAAATGAATGTTATCAATCTCGGTGATGCTGACTTAAACGTAGTTTGCGACAGAGTTATCAAATCAGAAAACGTTGGTAGCAACTATTTCTGCTGGGGTTCATGTATGGCTCCTCATGTTGACAGCGGCAGCTGCATCACAAACCCAGGCGTTCCTGCTTTATTCAGCGCTCACTTCATGCCAATAGATGAAAACTGGGAAGTAGTTTACGGCATGGAAATCACAATCGAATATACATTCTACGATGAAAGAAATCCAGAAGAAAAATACGTTTTCGAAGTTTACTTCAAACATTCAGGCGAATCAGTTGTAGATTACAACAACGTAGAAATCTTCAGCAACGCTTATCCTAACCCAGCAAACAATGTTGTTAGCTTCAACTACAACATGCCATTCGACGCTCAATCGGCATCAGTAGCTATCTACAACATGATGGGTCAAGAAGTTGTTAGACAAAATGTTAACGTTGGCGGTTCAAGATTAGACATCAACGTAAGCGACTTAACAGACGGCGTTTACTTCTACAGCTTAATCGTAAACAACCAAACTGTTAAAACAAACAAACTCGTTATTTCTAAATAATAGTTATATTGACGAAAGACGAAAGTCTAAAAGCAAAAGAAAAGAGCTTCTATGCATAGGAGCTCTTTTCTTTTTAGAGGGAGTATAGGGTTGTAATATAATAAACTAAAAAAGGTATAGAAAGAGTTCACTCCCACTATACCTTTTCTTTATATTATACCTCAGTTTCTCTATCCTAAAAACACAGAGTTTTTCTCGAATTTCTCTATTGCGTATTTAAGGTCTATGACGAGTTTTTTCTCGTTTTGTGATGGCATCTCGAACATAGCGTCGTTCAATATCGCTTCGATGATAGCTCTTAATCCACGAGCGCCGAGCTTGAATTCGATGCTCTTGTCAACGATATATTCAAGAACTTCTTCTTTAATCTCAAGCTTGACGTCGTCCATCTCGAAGAGTTTTGAGAACTGCTTGATGATAGCGTTCTTAGGTTCTTTCAAGATTCTTACTAACGACTCTTTATCCAATGGGTTGAGGAATGTCAATATTGGGAAACGACCGACAATCTCAGGGATGAGGCCGAATCTCTTGATATCGGCAGGAGTGATGTATCTCAACAGATTATCCTTGTCGATTTGTTTTTTGTTGTCGTTGCCATAACCGATAGCGTTGCTTCCTACTCTGTTAGCGATAATCTTGTCTATTCCATCGAATGCGCCGCCTGCGATGAACAATATGTTCTTGGTGTTGACTTGAATCATCTTTTGTTCAGGGTGCTTGCGGCCGCCTTGTGGAGGAACGTTGACGATAGTTCCTTCGAGGAGCTTGAGCATAGCTTGTTGTACGCCTTCACCTGAAACGTCGCGTGTGATGCTTGGGTTGTCGCTCTTACGTGCAATTTTGTCTATTTCGTCAATGAAAACGATGCCTTTTTCAGCAGCTGCTACGTCATAATCGGCAGCTTGTAACAACTTGACTAAGATGTTTTCTACGTCTTCGCCAACATAACCAGCTTCTGTAAGAACTGTTGCATCGGCTATTGCGAAAGGTACATGTAACATCTTAGCGATGGAGCGGGCGAGGAGTGTCTTGCCTGTACCAGTCTCACCGACTAAAACGATATTAGATTTTTCAATCTCCACTTCGTCGGCAGCTTTTTCTTGGTTGATTCTCTTATAATGGTTATAAACAGCAACAGCAAGAATTTTCTTTGCTTCATCTTGTCCGATGACATATTGATCGAGGAAAGACTTTATCTCGATAGGTTTCAATAATTTAAAGTCAGGAGTGTTGGCTTTTTTAAGATGTTTCAATTCTTCCTGTACAACGATATGACCTCTTTCGATGCATTCGTCGCAGATGAAACCATACATTCCTGAGAGAAGCAACGCAGCTTCTTTATCGCTCTTTCCGCAAAATGAGCAGTGGTTCTCTTGTTTTTTTGCCATGTTTTTTAGTTAATAGTTTATTGTTTAGAGTTGAGAGTAGTTTTATAGTTTGAAGTTTGTGATTAGAATTATTATTCTTAAAGTAAAAAGTTTAAAAATTTATAAACAAATAAACTTTCAAACTTTCTACTTTTATCTTTAAACTACTCTGAACTTTACACTTTCAACATTACACCTTCTTAATAAGCACTTCGTCAATCATGCCATAGTCTTTAGCTTCTTGAGAAGTCATCCAATAGTCGCGGTCGGAGTCAGCCCATACTTTGTCGAAAGGTTGTCCTGAGTGAGTTGCGATTATGTCGTAGAGTTCTTTTTTAAGTTTTAAGATCTCGCGAGCTGTGATTTCGATGTCAGAAGCTTGACCTTGCATTCCGCCCATTGGTTGGTGAATCATGATGCGAGAGTGTTTCAATGCCGAGCGTTTTCCTTTAGCGCCTGCGCACAACAAGACTGCTGCCATTGAAGCGGCGATGCCAGTGCATATTGTAGCGACGTCAGGGCTGATGAACTGCATTGTGTCGTAAATTCCTAAGCCAGCATATACTGAGCCACCAGGAGAGTTAACGTAGATCTGAATGTCTCTCTTTGGGTCTGATGATTCCAAGAAGAGGAGCTGAGCTTGGATGATGTTAGCGACGTAGTCGTTGATTTCATCGCCCAAGAAGATGATGCGGTCCATCATAAGTCTTGAGAAAACATCCATTTGAGCGACATTAAGCTGACGTTCTTCGATGATGGTAGGAGATATATAATTAGTAACTGTTGAAGTATATTTCTCCAATGCTAAACTGTTGATGCCACAGTGTTTGGTAGCGTATTTATAGAATTCGTTGTTCATTTTGTTCTCTTTTTAATTATAAACTCCCGAATTAATATTTTGTTTCAGATTAGAGAGCTGTTTTTAAGAAATAAGGTTTAAAACTTAAGATAATTATTCTACCTTAAGCTTTAAACCTTATACTTTAAGCTATATATTATTCTGCTGTTTCTTCAGTTTCTTCTGCTTTTGCAGCTTTCTTTGCTCTAGTTTTTTTAGGTTTTGCTTCACCTGCTAATTCAACTTGAGGAAGAACTGCTTGTACGAAACCGTCGTAGTCAGTATCAACAACATTGATTGTCATGTTTTCTTTTAAGTAAGCAGTTAATTTTTTGTCTGCTAATTGGTTGTTGATATTTTGACGTTGGTTGTCGTCTTTAATGATAGCGTCGATGATGTCTTCGAGGCGTTTTTTAGTTTCTTCGTCTAATGTTTCAACATCCATGTGACCGAAGTACATATTTCTTACGAATTCGCGTACTTCAGCTTCTTTAATCATGAGGTCGTTGTTTTGTTTTACGAGAGCTTCTTCGATGAGTTGCCATCTGAGAGACTTGACGTATGAGTTGTCGTAGTTGTTTTCAACATCTTCAGCAGTGATTTTGCCTTCGCTGTTTTCAACGATCCAGCGTTTGAGGAATGTGTCTGGCAAGTTGAATTTGATTTCTTCAACTAATTGATCAACTGCTCTGTTGTAGAACATTCTTTCTGCTTCGAGAACGTATTGTTTTTCCATTTCGACAGCAACTTTTGCGCGGAATGTTTCAATGTCTTTTACTTCTTGACCTGGGAAAATCTTACCGAAGAGTTCTTCGTTAAGTTCTGCTGGTTGTTCTTCAACTTTATTGTTATCTTGAATGCTCTTTATTGTTCTGTCGATTTCTTCTGCTGAAGCTTTGATGTTGAAGTCTTCGATTTTGTGGTCTTTGAGAACAACATTGATTTCTGGTTTAAGAGCTGCTTCAAAGTAGAAATTCAATTCTTCTTGAGTGTCGAGGTCGTTAGGTTGGCCTTGTTCCATATCTGGAAGAGGGTAACCGATAACGTCTAATTTATTTTCAACGATGTGATTATTGAGAGCTTCAGAAACTTTTTGGTTAATTTTTTCGATTAAAACGCCTTGGCCGTACATTTTCTTGATCATTCCAAAAGGAACTTTACCTTGACGGAAACCTGGCAATGTTGCTTTATGTTGATAATCTTTTAAAGCTTTTGTTACTTCTGCTTCATAATCAGCTTTAACTAAAGTCACTTGGATACCGGCGAGAAGTTCGCCTTTTAATGTTTGTGTAGTATTCATTTGATATTAAATTATTTTTTTTTGTGCGGATGAAGGGACTCGAACCCCCACGCCTCTCGGCATCAGATCCTAAGTCTGACGCGGCTACCAATTACGCCACATCCGCAGAATCTTTTTAGGAGTTGCAAAAATACAATTTTTTTTTGATTTATTTGTATATTTTTGGCAAATACAGAAAAATATTTTTATGGTATAGATAAATATTTTTTTGTTAAAACTAACTTGCTGGTTTTTAGTTACTTCTTTACGTCTAAGGCGTCGCGTAAGGCGTTGCCGAAGAGCATGAAAGCCAATACTAAAAGCATGATTGCTATGCCTGGCAATATGGCTAGATATGCATCATTGAGGATAATATATGCGTAGTTTTCTTTAATCATGCTGCCCCATGATGGCATTGGAGGCTGTACGCCTATGCCTAAGAAACTCAATCCTGCCTCCAACAAAATCGCTGATGCGAAGTTGGCTGCCGATATTACGATGATAGGATTTATGATATTGGGAATTATGTGTCTTGAGATGATTCTTAAATTGCTGAATCCTAATGCTTTGCCGGCTTCTATGAATGTCGTCTCCCTTACTGAAAGTATCTGTCCTCTGGTGACGCGCGCCACCTCGACCCACATCGTCAAGCCGACGGCTATGAAGACTTGAACGACGCCTTTGCCAAGAACGAAGGTTATGGCAATGACAATCAATAATGTAGGAATTGACCATACAACATTGATGAGCCATACCATTAAATCATCAACGCGGCCGCGGAAAAAACCGCCTAGACTGCCTATGATTATACCTATTAATATACTCATAAAAACAGCGATGAAGCCGACAGAAAAACTTATTCTTGTTCCTAATAAAAGTCTGCTTAAGAAATCGCGGCCGAACTGGTCGGTGCCGAGTATGAATCTTCGGTGCTCGACGCAGTTATTATTTATATAATGTGTCGCTTCTTGCTCGGTTGAGAATGTTTTCCCGGAAGTCAGTTCTTGGTTTGAAATAATCTCGGCATTGTTCCGGCAGTTTTTATCGGGATTGAATATATAAACGGTGGTTTTATCTTTTTCAACATTGATAGAATCGAAGGGGATTTGTCGGTAGGAGGAAGGCTGACCGTTCATCATTTGTGCGAAAAATCCTCTTTTTTCTGAAGAATTTTGTTTCGGGACGAGTAACATATCGACTTCAAATCCCGGTTTTTGTGTGCTTATCTCCAAAATCTGAGTGTTGGCATAAGGCGCCTTGTCGGGAATTATGAAATAAACAAATATCGCGATGAGTGCGCATAATGATATAAAAACCAATGATATAACACCAGTTACGTTTTTCTTGAAACGTTGTATTGCAATCTGATTCGGTGATAAAATCTTGTTTTTATTCATCATATTTTTCTTTGAAAAACAAAAATAAAAAAAAATATTGTCGAACTTGATTTTTGTATGAAAAAAGTTGTATCTTTGCACTCGCAATCAGATGGTGGATGTAGCTCAGTTGGTTAGAGTACCGGATTGTGGTTCCGTGGGTCGTGGGTTCGAGTCCCATCTTCCACCCTCAAAAAAGAGACGATGAAAATCGCCTCTTTTTTTGTTTAGTAATATAGTAATGAAGTAATGCAGTAATGTAGTAATGTGCATTACTCCATCACTTCATCACTTCATCACTTCAAACCGAAAGATTGTATTCTCTCAAAACATCATTCAAAGATGTCTTCTTGTCTGTCGATTCTTTTCTCTTTCCGATGATCAAGGCGCAGGCAACATTATAGTCGCCGGCAGGGAAATGTTTGGTGTATGATCCTGGAATCACGACGGAACGTGCAGGTACGTATCCTTTGTATTCAACAGCTTCTTCTCCGCTGACGTCGATGATTTTTGTCGATGATGTGATTACGGTGTTAGCTCCTAAAACGGCTTCTTCTTCAATTCTCACGCCTTCAACAACGATGCATCTTGAACCGATGAAGCAGTTGTCTTCGATGATGACTGGTGCTGCCTGTAATGGCTCAAGCACGCCTCCGATTCCAACGCCGCCGCTCAAGTGAACGTTCTTTCCTATCTGTGCGCATGACCCTACCGTAGCCCAAGTGTCAACCATGGTGCCGCTATCGACGTATGCTCCGATGTTGACATACGATGGCATCAAAATAACACCTTTATTAATAAAGGCGCCGTATCTCGCTGTCGCTGGAGGCACGACGCGTACGCCTGCTTCTTCAAATCCTTTTTTCAAAGGCATCTTGTCGTAGTATTCAAAAACGCCGCTCTCCATGACTTCCATCTTGTTGATAGGGAAATACATCAAGACTGCTTTCTTCAGCCATTCGTTGATGATCCATTCGCCATCAATTTTTTCTGCAATGCGAAACTCGCCTTTATCTAGCTTTTCAATGACATCGCAAATGGCATTACGAACTTCTTCTTTTTCCAATAAAGCTCGGTTCTCCCAAGCGCTCTCTATGATATTTCTTAAATTTTCCATAATAAAATTATATATCTGCAAAGATAGGAAAAGTCAACAAGACTACAAGACTACAAGTCAACAAGTTTTTCAGAAAATTTATTTGTTGGGAATTTGTTTTTTAAAATAAAAAGAGTGAAATTTGTGCTCCTGAAAAATAAAATAATGCAAGAATGAAGAAGGTGATAATAATTTTAATAATGTCTTTGTGTCATTCTTTGGGTTTCGCTCAAAATATAAATATACAGACAATAACAGAAAATGAATATCATTTGTTGAAAGAGCAACAAATAGATATTGCTTTGGATACATCGCTATCAATAAAAGAAGAAAATAATTTTATTTATATTCCATTGGATAATGGTGTTTTACCACTTATAAATGATACGTTAGAGGATCATCTCGCTGATTTAATAATACATAAGTGTTTGGGCTTTTCGGATGATTTGAATGTGTATGTTTTAGATGTTACAAAATTTACACACAATGAGACATGGTTTATAGACAAATCAAATGGAAATATTGTAAAAGCATTGCGATTTTATTGTTGCTCGGATAAGTATATTATTTCGTATGATATGCCGGAATGTGACAGATATGTTGGGATAAATATATACCGTAAAACGAAAAGTGGGTTGGAAAAAATGTATTGCATTAAGCCAGATTGGTTTATTGAAAACATGTTTTGTATTGGTAAAAATGTATTTGTAGCAGAAGCAAGAAAACTTTCTTGTACTGAAAATTTATTTTTCAAAATAGTTTTATAGTCACGATTAGATAATCTACAATTCCTAATTCCTCATTCCTAATTCCTAATTAAAAAAAACTTGTAGTCTCGTTGTCTTGTGGTCTTGTAGTCTTTTTTATTATCTTTGCAAACAAAAATTAAGAAATGGCAAGAATAATGGCAATCGATTACGGAAGGAAACGCTGCGGCATTGCAGTGACCGACCCTTTGCAGATCATCGCGAATTCATTGACGACAGTTGCAACAAAAGATTTGTTGACATTCATTTTGGATTATGTCAAGAAGGAAAATGTTGAGACTATCGTAATCGGAGAACCAAAAGATATGCAGAACAATCCTTCTGAATCAAGTCGTTACATAGAACCTTTTATCGGTCAGTTGAAAAAGGCGCTCCCAGAAATGAACATCAAACGTCACGACGAAAGATTCACTTCAAAGATGGCGTTCCAGACTATGATCGATGCTGGTCTCGGCAAGAAACAACGTCAGAACAAGGCGCTCGTCGATACCATCAGCGCTACCATCATCTTGCAGTCTTATATGGAATCGGAAGCAATTAAAAAAAATAGATTTTAAATTTTAAGTTATGATATTACCTGTAGTGGCTTACGGCCATCCTGTTTTAAAGAAAATAGCAGAAGAGATAGATCAGGATTATCCTGGTTTGCAACAGCTTATCGCTGATATGTTCGAGACTATGTATCACACCGAAGGTGTTGGTCTCGCAGCTCCTCAAGTCAATAAGTCGATACGACTCTTCGTCATCGACGCTGATCCTTTCCAAGAAAATTATCCAGAAGCAAAAGGATTCAAGAAAGTTTTCATCAATCCTGAAATCGTAGAGGTTTCGGAGGAGACATGGATGTTCCGCGAAGGATGTCTCAGTCTTCCTGATATGAATGAAGACGTTGTACGTCCATCAAAAATCACTGTCAATTATTTGGACGAGAACTTCGTTGAACACGAAGAGGAATTTGACGGAATATGCGCTCGCGTAATCCAGCATGAGTTTGACCATCTTGAAGGAAAAGTCTATGTCGATAGAGTCGCTCCAATGCGTAAGATGATGCTTAAAAATAAGTTACGTAATATTTCGGAAGGCAATGTCTATGTGGATTATAAGATGATTTTCCCAGCAAAAAGAAGAAGATAAAATGTAGAGACATATCAATGTTTTCTATAATAAACACTCATTGATGCGTCCGTTTTTTAATAATTAAAATTAAGTTATGAAAAGGTTATTGACAATATTATCAATATTAGTAGTAGTATTTTTTGCTTCTTGCAGCAACGAGACTCCGTCTGAAAAGATTGCGAGACTTCAGCCTCAGATGATTGGAGCTGATGGCTCTGTGAATAAGGAAGTTGGTTTGGAATTGATTGACGCATATATAGCATACGCCAAACAGAATCCACAAGAGGAAACATCGCCTGATATGATTTTTAAGGCTCTTGATATTTCTGTCAATGTAAATGCCGACAATCATCAAAAGACAATGGAAATAGCTGATATGTTGGTGGAGAAATATCCAGAACATAATCTTGCTCCTATGGCTTTGTTCGTCAAAGGTTTTGTTTATGAAAGTATCAATGACGTTCCAAACGCTAAAGCGACATACCGTTATTTCCTTGAAAAATATCCTGACAATCCGATGGCTGAAGATGTCAAGGCTTCATTGAAAAATGCCGGCATTCCATTGGAGGAATTGGTAAGACAGTTTGAGGAAGAGTGATTTTGGGAGTTCAGGGATAAAAAAGAGATTGGCAAAATTTGTCAATCTCTTTTTGTATATACGTATTTCTAAAACCTGAAATCCTTAACCCTGAACTCCTGAATCCCTAATCAAAAGCTTCCTTTCAGTTGTTCGTTAAGTCCGTCGATTAGGTTCAAGACGTCGTCTTTCCCTACTTCTTTTTCTGATGAAGTGATGAAAATGTTTGGAATTTCCTCCCATTGTTCTGAGAGTTTTTCTTTGTATGCTTGAAGGTTGCGTTGTAGTTCTAGTTCTTTGATCTTATCAACTTTCGTGAAAATTATATAGAAAGGCATCTGTAATTCACCGAGATGGTTGATGAATTCCAGATCTATTTTTTGTGGTTCGATGCGGCTGTCAACCAAGACGAACATGCAGACGAGGTTTTTTCTTTTTGTGATATAATCGTCGAGCATTTTCTTCCATGATTCACGGTCTTTCTTAGAACGTTGTGCAAATCCGTAGCCTGGCAAGTCAACGAGATACCAGTTCTCATTGATGAGGAAATGGTTTATGGTGATTGTCTTTCCTGGCGTTGATGATGTCTTCGCAAGCTGTTTCCTGTTGGTCAGCATATTGATTAATGACGATTTGCCGACGTTGGATCGTCCGATGAAAGCGTATTCCGGTTTGTTGGCTGCCGGAAGTTTGTCTATCTTGGTGTTGCTTTGAAGGAAAGTTGCGGATTTTATGTTCATATCAAATCTCGAGTTTTTCGTTTTTGTTGTAAATGAGGTGTCGTTCTATCTTTTCTGGATAAATATCTTCAATAGTTATCAAGATAGCTGTTTCTTCCACATTGCCAAAAGGTTCGTTGAGTGCTGTTCCGAACATCTTCATTGTTGCGGAAAGGCTCATGTAGGCGTTGAATAAAGGAGGAATCGTTGAGCCATGTTCTCTCACGTATTTACTCAAGGTGCGGTAGCTGTTCTGGTAGTTGTTTCCGTCGAGTCTCAATTTCATGATGGCTTTTCTTGCCTTGATTTTGATGGCTTTATCTGGGTAAGGGAAGATGAGCTTGTCGTTATCTGGGAAGAATTTCTTCATGAAGAAGAGAATCATGTCGCGGAGCGCTTCGTCGAACTGAGAGTACATCGTTACTTTTCCGAAGAAATATTTTGCTGAAGGATAGTATGTCAGCAAAGCTCCGAGTCCGTCCCAAAGGTTGTCTAATGTGAATATGCTCTTTCTTACGTTGCCTGTCGATTGATATTTTGGCTGTACGAATGATCTGCCTAATTCTATTGTGTAAGGGAGATAATCCTTGATGAAGTTGTCTGAGTAATAGAACAGTTCAGATGTTGGGGTATCTACCTGGCCGTTATTTTTTATAGGTAATTTGTCGCATAAGATGAAACGGTAGCCTCCGAGAATTTCTTTCTCTACTGGGTCCCATACTATCAGCTGTTCGAAATAAGCTTCGTCTCTTGTGTCGAATTCGTCGATGTCGATGCTTTTTCCTGTTCCGCCTCCCGATTCGCGGAATGCCCATTCGCGCAGACGTCCGATTTCGCGCATGGTATTAGGCGCGTTATGTGCGTTGATGACGTATATGTCGTTGTTGCCGTAGTTTGTTTTTCTGACAAAACGTTCGGGGGTCAGTTCTTTGACGATGTCTTCTGTTGGGACGGCTTCGATAATTTTTTCCATAATATTTTATATTGTATAATTTTTTTCAGGGTCGAAAGTCTGTTCGCAGTCTCCTGGGAGATTGTATGAGAAGTTTCTAAGCTTCATCGCCCATTCGCTGTCTGTGTATCTGTTGTCGAAAGTCTGCCAAGGTATTGGCTTTCCGAATGTTATTGTTAAAGTCTTGTTTTTCTGCTTGTAAAATTCATTTACCAGGAACGCCATTTCTATATTGGCTTTGATGCCTAATTTTTTACGTATGTTGGAAAGGTTGTAAAAGAAATTGCTGTTTCTTCCTGAGATATGAGCAGGTATGATGTCGCGTTGATATGTCCTCGCTTTGGTGATGAAGGTTTTCTTCCATTCCAAGTCGATGATTTTTCCGTTTTGTTTTCTTGAACATAAGCCGAAAGGGTAGTAGCAAATAGTTCTATCGCCGGCGAATGTCTCGTTGAAAATCTTGATGTTGTCGGCATTGCTGCCTAATTTGTTTACAGGGATGAAAAGAGGACGTAAGTTAGGTACGAAGAGTAAAAAATCGTTGACGGGTGTTATTACGTCGGGACGAATCTTGCCCACTGTGTCGATGAGCGCTATGCCGTCAAGTCCGCCGATAGGGTGGTTGGCAGCAACGATGAAACGTCCTTCTTTCTTGACGTGGTCTAGACCTACAGCATTGACTCCTGTGTTGAACTCTTTCATCGTCTCGGCTACGAAAGGCAGGCCTGACATTCCGTTGGCTCTGAGTAACAGTCCGTTGATGTCGTCCTGATGGAGAATCTTCTTGAAAAATTTAAAAACGAAACGCGGAATTTTATTAGCGAATTTCGGAGCTTTCTCACCAATAATTTTCTCAATATCTATCTGTAAAGCTTCTTTATCACTCATTTTGAAATAATTTTAGAAAAAAAACTCGTTTTCTCTGCAAATATAATGAAATATTGGTATGGTTGGAAAAATATTTTGAGGTGATGGAGTGAAAGGTTCAATTGTCAATGGTCAATGGTCAATAGCTTTGGTTTTTTGTTATTGCTTGTTTTTATTGGGTGTTGGAATGTTGTTGATAACTTTTTTTGAAAAAAGTGAAAATTTTTAGCAAAAAGTGGTTGAAAGTGGGAAAAAATGCACTAATTTTACAACTTGAAAAATTGAATCAGAAATGAATTATCCAATTGGCGAATATTATTGTAAATTAGACAGTAAGGGAAGACTTCTTCTTCCAAGCAGCTTTAAGGAACAGCTTGGAGTTGCGCTTGAAGAGGGATTTGTTCTTCGTCCAAGTCTTTTTGGCGACTGTCTTGAGCTTTTTGGAATGAGCGATTGGCGTGCGATGCAGGAGAAACTTGGCAAGTTGAATCCTTTTAAAGCTGAGAATGTGATGTTGATTCGTCGTTTTAACGCTGGCGCTCGTATGGTTAAGGTTGACGCTAACGGACGTCTTCAGATACCAAAGGACCTTATGGAAAAGACGTGTCTCGTGAAAGAGGTCGTCATGACTTCCTTGATCGACAGAATGCAGATCTGGGATAAGACCATGAAGGAAATTGAAGATTCTAAGATTTCAGAAAAAGAATTTGCAGAGATGCTTACTGCAAAGTTGGGTGATTGCGATTTTATTGGTTAACTTAAATATTTAAAGAGATGTATCATATTCCTGTAATGTTAAATGAGAGCGTTGACGCTTTGAATATAAAACCAGATGGAACTTATGTTGATGTTACTTTTGGCGGCGGTGGTCACTCTCGTCATATTATGAAGTATCTCAATGAGAATGGTCGTCTCTTTGCTTTTGATCAAGATGAAGATGCTGCGAAAAATGTGATTGATGATAGTCGCTTCACTTTTATCCAGCAGAATTTCCGTTATATGAAAAACTTCGTGCAGCTTTATTGCGGAGGCAAGGTTGATGGAATAATCGCCGACTTGGGTGTTTCTTCTTATCAGTTCGACACTCCGGAAAAAGGCTTCTCGATTCGTTACAACGGCCGCCTCGATATGAGAATGAATCAGAATGGCGCCGTTGACGCTGCCAGTGTCGTCAATACTTACGACGTGGCGTCTCTTGCGTCGGTGCTTTCTCGCTACGGCGAGCTGAGAAATGCAAGGGCTATAGCTGAGACTATCTCTATGGCACGTGAGGTGCAGCCTATCGAAACGACTGACGAGCTGAAGGAAGTCGTTGCTCGTTTCCTTCCTAAAGGCTCTGAAAATAAGGTGCTCGCACAGATTTTCCAGGCTCTTAGAATTGAGGTGAACGAAGAAATGAAGGTCCTTGAAATGTTCCTGACACAATGTGCTGATGTCTTGAATCCGGGAGGACGACTTGTCGTGCTTTCTTATCATTCTCTTGAGGATAGACTAGTCAAGAACTTCATGAAGACTGGCAATGCTGACGGTAATCTCGAAAAGGACTTTTTTGGCAATCAGCTTACACCTTATAAATTGATAACAAGCAAACCTATTGTCCCTTCTGATGAGGAGATTCAGGTGAATAGCAGAGCTAGAAGCGCTAAGCTTCGTGTGGCAGAAAGGAGAGCTAAATGAGTAAGCTTGAAAAAATGATAGAAGAACCTGATGCCCAAGAAGAGGAAACCGTTGAAATAGAAGATCCAAAACCAGAAAAGGGAAAAAAGCAAAGAGGTAAGGCTAATAAAGCCATCTCTGATATTATGGGTGGCAGTATTTTGACGAAAGATGTTTTTGTCAAAAACTTCCCTTTTGTCATTTATGTCGTTGCTCTTTCTATGCTTTATATCACTAATATTTATGTGGCAGAGGATGTGAATAGGGAAATATCGAGGCTTAAGGCGCAGACGGAAAACCTTCATGTGGAATATGTCTATCTTAAATCAGAAATAACAAGTGTTACTAAACAATCTAACATGGCTAGAATGCTGAAAGATAAAGGTATAAAAGAATCGGTAGAGCCATTGAAGAGGATAGTGGTGGAAAAGAAAGGAGGTCGTGATGATTGATCCTAAGAATGATGTGTTGTGGAGGGTGTATCTGCTTTATACGATAATGCTGCTATTCGCTGTCGCTGTGGTTGTTAAGGTTCTTGTCATTCAGATTAGAGATGGAGAGGAGCTGCTTGAAAGAGCGAATAAAAGAGAGCTTAAGATAAGAGACGAGAAGGCGCATAGGGGTAATGTGTTTTCTAATAACGGAAGTATTTTGGCAACATCGGTGCCGAGATATAATATTTATTTCGACCCTCTATCTGTGAAGCAGGAGTTGTTTGACAGTGAGATAGCTAATCTCTCTGACAGCCTCAGCCGTATGTTGAAAATTAAGTCTAAGTCTCAATATATTTCATCATTAAAGAAAGCTCGTTCCGAACATAAACGTTATGTTAAAATAGCGACTAAGGTTTCGATGGGTGAGTATAAGAGGATGAGCAAGTTTCCTATTTTCAGGGAAGGCAAGAACAAAGGTGGTTTTATTGCTGAGAGAAACTATGTTAGAGAGCTTCCGTACGGTGAACTCGCAGCGAGAACGATAGGTTACGTTAGAGAAAGTGAAAATATCATGGTCGGTCTGGAAGGCGCTTATAATGAGAGTCTTAAAGGTAAGGATGGAAGACAGCTTGTGAGATTGATAAATAACAATTATTGGATGCCGATGCAGTCTCCTGAAAATGTTGATCCTGTGAATGGCGATGATATTTACACGTCAATAAATATTGAGATTCAAGATGTTGCTGAGAATGCGCTTAAAAGATGTCTTATCGAGAATGATGCATTGCAGGGCTGCGTGATACTCATGGATGTTAAGTCGGGTTATATTGAAGCGATGGCATCGTTGAGTTATAATGAGAAAACATCCAAATATGAAGAGATGTATAACTTCGCCTTGAGTCATAATGTGGAGCCTGGTTCTACTTTTAAGGCGATAACAATGCTCACACTTCTTGAGAATAATCCAAGGATGAGCGTTGATGATAAGATATATCTCGGCACAACAGATCATAAGGTGTTCTATAACAGAACTATCCATGATTCTCACCGTGTTACAGACGAAAAAGGATACACAACGATACGTAATGCGTTTGAGCAATCGTCAAACATAGCATTTGCTACGCTCGTTGAGGACGAGTTTAAAAACAATCAGGCTAAGTTCATTGAGCTTATTTATAAAACAAAGATAAATGAGCCTTTGAACCTTGATATAAAAGGTGAGGGCAAGCCATATATCAAAAATCCTTCTGATAAAACATGGTCGAAGCTGAGTATGCCTTGGATGTCTTTCGGTTATGAGTCAACGCTAGCTCCGATACATATACTTACTTTTTATAACGCTATTGCCAATGACGGCGTGATGGTTAAGCCTCAATTCGTTAAGGAAATTCGTCATGGCAATGAAGTGAAACAGGTGTTTGATACTATAGTTATAAATGAATCGATAGCATCGGCAAAGACAATAGAGACATTGCAGGAATTGTTGAGAGGCGTTGTGGTTAACGGAACTGCAAAGAATCTTAGCAAATTGCCGTTCTCGGTAGCAGGAAAGACAGGAACAGCAAGAATATCACAGGGTTCGTCTGGTTATAATAGAAAGAATTATACAGCGAGTTTCGTGGGTTATTTCCCTGCTGAAGAGCCAAAATATTCATGTATCGTAATCATCAGCAACCCTCGTGGAGGAAAATATTACGGTAGCTCTGTTTCTGGTCCTGTGTTTAAGGAAGTGGCGGAAAAAATATATGCGACAAGTTTGGGAATAGTAGATGAAGAAGGTGTGTATGAGTCAGACTGTCAGTCGTTTAACACTCCTTCTATGGTTTATTTCAACGATTTCCTTGATTATTGCAATAATGAAAATATTTCTTTCAATGACAACGTGGAAAATGATATATGGGTTAAAGTTGACGTGGCGGAAGAAGAAATATCAGTAAATCCTGTTGTTTTGGATGAGAATTGTGTTCCAGACGTGAAAGGAATGAATGCTACGGATGCAGTATTTCTTTTGGAATCAATGGGTTGGAAAGTTACTTTCACTGGCTACGGAAGAGTTAAGACGCAGTCTGTGAAAGCGGGAACGCAATTAGAAAAAGGTCGTATCATCAATTTAGAATTAAAGGCAAAATGAAAAAGATAAACGATATATTAAGGCAAAGTAATGTTATTGAAGTGGTTGGCAATGATGGTAAAATCGTTGCAGGACTTACTTTTGATTCGCGCAAATGTTCTGACGGAATTGCGTTTTTCGCATTGAGAGGAACTCAGGTCGATGGCCATGACTTTATAGGCAAGGCTATTGAGCAGGGAAGTAAAGTTGTTGTATGCGAGCGACTTCCAGAAGCTATTGTCGATGATGTGACATATTACGTTGTAGAGGATAGTGCTGTCGCTTTAGGATATGCAGCGTCTGAATTTTATGACAGACCATCAGAGAAGCTTCGTCTTGTCGGCGTTACCGGCACAAACGGAAAAACGACAATAGCCACTTTGTTGTATCGTTTGTTTTTCAATGCTGGCTATCCTTGCGGATTGCTTTCGACGATAGAAAACAGAATCAATAATATTGTTGTTCCTTCTACTCATACTACTGGCGATCAGTTGCAAATCAATGAGATGCTGAGTCGTATGGTTGAGGCAGGCTGCGAATACGCATTCATGGAAGTCAGTTCTCATGCTATAGATCAAGACAGAATTGCAGGACTTCATTTCGTTGGAGGAATATTTACAAACCTGACTCACGATCATCTTGATTATCACAAGACAGTGGCTGCATATCGTGATGCGAAAAAGAAATTCTTTGATAATCTTACATCCTCAGCCTTTGCTCTGACAAACCTCGACGATAGAAACGGAATGGTTATGCTGCAAAATACAAAGGCAACGAAAAAGACTTATTCTTTGAGAACCGATGCTGATTTCAAAGGTGTGGTTATGGAAAGTTATTTCGATGGTATGGAGTTGAAAATCAATAGAAATAACATTTCTACTTTTTTGGTTGGCAAGTTTAATGTAAGTAATTTGCTAGCTATTTATGGAGCTGCCTCCTTGCTTGGTATGAGCGATGATGATTTGTTAAAGGAAATAAGCAAGTTGCAAAGCGCTCCTGGCCGTTTTCAGATGGTGCATTCCGACTCAGGTGTTGTTGGAATTGTTGATTATGCTCATACTCCTGATGCATTGAAAAATGTACTTGATACCATAAATGAGATAAGGACTCATAATGAGACACTTATAACAGTGGCTGGCGCTGGCGGCAACAGAGACGCGGCGAAAAGACCAGAGATGGCAGCCGCCGCAGTGATGAGAAGCGACAGACTTATTATCACCAGCGATAATCCTCGTTTTGAAGAGCCAGAAGAAATCATCAGACAGATGCGTGAAGGTGTCGGCGGTGAGTATTATAATAAGGTGCTGTGCATATCAGACAGGAGAGAGGCTATCAGAACAGCAGCTGCATTGGCAAAGAAAGGCGATATTATCTTGGTGGCAGGCAAAGGCCATGAAAACTACCAGGAAATAAAAGGCGTACGCCATCATTTTGATGACGTGGAAGAATTATCTAAAGCGTTGAATGAAAAATAATTAGAACTATGTTATACTATTTGTTCGAATATCTTGATAAATGCTGTGACTTTCCTGGAGCAGGAATGTTTACATACGTCACATTTCGTGCAATATTCGCAATAATTGCATCATTGTTGATTTCTATAAAATTCGGCGAGTTTTTCATAAAATTATTAAAGAAACGTCAAATATCTGAGACGCAGAGAGATGAGTCTATCGACCCATTTAATACTCAGAAAAAAGGCGTGCCTACAATGGGCGGAATAATCATCATTACTTCAATATTGATTCCTTGTCTTTTGATAGGAAAAATCAAGAATGTATATATGATATTGATGCTTGTTACAACGGTGCTGCTCGGTGCTGTGGGTTTTGCAGATGATTATATCAAAACATTCAAAAAAAACAAGGAAGGACTTAACGGATGGTATAAAGTGTTTGCGCAAGTGCTTCTCGGTCTCATCGTTGGCTTGACATTGCGTTTTAGTCCAGAAGTTGTTATGAATGAAAAGGTTGATATTAAAATCGAAGATAATAAAGAAGTCGTTATAAAAACTCCAGATGTTAAATCGACTCGTACAACGATTCCTTTCGTCAAGGATAACAACTTGAATTATTCCGATTTATTTAATTTTATTGGCGAGCCTTACAAATATTGGGCTGGCTGGATTTTCTTCGTGGTGATAACAATTCTTGCTGTCACAGCGGTGTCGAATGGCTCAAATCTCAACGATGGAATGGACGGAATGGCGGCTGGCAACTCGGCAATAATGGGCGTCGCCTTGGCAGTGCTGGCGTATGTGTCAAGTCACGTTGTTTTGGCTGATTATCTTAATATTATGTTTATACCAGGAAGCGAAGAGGTCGTTGTTTTCTTGTGTGCATTTGTTGGAGCGTTGATAGGCTTCTTGTGGTATAATTCATATCCAGCGCAGGTGTTCATGGGCGATACAGGCAGCCTTACAATAGGCGGAATTATCGCTGTGTCGGCTGTTATTATCCATAAAGAATTGTTGCTTCCTGTGATATGCGGAGTCTTTCTTTGGGAAAGCCTTTCTGTCATTTTGCAAAAGTCTTATTACAAAATGGGAAAGAGAAAAGGTGTCCGTCAGCGTCTTTGGAAGAGAACGCCGGTTCACGACCATTACAGAACGTCGCTCGCTTTGGTGGAGAAAAACGACCCAGGATGTAAGGTGGTGTTTAAAGGCTCGCCTCATCTCTATCATGAATCAAAGATAACATTCCGTTTTTGGATTGTAAGTATCATACTCGCAGCATTCGCAATATTAACATTGAAAATCAGATAATTATTAACATATAAACATTCATATATTATGACATTAGAACAATTGGCAAGACAGGGAAGAAGAACATCGTCGATGACAACAGCGGCGACTATCTCTTCAAAAATGAGTCAGATAAGAAAAGAAAGCATAAAACAGGCATTTTGTGACTTTGAGAATATAAAATACAGATACGAATTTGTGGAGACAATAGAAAACATCACTTTCTATGACGATTCTGGAGCTTGTTCCAATGAAGCTGCTTGGTTTTCATTCGACAACATACACGATTCAGTGATATGGATAACATACGCCGACAATTTCGATTGCGATGACCTTATCCCTCAAGTGAAAAAATATGTTAAAGCTATAGTGTGTATAGGTGATAACACCAAAAGAATACATGATGTATTCGGTGATATTGTGAATAATAACATCGTTGACTGCCAATCTGTTAAGGAAGCTGTAAAATTATCATACGAAATGGCTGAAAAGGGCGACAACGTGTTGTTCTCTCCTGCAACACCTGTAAAAGGTGACTTCTCGTCATACGCTGAAAGAGGCGATTTCTTCAAACAATGTGTCAGCTCTTTAAAATAAAACATAATGAAGTTGTCTAATAAGATATTTCAAGGAGATAAAGTGATATGGATGGTGGTCATGTTGCTTGTATTGTCATCGTTGTTGGCGGTGTATAGTGCGACAGGAACATACGCCAATGTTAAATATAATGGCAATAACACTTATACTTTGTTGTTACATGCTGTAAGGTTATTAGTCGGTTTAGGTGCTGTCTATGTGGCTCATCTCTTTAAATATACTTATTATTCACGTTTGCTCTGGCTGTTTTTCTTTCTGTCAATACCATTGTTGATTTATACGTTGATAGGTGGTACTGATCTCAATGAAGCGCAGCGTACTATTAAGATATTCGGTTTGATATCATTTCAGTCGAGCGACTTTGCCAAGGTGGCTCTCATCGGTTATCTTGCAAGGGAACTGACACTGAGACAGGATAATATCAAAGATTTTAAGACAGCTTTCATTCCGTTGATGTTACCAGTGTTGGTTGTTGTGGCTCTGATATTTCCTGAAAACTTCTCGACAGCAGGAATCTTGTTTGCAAGTTGTATGGTTCTCCTTTTTGTTGGCAGAATAAATATGAAATATCTCATGATATTCTTCGCGATAGTTTTTGTCGCAGTGACGATATACGTATTGATTGTTATGAATTTCGCTGAAGACAAGGGACGTACTGGTGTGTGGGTGCAGCGTGTTGTGAGTTATGTGGAGTCGTTCAAGAAAGATGAAGTGAAAGATGCGGCAGAACTTGCCAGACAGGAAAACGAGGAGGATTTTCAAATTATACAGTCTAAAATAGCTGTCGCTACCGGCGGAATATTGGGAAAAGGACCGGGAAGAAGTACACAACGTAATTTCTTGCCACACCCATATTCGGATTTCGTCTATGCGATAATTCTTGAAGAATACGGATTGGTAGGAGGCATTGTTGTTCTAATGTTATATATGATTCTGCTTTTCCGGGCTGTGGCTATAATGGCTGTGCGACCGCAGTCGTTCGGAGGTTTCTTGGCATTTGGACTCGCCTTCATGATCGTGATGCAGGCGATGGTGAATATGGGCGTGGCGGTAGGACTGCTGCCTGTGACAGGTCAACCGCTGCCAATGATAAGCATGGGAGGCAGCTCTATAATGCTGACAGGCTTCGCGATAGGAATAATATTAAGCATATCTAAAGACATCAATAATGAAGAAAAAAGAGATGAACTCGAAACAACCCAAAATAATAATTAGTGGCGGTGGCACTGGAGGTCATATCTTTCCTGCCATAGCAATAGCCGACTGCTTGAAAAAACGTTTCCCTCAAGCTGACATCTTGTTTATAGGTGCCAAGAACAGAATGGAAATGGATAGAGTGCCTAAGGCAGGTTATCCTATTGAAGGTCTATGGATTAGTGGCTTTAAAAGAGAATTGTCGCTCGATAACCTGAGCTTCCCTTTTAAACTCATGAGCAGCATGATAAAGGCAAGAAAAATCATCAGACGCTTCAGGCCTGACGTGGTGATTGGCGTAGGTGGCTTCGCAAGCGGCCCGACAATGAAGACCGCTTCTTCTCTTGGCATCCCTATCGTCATTCAAGAACAGAACTCTTTTCCAGGCGTGACAAATAAATTGGTCGCGAAAAAAGCGTCTAAGATTTGTGTGGCTTACGAAAATATGGAGAAGTGGTTCCCGAAAGATAAGGTCGTTCTTACCGGTAACCCTCTAAGAAACAATATAAAATCGCTTGATGACAAGAAAGACGAATGCCTGAGATTCTTTGGCCTCGACGCTTCAAAGAAGACTATACTGCTCGTCGGAGGAAGTCAGGGCGCTCTCGGTATTAATAAAGGCATCTCGGCAATGATAGATGCTTTTAAAGATAATGATTACCAAATGATATGGCAGACTGGCGTCCATTATTACGAAAAAGCTCTCGAAGAAGTGAAGAGAAACGGACTTCAAGACAGAATCAAATGTACTGTCTTTATCGACAGAATGGATATGGCTTATTCGGCGGCAGATGTCGTTATCTCTCGAGCCGGCGCCATGTCAATTTCAGAATTGTCATTGCTCCGTAAAGCTGTAGTTTTCGTCCCGTTGCCTACAGCTGCTGAAGATCATCAGACAAAAAATGCGATGAGCCTTGTCAATGAAAAAGCGGCTTTGATGGTAACGAACTCTAAGACAGAAAAAGAGCTTTTGCCAGTAGTGTTTAATTTGTTGCAAAATGAGACGCTGCAAAATGAAATGAGAGACAATATCGCTAGATTCGCTAAGCCTAATGCGGCAGAAGATATTGTAGATCAAATAGAAATGATAATAAATAAGAAATAAATCAAATAAAAGATGAATAAGATTGTCAAGCAAAATATATATTTCCTTGGAATAGGTGGCATCGGAATGAGCGCACTGGCTCGTTATTTCTATCAGAAAGGATGTACTGTGACAGGTTATGATAAAACGCCGTCGCCATTGACAAGAAAACTTGAGGAAGAAGGCATGCTTATTCATTATGAAGATAATCCTGAATTGATTCCAGATAACGTTGATTTCGTTGTGCTTACGCCAGCAATACCAAACGATTCGTTGGAACTCAATTATCTTAGAGAAAAAAATGTCAGGATAATAAAACGTGCGGAAGTGCTTGGCGAAATATCACGTCAATGCAGAAGCGTCGCTGTGTCGGGAAGCCATGGCAAGACAACGGTGACGGCTATGATAACACATATCCTTAATTATGCCGGTAAGAAAATGTCGGCATTCGTCGGAGGAATAGCTAAGAATATCAATAGCAATGTGATAATAGGCGACGAGAACGACGAAATAGTCGTTATGGAAGCCGATGAATTCGACCGCTCTTTCTTGCAGCTTAACCCTTATATAAGCATTGTGACATCAATAGACGCTGACCATCTCGACATTTACGGAGATAAGGAACAGGTGTTTGAAAGCTTCAGCCAGTTTGTTGATAAAACAATGCCGGATGGCGTGGTGGTTTATAATAAGGACCTGCCGCTGGTGACAGATAGGAAGCATCTGACATACGGATTTGAAGACGCTGATGTGATGGCGCAGGACGTGAGAATAGAAAACGGAATGACAAAGTTTTCTGTCGTGACAAAAGAAGGGCTGGGATTCGGTGAGTTTGAGATGCAGCTGTTTGGAAAGCATAATGTCATGAATGCGTTGTCGGCAATAATAACATGTTTGCAGCTTCAGGTCGGCATTCAGACTTTGAGAGAAGGCTTGGCAGCGTTTCAAGGGGTGCAGCGTCGTTTCGATATAAGACTTAAAAACGAAAGAGTTTGTTATATAGATGATTACGCACATCATCCTGAAGAAATAAAGGCTTCGCTTAAAGCAGTACGTGATATTTTTCCAAATAAGAAACTTACACTTGTTTTTCAGCCGCATCTTTTCTCGAGAACACGAGATTTTATGAATGAATTTGCGGAGGCTTTATCACTCGCCGACAGATTGCTCTTGATGGAGATTTATCCGGCTCGCGAAAAACCAATTGATGGAATAACATCTTCTGTTCTGCTCCAGAAAATAAGCTGTGAACAAAAACAATTATGCAGCAAAGAAGAACTCCTCGATACAATAAAAGAACTGAATCCAGAACTCATAGTGACAATGGGTGCTGGCGATATTGACAGATTCGTGCCACAAATAGAAACATTATTGAAATGATGAGGAAAGTGTTGAGTATATTGTTGTTGGTATTTACACTGACAGCCTTCGTGGGACTGTCGGTTTATCTTGCCTATGATTATTTTCATGAAAATCTTGAAAATATAAATCTTACAATAGCCAGAAATGGAGAAGACGGCTTCGTGGATTATGATGAGACTCGTGAAATGATATTGAAAATATGCGATACCGTCAATAATAATCAAATATATATGATTCCTGTCGATTCTGTCGTCAATAGGTTGAAAGCTAATCCCTGGACAATGAACGTCGATGCAGAAATAAATCTGAAATCTGTACTTGACATCGAAATAACGGAATGTAACCCTATAATGCGCGTCTATAACAATAAAGGCAAGTCGGTTTATCTTGATTCTGAAGGAAATGTGTTCCCGACAAACAACGATTATGTGATGCGTCTTATAGTCGGTAACGGCGATCTCAGCTTCCCTTCCGACATGTATGGAAACGTCAATGATGAAATATATGAAAAGACGGATTTGCCTGAAATGTTTCTTCTTATGAAAGAAGTTCTAGCTGACGATTATTCAAGATGTTGTGTCAAGCAAATTTATAAAAACAAAAAGAAAAATTATATTTTTTCTTTGAATAACACAAATATTATTGTTATCTTTGGCGATGTTAATAATATTAAAGAAAAGTTAGCTAAAATGCAGGATTTTTTTGATAAAATGCAAGGAAATCCTGAATTGGATAAGTATAAGGAAATAAATTTAAATTATAGAAATCAAGTAGTTTGTACCAAAAAATAAAAGAATATGAGTGAACCTGTATATATTGTTGGTCTCGATATTGGAACAACAAAAATTGCATGTATTGTAGGTGAGAAAAAGCCTAATGGAAAGATAGAGATTCTTGGTTACGGAAAAACAGATTCAACGGGTGTCAAGAGAGGTATGGTTATCAATATCGAAGAGACCGTTGGAGCTATTAAACGTGCAGTGGCAGAGGCATCAGAACAATCTAAAATTGATATTAAGAGCGTCAACGTCGGTATAGCAGGTCATCATATTAAGAGCCTTCAACATCGTGGCATGTTGATTCGTGAAAACGCTGATGTGGAAATATCAGATGCCGAACTCAACAAGCTGAGAGACGATATGTACAAAATCGGAACATCACCAGGTGAAGAGATTGTAAATGTCATCCCTCAAGAATATTTTATCGATGGCGAACCTATCGGAAACCATCGCCCTAAAGGCATGCTCGGAAATAAAATAGAAGCTAACTTCCATATCATTATCGGACAGTCTGCTGCCGTTAGAAATATCATTACATGTATTGAACACGCTGGCTTGGAAATGAACAATATGTTCCTCGAACCTATAGCATCAGCTGCAGCAGTGCTTGATGAAGAAGAAAAAGAAGCCGGTGTCGCTATAGTTGATATTGGTGGCGGTACAACAGACATCGCCGTGTTCTATGATTCAATCATTTATCATACAGCTGTCATTCCTTTCGGCGGTAATATCATTACAGAGGATATTCGCCAGGGCTGCTCCATACTTAAAAAACATGCCGAAGAAATCAAGGTTAAGTTCGGTTCTGCAGTGGCAAGCGAAAACAGTGAAGACGAAGTGGTTTCAATACCAGGAATGCGCGGACGTGAAGCTAAGGAAATATCATTTAAAAACTTGGCTTATATCATACAGTCACGCCTCGAAGAGATTTTCGATTTGGTTAACTTTGAAATACAAAAAGTCAATTCCGACCATAAACTTATTGCAGGAATCGTTCTCACAGGCGGTGGCTCAATGATGAAACATATCGCACAACTCGCTGAGTTTAAAACAGGTATGGAAGTACGCCTCGGCAATCCTAACGAAAGCCTCGCAAAATCAACTGACGATCTGTCAAGCCCAATGTATTCAACAGGTATCGGCCTCGTGATAGAAGGCTTCGCAAAATATGAAAGCGACGTCTCAAGAGGTGTGGTGACAGAAGAAAATAAAAACACTGGCACTAAAAGAAATGTCAGCGACGATGAAGAAGCTGAAGAAAAAGAAACAAAAAATAACAAAACGGAAAAACCAAAGTCTGAAGGATTTTCTATCAGAGGAATTATCACTGGATTTACAGATTTCTTCAAACAAGAGAATTTAGATAAATAAAACAAAAAAATATAGGAATTAAGACATGACAGATTTGATTAAATTCGATCCTATGGAAGAAATGCCTAACTTCATCAAGGTGTTAGGCGTTGGCGGCGGCGGTAGCAATGCTGTTACTCACATGTTTACAGAAGGAATCCAAGGCGTCGATTTTATACTTTGTAATACTGACCATCAAGCTCTTGAAAAGAGCCCAGTGGCAACTAAGGTGCATCTTGGCAAAAGACACCTCGGTGCAGGTAATATCCCATCTGAAGGTCGTAAAGCTGCATTAGAAACAGTAGAGGAATTGCGTGAAATCCTTTCTAAAGACACTAAAATGCTTTTCATTACCGCTGGTATGGGCGGCGGAACAGGAACAGGTGCAGCTCCAATAGTGGCTTCAATAGCTCGCGAACTCGATATCCTTACCGTAGGTATAGTCACACTGCCTTTCTCTTTCGAAGGCAAACGCCGTCATCAACAGGCTGTCGAAGGTATAGCAGAATTGCGTAAACATGTTGACTCTCTACTCGTCGTAAGTAATGATAAACTCCGTCAAGAACATGGTAACATGAAACTGACTCAGGCTTTTAAAAAGGCTGACGACGTGCTCAAGACTGCCGCTAAAGGTATTGCGGAAATTATCACCGTGACAGGCTATGTCAACGTTGATTTCCAAGATGTTAATACTGTCATGCGTAATAGCGGTAAGGCTATTATGGGCTCCGGATATTCAGAAGGCGAAAATAGAGCTGAAGAAGCCGTGAGAATGGCCGTCGATTCTCCTCTTCTCGACGACTCCGACATCAGAGGCGCAAAAAATATCCTCGTATATATTACATCAGGCGCAGAAGAGGTGTCACTCGATGAGGTAACTCAAATAGTTGAATATGTACAAGATTCTACAGGTAACTGCTCTGAAGTAATCTGGGGTAACGGCAACGATGAGTCTCTCGGCAATGGACTTAATGTAACTCTTATCGCAACAGGTTTTGACTATGACGAACTGGATGAATATGAAAGCGATACTCGTACAAAGAAAATTCATGAAGCATATAAAGATGCATCAGAAACCAAAAATTGTACTGAAGAACCAAAACAAGAGCCAGTTGTAACGCCAGAAGTTAAAAAAGAACAAGAGATACAGGTCATCATTAAAAAGAAAGAAGACCCTAAGCCTATAGAACAAGAAACTGAAGAGGATAAGAAAATTATTGTTCATACTCTCGATGAAAAAAATGATGATGATTTGTTGGAACGCAATACTAACAATAATCAAAATTTTACACAAAATAATACATCTGATAGAGATGCGTCACCAAGCACTCCTACTGTAAAAAAATATTCTCACAACAATCCTTTCTCTAAGGATGACGATGACGAAGTGTTTGATATAAAATCTTTTGCAAGAGATAGCTCGGAAACACAGACAGTCGTAAAACACGATGTCAAGACAGTTCAGAAAGATGATTTGAGCCAGCAGGAAAAACTTCGTCGTGAACGTTTGTCATCTCTTACAATGAATTATAGATCTATGTCTAACATAGAAAAATATGAAAACCAGCCTGCTTATATGAGAAAAGGCTTGAATATGTCTCAAGACAGTCAGGACCAAGAATTGTCAAATTACTCCTTCAATAAAGGAAAAGGAATAAGCGAAAATAATTCGTTCCTTCACGATAACGTCGATTGATGACAAAAGGCAAAAATAAAGACAAAAGACTAAGGCATCACAGCTTTAGTCTTTTTTTTTTAGAACAAAATCGTTTCTTATTGTGTTTATTAGTTGTTAAAAAAAACTAATATGCCAACAATAATTTTATCCGTTTGTCCTGAATTATATTCAACAAAAATCGCCGTAAGTGAAGATGAAAAAATCGTTTATCAGTCGGAGATAAATCATTTAAACGAGGATTTTATCCTGTTTGAGAGCAATATAGAACAGTTGCCGTTTCGCCGTGATGCGATAATGAATGATTTGCGTAAGAATGGCGTGAATCTTAAAAACATAGAATATGTCGCAGCGGAAGGCGGTTTGCTGCGACCATGCAAGTCGGGAGTTTATATTATCGATAAAAATATGATAGGCGATTTGATTGATGGGATAGCTGGCGATGATATTGTCAATCTTGGTGGAATGTTGGCTTTTACTATAGCTAATGGCCTTCATGTCAAGTCGTTTCTGGTTGAGCCGTCTTCCGTTGACGAACGCTCCGACCTGGCGGCTTTTTCGCCTCATCTCTCGTTGAAGAAGAAGTCGTTATATCATGTGATGATTCATAAATATTTGTCGGGAAAATACGCTAGGTCTGTTAAAAAAAATTATGAAGACCTTAATATTATCTTCTGTCATGTAAATGAGAGATCGGTTTCTGTAGCAGCACATAAAAAAGGGAAGGTGGTTGATGTGAATCAGGCTTTTATGGGATTTGGACCGATGGGATTTTGCGAAATAGGAACATTGCCTGCTTCAAATATAATGGATATGCTTTTCACAAAATGTTATCCTAAAGATGAAGTGTTAAAACTTATTAATAAAAAAGGCACGTTTAGTTCATTTATTGGTACTGCTTCTTTTGATGAAATAGCGAAGCTGTTCAATAATAACGATAAAAAAACTAAGATGATAATGGAAGCTATGGCTTATCAGATCAGCAAGGAAATAGCATCGCATTATGCTACTTTGGAAGGTAAAATAGACGCCATAATTTTGTCGGGAAAAATTTTCTCACTCAATCATTTTTTTAAGTATATTTCCAAACGAATTGTAGATATTGCTCCGATAATGACAATAAGCGACGATTGTACTTTTGAAGCAATGATTTACAATGTTTTACAAATCGTTAGAAAAGAAAAGGAAATAAAATCGTACGATTGATTTTCCTGAAAAATGTTTGATTTTAGAATAAGTTAAAATAAATAATATGAAGAGATTGTCAATATTTGTATCAGGAGGCGGAACAAATCTACAAAGAATAGCAGAATATTTTGCTGAAAATTCAGAAGTTGAGATAGTAAATGTGATTTGTAACAATCCAAATGCATACGCTATAGAAAGAGCTAAGAACCTCGGCATTCCATGTAAGATTATTAACAGAGCTGAATTCAAGAGCGAAGATTTCAGCAAGGAACTTTTGGAGCAAAACATCGATTTGATTGTTTTGGCAGGATTTTTATGGCTTGTACCGCAGCATCTTATCGAAGCTTTCCCTAATAAGATTATCAATATTCATCCTGCATTGTTGCCAAAATATGGCGGTAAAGGTTTCTATGGAGAACACGTGCATGAAGCTGTTGTCGCTGCGAAAGAAGAGTTTTCTGGCATCACAATTCATTATGTTAATGAATGTTACGACAGCGGAACAATTATTTTCCAGGCGAAGGTCGCTTTGGAAGAAGGAGAGAGCGCTGACAGCCTGGCAGCGAAGATTCATAAACTTGAATATCAACACTATCCTGAAGTCATTGAAGAGTTGTTGAAAAATTAGGAATGAATGTAGAGACATTTCAATAATTCCTAAAAAATAAATAAACATTGAAGCGTCTCCAAAAATGATAATTCATGAAAAAACACCTTTTATTAATATTACTGTTTTTTTCTTCTATGTGTGCTTCCGCTCAGGTAGAGAAGATTCTTGGCGAGTGGCGTACCGTCGATGATGTTACGGGTGAGACAAAAGGCATCGTGGAATTTTATAAAGGCGATAACGGACTTTATTACGGAAAGATAATAAAGGTATTCTGGAAAGGGCAGGAGTTGAAAGATACTGGCTTTGAGAATATGGTCGTCATCAGGGATATGGAAGAACATGATGGCATGTTGAAAAACGGCATCATTTACGAACCTGAAGGTAAGAAGGATTATTACGGCAAGATTTATTATAACAAAGAAGACAACACAATA
The DNA here is from genome assembly GCA_017548125.1 of Bacteroidales bacterium. GTDB lineage: Bacteria > Bacteroidota > Bacteroidia > Bacteroidales > F082 > Limimorpha. The sequence continues at coordinate 5,311 of JAFYNK010000029.1, read as the reverse complement.
ACATTGCGTGGTTCTTTGGATAGAAGAGGCTGGATAGGTCGTTCTCAGACTTGGGTTAAGTAAATTGAAAATTGAAAAATTGATTGTATAACCATAAATTTTAACACTATGAAAAAGTATTTTTTATTGCTAGTATTAGTATTCAGTTCGATGTTTGCATCGGCTCAGATTGACAAGATTTTAGGCGAATGGTACACCGTTGACGATGAGACAGGTGCTGTGAAGGCTCTCGTTAATATATATCAAGGTGACAATGGCCTTTATTACGGACAGATTATCAAGGCTTTTAAAAATGGTACAGAAAATCCAAACAGTCCAAACAAAGGCTTGGTTATTGTCAAGGATATGGAAGGAAAAGACGGCATGTTGGTGAACGGTACCATTTATGAACCAGAGTCAAAGAAAACTTATTACGCCAAGATTTCTTATAATAAAGAAGACAACACTATTACGCTGAGAGGTTCTTTAGATAAGAGAGGCTGGGTAGGCAGATCGCAGACTTGGATCAAAGATAAGAAATAAAAAAATGGGACTTTTAAAGTCCCATTTTTTTTCTTAATGTCTCAATCATATCGACGCTCATCTTGTCGAGGTCGTATTTTGGATTCCATCCCCATTCGTTGCGAGCGCAGCTGTCGTCTAAGCTGTTAGGCCATGAGTTGGCAATCGCTTGTTTGATAGGTTCTGGTTTGTATTCCATTTCAAATGTAGGAATATATTTCTTGATTGTGTTGTAAAGGATTTCTGGGTCGAAGCTCATCGCTGTAACGTTGAATGAGTTGCGGTGGATGAGTTTGCTTGGGTCGGCTTCCATGATGTTAACCATAGCGTCTAAAGCGTCAGGCATATACATCATATCCATGAATGTTCCTTTTTCGAGAGGACAGATGAATTTCTCGCCTTTAACAGCGGAGTAGAAAATTTCAACAGCGTAGTCTGTTGTGCCGCCGCCTGGCAATGTGAGGTTAGAAATCAAGCCAGGGAATCTGACGGAACGTGTGTCAACACCGAAACGTGTGAAATAGTAATCGCTTAATAATTCGCCTGTTACCTTTGTTACACCGTATATTGTGTTAGGACGTTGGATAGTGTCCTGTGGTGTCATGTCTTTAGGTGTGTTAGGACCGAAAGCTCCGATAGAAGAAGGTGTGAAGACAGCGCAGCCATAAACGCGAGCTATTTCGAGACAGTTAACCAAGCTACCGATGCCGACGTTCCAGCCTAACATTGGGTTAAGTTCTGCTGTCGCTGAAAGGATAGCAGCGAGGTTGTAGATAGTGTCGATATTATATTTCTTCACTACTTCAATGATTTGCATCATGTTGGTAGAGTCGATTCTTTCGAAAGGACCTGTCTCAACTATTTCTCCTGTGAGTTGACGTAAGTCGCTGGCAACAACGTTTTCGTTGCCGTAGATGCCACGAAGCTTCTTCACTAATTCTGTTCCGATTTGTCCGCCGGAACCAACTATTAATATCTTTTTCATAGTAATGAAATTAAAATGGCAGGGGTATATAAAATACCTCTGCCTATGTTAATTTATTTTATAACTCCTAATTCTTGACCGATCTTGACGAATGCGTTGATACATTTGTCGAGATGTTCTTTTTCGTGTGCTGCTGAGATTTGGACGCGGATACGAGCTTGTCCCTTTGGAACTACTGGATAGTAGAAGCCTGTCACGAAGATGCCTTCGTCTTGCATGCGTGCTGCAAATTTTTGTGAGAGAGGAGCATCGTACAACATCACAGCGCAGATAGCTGATTCTGATGGTTTGCAGTCGAAGCCTTTAGCCACCATTTCTCTGATGAAATATTCTGTGTTAGCGTGCAATTTGTCTTGAAGTTCGTTTGTCTCGCTCATCATCTCGAACATGCGGATACCAGCGGCTACTAAGCCTGGAGCCATTGAGTTAGAGAATAAGTAAGGACGTGAACGTTGACGTAACATGTCGATGATTTCTTTCTTACCTGTTGTGAAACCGCCCATAGCGCCGCCGAATGCCTTGCCGAGTGTGCCTGTGATGATTTCGATTTGACCTTTGAGGTTGAAGCGTTCTGTCACGCCGCGACCTGTAACGCCAACGACGCCTGCTGAGTGACTTTCGTCAACCATGACCATAGCGTCATATTTTTGAGCGAGTTCGTAAATCTTATCCAAAGGACAAACGTTGCCGTCCATTGAGAAAACGCCGTCTGTTACGATTAATTTGAAACGGCAGTCTTTTGCTGCTTGAAGTTGTGCTTCGAGGTCGGCCATGTCAGCGTTAGCATAACGGAAACGTTGTGCTTTGCAGAGACGAACGCCGTCGATGATTGAAGCGTGGTTCAATGCGTCTGAGATGATAGCATCTTCTGCGCCTAACAATGGTTCAAAAACACCGCCGTTAGCGTCGAAACATGCTGCATATAAAATAGTGTCTTCTGTGCCGAAGAACTCTGAAATCTTTGCTTCAAGTTGTTTGTGCAAGTCTTGGCAACCGCAGATGAAACGTACTGAAGCCATACCAAAACCGCGAGCGTCTAAACCTTTCTTAGCTGCTTCAATAAGTTGTGGATTGTCAGCTAATCCGAGGTAGTTGTTGGCGCAGAAGTTCAAGCATTTCTTGCCTTTAACGATGATCTCTGCTCCTTGTGGACTTTCTATAATACGTTCGTTCTTGTACAAACCATCAGCTTCTATCTGAGCTAATTCCTTTTGTAAATATTCTTGAAATTTATTATACATAACACTAATTGTTAATAGATTCTTAATGATATTTTATCAGAACGCAAATGTAAAGAATAAAATTGAAATAAAAAAAAAAATCACTCATTTTGAGCGATTTTTTTTACGTGCTGCATAACATATTCCTATACTTGTCAGAATCAGTAGTCCAGAGCCTGTAGGTACCGCTGAATCTGCAGATTGTTTGCCTATGAGTTCATGCTCGTATGGCAAAACAGGTGTTATACTTGAACTGAATCTTTTAATATTATAATTTTCAGAATATGAGAAAAATCCGTCTGTGCTTCCTATATTCTCCTGTAAAGTTATCTCTAATTCGTTCGGTATTCCTGTTCCCTCAGTTTGTGCTATTGCTATATTGTTGGAAAATAAGGTTGTAAAAGCTATTATGAATAATATATTTTTCATTTTATTAAGTTGGTTTTTTGTTATTTACTGAATTAATATTTTTTGTGTTTTGATACCGTTGTCATCAATCATACGGATAATATAAATGCCGTCATTCAATGCTTCTGCGGAAATACATGCACTGCCATTGAATTCGTTTGCAATGATTTGGCGACCTGTGACGTCAAAAATTTGCACGTTTGCACTACCTTCAATATCATTGATGATAATATTATTATTGTTGATAAAAGCAAAGTGTTCGTCGCCTGTTCCGGAATTGTCGCTTATCAATAAAGTGAAGCGTTCTTCATCATGCGATGATTGTGCGATGAATGTATAGTCTCCATTAAGAATGTCGATTTTGTCACCTGTGATATTGTCGAGAAGGTAGATGTTGTCGCTATTATGTTTTGTAGCGTCAATGCTGATTGTGTATTTGCCCATTGTTGATGCTTGGAACGAAACCGGTATTTCCCTGATATTTTCATCCATGTTAGTGATAGCGTAATTTACGCCGTCTTTAGGGATGTAAACCATCTGAATATCGTTATTCATGTGAGCTATTTTTCTGAGTCCGTTGCCTTCGCTGTCGCCGAACTTGATATATGCTACGTCTTCGTATAACTCGTTTGAAACGGTAATTGCTATTACATCGTTATCCGCTTTTCTTGTTTTCTTATAAGGGATTCTGTTGATTGTAAGACTTTCGCCGTCAGCACTGCTGTCTATTGTCTCAACCAAGATGCCTTCACAAACGCTAATTGGTTCAGAGTCGCTTTTTGCAGTCCATGTTCCGTTTGTTGAAAGTGAATAATAACCTTCTTCCAAAAACTCGTTAGATATTGCACATCCGTCGCCTTTGCAGATGTCGAAAGTGAAAGGATTTCCGACGAGGTTGAAACCATTGAGGTCGTTTCCGTTCGGTGTCAATTCGCTTGCTGCTGATAATGTGAAGCTGACAGCACTGTTGTTTGGCTTGCCAACAGATACAATAGTGGCAGAATTTCTTTTGGCGTAAAGGTAGCCTTGTCTCAAATTGAACGTTGAGAATGTGCCGTCTTTGTAATTATACCAATGGAAGTCTTCTTCATTGTAATAATACAAATCGTAGTATCCGTTTTCGTCAATCAAATTGTTGTAGTTGTCGTTGGAAATATTATTTGTCATTGGAGATGAAATGACGTACCAGCCGTCCTGGTTGGTTACGTCATTATATCCAGTGATGTTTTTCTCAATTCTAACATTGCTCAAAGTACCTTCGTTATAGACTAATTGTCCTCCTTCTTCAATGACAATAGCAGAAGATTCGGCATTAGAGATGCTGTTGATTTCAATTCTTTCTGATGATGAAATTGTAAGGTTGTTGGCAATAGTTACGCTTTTATCTGAAGATGGAACTTCTTCAGGATACCAGTTTTTTGGTGTTGACCATGAGTTTGGTGCAGATGCATCACCTCCCAAAAATATTGGCATTGAACTTTCGCCTTCTTCTGGTTGTATTAAAACACCTCCCTTATCTAAAATACTATTGATGAATTGTTTAAATACGTTAGGTAAATTGTCTATATCTGTCAATGATATAACCGTTTCAATTCCATTTAAGCCGGAAAGACATTGATTATGACCGCTGATTTCACTTCCTAATATAGTCATACTTGTAAATCCACTGCAATATCTAAAGGCTTTATTGCCTACGTATTCTGTAGTTTCAGGAAATACAAGGTTTCCTGTAAATCCAGTGCAACCTTCAAAAGCTGATTGTTCTATTCTTCTGATATTATTGGGCAATGTCAAAGTGCCTATGAAGTTTTTTTCGTTTTGAAATGCAGACTGTGGAATAGTAGTGACAATATATTCTTTTCCGTTATAGGTAACACTGTTTGGAATTACTAAAGTTGTTGGTGATGTCGGTGAATCGTCGCATTCGATGGAACATTCTGGTGGATTATTTTTTGTAATCTTGGCAGTTAATGTATAACCGTCACCATTAATCGTCACACTTTGTGCATGGCAACAAACTGTGCAAAAAAAGCATAAAAATAATGCGATAAAATTTTTTTTCATAGTAAGAGTATATGGTTTGAATTGCGAGTGCAAAATTAGTTAATTTTTTTTAATAAATGGTCTTTTGTGGAAAAAATAAATGTAATGTAACTATTTGAAAATTATTGGTTTATATAATATAATATAATATAAT
>JAFYNK010000028.1 GCA_017548125.1 Bacteroidales bacterium | reverse complement strand
TCTGGGATTCGTGGAAAGACGCAGAGTCGCCGAGATACTGAGACTCCGAGGTCGTTTGGGGAGAAGTCACCGACAAATTCTCGGCGACTTGGTGACTTGGTGTCTCGGTGACTCCCAACAAAAGAAACAATATAAAAACTACAAGTATTCTCATATCTGCAAAGATAGGAAAAAATCACAAAAAAGGACGTGATTTTTTCATCACGTCCCTTAATTTTCAGTTGTCAATTTTCAACTTTCAATTGTCAATTTTCAACTAAAAAAAAGAGCTGCCTTTCATTAAAAGCAGCTCCTATAACTTTAGACTTTAGCCTTTAGACTTTTGTCTTTATTATTCATAAATGTTTCTGATTGAAACGCCGTTGTTGAAGTTTTCGATACCTTTCTTCAAGAAGTCAACGAAAGCGTCTTTGTCGAGGTTATATGAACGTGGTTCAACCAAGAGCTCACCATTGTGTCCCATGAGGCAGTAGTATGGTTGAGCGTTTGCATCAAATTTAGAGATTTGGAATGCAGAATTTTTGCTACCGATAGAAGTTTTCTTCTTTTTACCTTTAGAATTTACCATCCATTCGTCTTCTGGAAGAGTTGTCTTATCGTCAACGTAGAGAGCGATGATAACATATTCGTCGCGTAACATTTCGAGGACGCGTGGGTCGCTCCATACGTTAGCTTCCATTTCGCGGCAGTTAACGCAGCCGTGGCCTGTGAAGTCGATGTAGATAGGTTTGTTTTGAGCTTTTGCACAAGCGAGACCTTGTTCATAATCGAAGTAACCTTTAAGACCGTGAGGCAAATGTAAGAAATCTGCATATTTAGGTGCTTCACACAATACTGAGCTAACTTTTTTATCTACTTGTTCTGTTTGGACAGAGAGATTAGTCATCTTAGCGTCAACATATTGGATAACCTTATCAGAGTTTTCTTGGTTGATACGTTTGAGATCGAAGTCCATTGTTTGTTGTGGTGGCAAGTAGCCAGACAAAGCTTTAAGAGGAGCGCCCCACATACCAGGAATCATATAAACTACGAATGTGAAAACTACGATAGCGAGAACGAGACGTAATACTGACAAATGAGGAACGTCAGAATCGTGAGCGAATTTGATTTTTCCTAAGAGATAGAGGCCTAACAATGTGAATGTCACGATCCAGATAGCGAGATATACTTCACGGTCTAAGAGACCCCAGTGGTATGTTTGGTCAGCAACGCTTAAGAATTTGAAACCGAGAGCGATTTCAACGAAACCGAGAACAACTTTAACTGAGTTGAGCCAGCCGCCGCTCTTAGGCATGTTTTGTAATAATGATGGGAACAAAGCGCATAAAGCAAATGGGAGACCGAATGTCATAGCGAATACCAACATTGTAAGAATTGGAGCCCAGAATTCACCAGATAAAGATTGAATAAGAGCTGTACCAACGATAGGGCCTGTACATGCGAATGATACGAGAACGAGTACTAATGCCATGAAGAACACGCCGCCGAGACCTTTGCTTGTGCTTGTCTTGCTATCAGCTTTGTTAACCCATGAACTTGGTAATGTCAATTCGAATGCTCCGAAGAATGAAGCGGCGAATACCATAAATATTGCGAAGAACAAGATATTGATCCATGATGTTGAGATCCAGTTAAAGATACTTGCTGTTGTATCTTCACCACCGCCAAATCTAGCAACCAAAATAAGGACTGCAATTGGAAGTGTATAAAGTGTCACGATGAAAACGTAGTACATGATAGCTTTAAAACGACCTACAGCCTTGCTTTCGTCACCGTGCAAGAAGAATGACACTGTCATAGGAATCATAGGGAAAACGCAAGGAGTCATAAGAGCTGCCAAGCCCCAGATAACTGCGCCCAACAACATACCGAAAAGACCTTTACTTCCTGATGTTTCAGCTTCATTTGTATCAGCTTCAACTACTGCAGGTGCACCGAGTTGTACTTCAAAGTCATAAGTAATTGGAACACATTGTTCTTTGCAGCTCTGACCTGTGATAACACCAGTTACAGTTGCAGCGTCGTCTAACAATTTAACTCTTTGTGTGAAAACAGCTTCTTTTTCAAAGAAATGTTCGTCGATTTCAAAAATGTCGCTGTAGTGAACGATAGCTTTTGGTTCTGCAACACCACCTTGACGTTCAATGCCGAGAGTATCGATAAATTCGAAATAAAGAGGCATTGGTCCGCCGAATGGAGTGTTTTGTGAATAAAGATGCCAACCATCTTCGATTTCAGCCTTGAATACGATGTTGTATTCATTCTTGTTTAATTTCTCTGCTTCTACAGTCCATTGTACTGGTTCGAGGATTTGTGCTTTTGCAACAAAAGGAACCAACATGACCAAGAAAGTAACGAGTCTTAAAAACTTTTTCATGATTTTTTGTTGATTTATTATAAATTAATTTTTTGATTTATCGACATTCAAAAAAACGCGCAAATTTAAGAAAAAAAACTTAATGCTCTAAATCACATTGAAAAATAACTTTCGTTGAGTTAAGAATTTTAACTTTATCGTTAATTCTATAGCCAACGACCCATAAAATCAAGCCGTTAGCATCTTCCATAATCCACACATTCTGTTTCTGATATGCAGAAAAACCTAAGTCATTGAAGAAATCGCTTAACAATTTGGAACCTTTCATTCCCAACGGACGAAATTTATCACCTTTTCTCCAATGACGCAGTTTCAATGGAAAACTTATCCTGTCCATATCAAACTGCGCTGCAACAGAAGGATCTTTTAACAGTTTGAAACTCTCGTCTTTGTTATATGAATTTAGTCGCAAAGACACAGAGTCGCAGAGTCGCAGAGTCACAGAACCATCATCACTACTTTGAGTCTTTGCGTCTTTGAGTCTTTGCGTCTCTATAAGCATAACTTCGTCATTTTCCTTTTCCTCAAAAATCTCAATCTTATCTTTCTGTACTGACGCTTGTAGTCTTGTTGTCTTGTAGTCTTGTAGTCTTATATTGTCATTATAAAACACCACTCCCGATTTTTCATTCTTCATGGCTTCGTACATCGACTCTGCCTGATCGTAATTAAATCCATATCTCCTCACCCATTCAAAGAGAAGCTGCTTGCCGTTGGCGTCCTGAAGGAAGTATTTGTTTTCGATAGACCGTGGGAATGCGGTCGCTGAGCTTGTCGAAGCGCCGTGCGTTGTGTCTTCGACAAGCTCTGGCATCGTACACGAAGTCTCAATATTGGAAATTTTCTCTTCGATAAGGCTTCTATACAAGTCATTTTCTGAAGAGAGGCAGTTGATGGAGAAATTAAGACTCTGACGAGCGTTGTCTTTTATCTCATCAAAAATAGGGATTATATTATGACGTATTTTATTTCTCAGATAAACGGTTTCCTGATTGGTATAATCTTCAACCCATTGTATATCATTATCTTTTGCAAAAGTCTCTATTTCATTTCTGTTAGACCAGAGCAAAGGTCGTATATAAAAATCGTTTTGAGGCTTCATTCCTTTGAGGCCTTTTATTCCAGAGCCGCGAAGGAAATTGATGAAGAAAGTCTCTATCTGGTCATCGCCATGATGAGCAAGAGCGACTTTATTGAAATTGTGAATTTCCTTTAACTCTTTGAACCATGAGTATCGCAATTCGCGAGCAGCCATCTCGATGGAAAGTGAATTTTCCTTTGCATATTTTTCCGTATCGAAATGCTTAATAAATATAGGTACATTGTTCTCATTAGCAAAATCCGTCACAAACTTCTCATCGCGATTAGAATCTTCGCCGCGCAGATGGAAATTACAATGAGCGAAAGCGAGATTTTGAACCTTTGAGCCATTGAGCTCTGAATAGTCTTGTAGTCTTGTAGTCTTGTAGTCTTGTAGTCTTAAAAGAAGTTCAGCGAGCACCATAGAATCGACGCCTCCACTTATGGCCAGCAGCACTCTGTCATCCTTCTCGATGAGATTATGTTTCTCGACAAAACTCTTAATTTTTTTTAACATAATTTATCTTCCCATGAAATAAACAATAAGAAAGCCTATGCTCAAGCCGATTGCACCGCACAAGAAATATATCAACATTTTTTTAGGAGTAAGACCTTCATATTCCAGAAGTGAATCGATTTTCTTCTTCACGACATCACCAACGACAACTGAATCATATTCTTCCGGAAGATTAAATTCCTCTTCTTCAAATATCATATCGCAATTCTTGACAGGCTGCGGTTTTCTTTCAAAATCATAATCCAAAGCGTAATTATCTTCGAGGAGGAAACGAACGGCTGTTGATTGTTGAGTGTTATCTGTTGGCACTTCGACAGGCTCAGTGACCAATCCTTGGTGACTTGGTGACTCGGCGACTCGGTGACTACAGAAAATCATCGCACGTTTACCTTCGTTCTGTTTCAATAAAATTTCTGTATCATCGATAGTGATAAAGGCTGTTGGCACTTCGACAGGCTCAGTGACCAATCCTTGGTGACTTGGTGACTCGGTGACTCGGTGACTTATAGTCTCAAAATAAAGAACAAGCAACGACACCGCCATCGAACTCAGATCTTCATGAAGCTGAATGATGATATCGCCATCAGCGAGTTGATAAATCTTAAACTCCACATCAGGAGCAAAGGAATTAGGATACAATTTAATCCAGTCTTTTAATAAGTCTTTGACTTCTTTGACTGTTGGCGTTTGGCATTTGGCTGTTGGCACTTCGACAGGCTCAGTGACCAATCCTTGGCGACTCGGTGACTCGGTGACTCGGTGACTTATTCTAATATAATCCATAAATTTATTTCTTGGTTTTATTTCTTCTCTTATCTACTGAGAATCCGAATCCGCCGATCTTCTCGCCCAAAGAATAATATTTTCCGTGGGAGTAAGTGATCAGTTCTGCTTGATTAAGTTGAAATTGCCCTGTGCTTGGATCGAAGAATTTGGTATCGCCATTCACTGCCACCACATTAGCGATGAACATATCATGAGAGCCGAGTTCTTTCACCTCCACGACTTGACACTCAATATTAAGCGGCGACTCAGCGATGAGAGGCGCTTTAACGATCTGCGCTTGTTCCGGAGTGAGATGCATCTCTTTGAACTTATTATAGTCGCGACCAGATCTCACGCCGCACCAGTCTGTTGCTTTAGCGAGTTCTTCTGTCGTCACATTGATGACGAACTCTTTGGTGCGTGATATTATCTCATGCGAGTGGCGTTCCTTGCGGATTGACACATAACACATTGGAGGATTGGTGCAGATGGTTCCTGTCCATGCTGCTGTCATGATATTATAATTTTCGGGACTATCGCCGCAGCTCACCATCACAGCAGGCAGCGGATAAATCATAGTTCCTGGCTTGAAAGACATTTTCATTTTTATATTTTTTGCAAAAATAAAAAAAAGGCTAATGGCTAATGGCTAAAGACTAAAGTTTTTTTAAGAGGGAGGAGAGATTGAGAACCATTGAACTCTGAACTTTCGCCATTAGTCATTTGTCTTTAGTCAAAGAGAGACAGCCTAAAAATAAAATGACCCCAAAAGTTTTTGTCCAAACTTCTGAGGTCACTTCATTTGTTGTCTTGTTGTCTTCAAAAATCAGACTGTCAAGATATCTTTAACTTTCAACTCACAGAGTTCATCGATTTTCTTAACGTATTTGTCTGTAAGTTCTTGTATTTTTTCTGTAACCATTTTAACTTCGTCTTCAGAAACGCCTTCGTCTTTGAGTTTCTTAGCGTCATCGTTAGCGTTACGACGGATGTTACGGATACCAACTTTTGTTTCTTCTGCGACTGTCTTTGAACGTTTTGCCAAGTCACGGCGGCGTTCTTCTGTCAATGGAGGGACGAGGATTCTCAAGAAATCGCCTTCATTTTTTGGATTGAATCCTAAGTTAGCAGCCAAGATAGCTTTTTCAATAGCTGGGATTGAACTTTTATCGAAAGGTTGAACGATGATTTGACGTGGGTCTGGTGTACCGATGTTAGAAGTTTGTTCGATAGGGACTATTGTTCCATAATATTCAACTTTAACACCTTGTAACATTGCAGGGCTAGCCTTGCCTGCTCTGATCTTCTGAAACTCGTTTTCCATGTGTTTCATGGTGTTTTCCATAGTTTCAGTTGCTTCATCTAAAATAAATTGAGATTCGTCTGTCATATTATATTCATTTTACAGCACAAAAATAAAAATTTTTCTTTTATATCAATATTATTTTGTGACTAATGTTCCAATTTCTTCACCGTTAAGAACTTTTAACAAATTGCCTTTGGTGTTCATATCGAAGACATACATTGGCATATTGTTTTCCTTGCATAATGTAAACGCTGTGAGGTCCATGACCTTAAGGTTTTTATTATAAGCCTCATCGTAGGTGATATGGTCGAATTTTGTTGCTGTTGGATCTTTTTCTGGGTCAGCAGTATAGATTCCATCTACGCGTGTTCCTTTTAAAATGATGTCAGCTCTCACTTCTACAGCTCTCAACGCTGATGCTGTGTCTGTTGTGAAGAAAGGATTTCCAGAACCGCCTCCGATGATAACGACATTTCCTTCTTCCAAAAGTTTTATTGCCTTTGCGCTGCTCATCGAATCAGCGATACGGTCGATGAAAACGCCTGACAACAAAGCTGTTTTAACGCCTTTTGATTGCAATGTTGACTGTAACGCCATGCTGTTGATAACTGTTGCAAGCATTCCCATATAGTCACCTTGTATTCTGTCCATTCCCTTGCTTGCGCCTTGCAAACCACGGAAAATATTGCCGCCACCTATAACAATAGCGATCTGTGCATGTTTTGATGCTTCTGCTATTTCTTCTGCATAATCGTTAAGACGTTCTGGGTCAATACCATATTGTTGACCTCCCATCAAAGCTTCACCGCTTAATTTTAAAAGTACTCTTGTGTATTTCATATCATTATATTTGTTAAAATTTGTTAAAACCAATATCCTACATTTAAGAATCCGAGCAAACCAGATGTCTTGTTGGAACTCATCAGACTTACTTCAATAGGACCAGCTTTGGTATTCATTCCCAAAGTCAATCCGTAACCCAAAGTAAAATTATCGTCAGAGAGCCATGATTCATAATTTTCAGAAACATATCCGCCATTAAAATTAACGATAGCATAAATATTTCTGTAAAAATTATATTGCCATGAAATTTTTCCCACTGCGATGTGATTTCCATATAGCTGAGTGAATCTCAGTCCATTGAAGGAGATTATATTATCAAAATATCTCATGTGCGATTGTCCTCCAAGAAAGAACTGATAGCTTAATGGAGGTTTGTTTTGTCCAATGACAGTTCCTAAAGTCGCGCCTAATTTCAATGAATTCTTCGTTTTTATAGCTACAGCGCCATCCATATCACATTTTATCACAATGGAGTTACGCATTCTTGAGCCATCTTCCTGTTCAATCACCGGCATTATGTATTTCACATTCACGTTCAACTTCCATCCGCGCGACACGTAAGTCGGAGAATCTTCATTGTCGATATGATAGTTCAAATATGCATGAGTAATAAAATCATAATTATCAGCATCTACAACATGAACCAGATTATCTCTAAGGTGGACATAATTGGCCACCACACCAAGTCTAAGCTGCTGTTCCAAAGCTGGCATATATTCCATAAACAAATCCAATTTGTTATCCTGGACGCTGTAAGAATTATTTATAACCTTGTCATCATATTGATTCATAAAAAGACTTATCACAGAAACATCGCTTCCATATCTGAATCTCTGCGACACATTAGAGTGAAGGCGCAACTTAAAATACGGGTCTTCAGCAATGTTGATGTCAGCCGACAATGTGGAACGTTTAGGGAAGTTCAAGACATTTTTCAAGGTGATATTTGCCAATATACCTATTCCATAATCCGTATCATAATGCGCTGCCACTGAGACGCTTTCTTCTTCTTTTTCCTGACAATGCAAGACAAGATAGACGCCTTTTGCAGCAGGTTTAAACTCGTACCATATATGTTTGTAATAACCTGTCGCGTAGATTCTCATGATAGATGTCTCAATATCATCTATCGACATCATCATTGGATAATTTTTAGCAAATGACTTTCTGACAAAGCTAGAGCTCTCCTCACTGGCGCTCTCAATCTTAAGAGCCACCACATAAACCGAGTCGAGAGGCCTCATATCGGGACGTTCTATTTTATAATCCTGAATATTCCTTATCGAATCAGCGAGGCGCTTGAGTTGTGGCAGTTTTTGTCGCGCAGCTATCTCGCCTAAATTAATAATGGTATCGTATGAATTAAAGTCCATCATTCCAAATTTGGCGAGTTCAGGTTTTATATAAATATCGACATCTTCTTTGGCTTTAGTATATGCGTCAATGTCGGCCATCGCGATTATCTGGTCCATTATTATGGCCATTGAAGCGAGCTCATCTTTTTTATGGAAGTTGCGCTGCACATCCACACCTATTATAATATCGACGCCTTTTTCGCGTACATTAGATACAGGGAAATTATTTCTCAAGCCTCCATCGATAAGCAGACGGCCATCCAGTTCCACCGGGGCAAAGTAAAAAGGTATTGACATAGAAGCTCTTATAGAGCGTTGCAGACTACCTTTCGTCATTTCGTAAGCTTCAGCGTTTTCAATATCGGCAGCCACACAGAGATACGGGATAGGTAATTCATTATAGTTTTTTATTTTATATACTGGAGAAGTGAGACGTGCCAAAAGAAGATTTATCATCTCTCCATCATAAATTGCCGATTTCATCTGAATCTTTTTATCTCTAAAAGGAAACGTCGCAAGATAATGACGGTCAAGCATTTTATCATCGATGGAAATGTATTTTTGAGGAATCGCATCCGACATTATAGCATTCCAATTCTGGTCTTTGACGAGCTGCGTCATCGTTTCTGGCGAATATCCCATGGCGTAAAGTCCGCCAATGATACTGCCCATGCTCGTACCTCCGATATAATCGATAGGCAAGCCTGCCTCTTCTATGACTTTCAGGACTCCGATATGAGCGAAGCCCTTGGCTCCTCCCCCACTCAACACGAGACCTACAGTAGGTCGAGACAGAGTATCAGCGTGTTGCTGCGCCAATGCGTTCTGGCAAAAGACAAACGACAAAAGGCAAAAGAGAAGCCACGAGCTTCGAGCATTGAGCCTCGAGCTTCTTCTATTGACCGTTGACTGTTGACCGTTGACCATAACTTTAAACCTTAAACTTTAAACCATCTGGTTTACTTTACAAAGTTATAATAATTTTGTTGAAAGCAGAAGTGTTTTTTTAGAAAAAAAGAGTGCTGCATCAATTATTTTGCAGCACTCTTCATATTTTTAACAAAAAATGTTAATTATTATTTTCATTTATTCTTCTCTGCCGTGGCAGTTCTTATATTTCTTGCCGCTTCCACATGGACAAGGGTCATTTCTTCCGACTTTCTTCTCAACATGTATTGGCTGTGTCACTTGACGTTCTTGTGTGTTGCTATTCGCCTGTGACAACAAATCAGTACGTTGTTCTTGCAACTTACTTCTATCTATAGCTCTTGCTTTTTGTTCTCTAACCTGAGTGTTTTCTTGCATTGGAACGTCAGCGCGCATCAAGAATGATATGACATCAGTATTGATCTTCTGTATCATTTGTTTGAACAAATTGAACGACTCGAACTTATAGATCAAGAGAGGGTCTTTTTGTTCATAATGAGCGTTTTGTACAGAATGTTTCAATTCATCCAATTCGCGGAGGTGTTCTTTCCAGGATTCGTCGATGAGTCCCAAAGTGATGAATTTTTCAACTGCCAAAGCTATCTCTTTCGCTCCGTTTTCAACGGCTCTCTTGATATTGACGACGACATTCATGCTCTTCTTGCCATCGGTGAATGGGATGAGAATATTTTCGTATTGTGTGTTTTTATGTACATTCTCGATGACTGGCAAGGTCTTTTCTCCGATGATACGAGCCTTATTAGCATATACTTCGGCGGCCTTTTCAAATAATTTATCGGATAACATTTCCAACTTGCCGCGTCTGAATTCCTCTTCTGAGAAAGGAAGTTCTATAGACATTGTTGAAAGCACTTCTAATTTAAGGCCATAATAATCATTAGCTGAATGGAATTTTTCTATCAATGATTCGCCCAAGTCATACATCATATTATTAATGTCTATAGAAAGACGCTCTCCAAACAAAGCGTGGCGTCTCTTTTCATAGATAGCCTCACGCTGTGAGTTCATAACATCGTCGTATTCAAGGAGATGTTTACGAGTTCCGAAGTGATTTTCCTCAACTTTCTTCTGAGCGCGTTCAATAGATTTTGTAATCATTGAGTGTTGGATGACCTCGCCTTCCTGCAAGCCGAGTCTATCCATAAGAGGAGCAATACGGTCGCTTGCGAAAATACGCATGAGGTCGTCTTCGAGTGAAACGAAGAACTGAGAGCTACCATTATCGCCTTGACGGCCAGAACGACCACGCAACTGACGGTCAACGCGGCGTGACTCATGACGCTCTGTACCAATAATAGCGAGACCGCCGGCTTCCTTAACGCCAGGTCCCAACTTGATGTCGGTACCACGACCAGCCATGTTGGTAGCTATTGTCACTGTACCAGCCTGACCAGCATCCTTAACTATTTGAGTTTCCTTGGCGTGCAACTTAGCATTCAAAACGTTGTGTTTTATTCCCTTACGGGTAAGCATTCTAGAAAGAAGCTCTGAAACTTCAACTGATGTTGTACCAACCAAAACAGGACGGCCTTCAGCAACAAGTTCTTGAATCTTATCTATGATTGCATTATATTTTTCACGTTTTGTCTTATAGACCAAATCTTCAGCATCTATACGAGCGATAGGTTTATTTGTTGGAATTACAACGACATCCAATTTGTAGATATCCCAGAACTCGCCGGCTTCTGTCTCAGCAGTACCTGTCATACCAGCAAGTTTATGATACATACGGAAATAATTTTGAAGAGTGATGGTTGCGTATGTCTGTGTTGCAGCTTCAACATGAACGTTTTCCTTTGCTTCTACAGCTTGGTGCAAACCATCTGACCAACGACGGCCTTCCATGATACGACCTGTCTGCTCATCAACGATTTTGATTTTGTTGTCCATGATGACGTAATCGACATCTTTTTCAAACATTGTATAAGCTTTAAGGAGCTGATGTACAGTGTGTAAACGTTCTGATTTTTCTGAGAAGTTACGGAGCAATTCTGATTTCTTCATCACTTTTTCATCGTCGGAGAGTCCGCTGCGTTCGAGTTCTGCTATTTCACTTCCAACATCTGGCAAGATGAAGAATGAAGAATCGTTATATGCTTTTGTAAGTTCGTCGATACCTTTTTCGGTGAGGTCAACGCTATGTAATTTTTCATCGATAACGAAATAAAGTTCATCGTCGATGATATGCATATTCTTTTGTTGTTCTTGAAGATAGAATCCTTCTGTCTTTTGCATGAGAGCCTTCATACCTTCTTCGCTCAAGAATTTTATCAAAGCGCTGTTTTTAGGAAGGCCTCTGTAGGCGCGGAACAACTGGTTTGCTCCGTGTTGTTTTTGTTCTGCTGTCGCATTAGGATCTGTCAATATTTTTTTAGCATCGGCGAGGCACAATGTCACCAAGCGTTTTTGTGCTTCATAAAGTTTCACTACGTCTGGTTTCAAGACATCAAATTCCTGATGGTCGCCGCGTGGTGTTGGTCCTGATATAATTAAAGGTGTACGAGCGTCGTCGATTAAAACGGAGTCAACTTCGTCAACGATAGCGAAATGATGTCTGCGTTGCACCAGCTCTTCAGGATTACCAGTCATGTTATCACGCAAATAGTCGAAGCCAAACTCGTTGTTTGTACCGTATGTAATATCAGCGAGATAAGCGTTACGACGTGCTTCTGAGTTAGGTTCGTGTTTGTCGATGCAATCCACTGTCAATCCGAGGAACTCATATATTGTTCCCATCCACTCGGAGTCACGTTTTGCGAGGTAGTCGTTAACAGTAACGACGTGAACGCCGCGACCTGCGAGAGCGTTGAGATAGACTGGGAAAGTAGCCACTAAAGTCTTACCTTCACCTGTCGCCATTTCGGCAATCTTGCCTTGATGCAACACGGAACCGCCGAGAATCTGCACGTTATATGGAACCATATCCCATGTAATGACATTGCCACCAGCAACCCAGCTATTATTGTAATAAACCTTATCACCTTCTATGTTGATATGATCAAATTTTGCTGCGAGATTACGGTCCAATTCTGTGGCTGTAGCTTCCACGACTTCATTTTCCTTAAAACGTCTGGCTGTTTCTTTCAAGACCGCAAAAGCCTCAGGCATAATATTGTTGAGAGCTTCCTCGATTTTTTCAAGCTGCTGTTTCTCAAGCTTATCAACTTGTTCAAAAATCTCGTTTTTCTTTTCGAGATCAAGGTCGTCATTTTCGGCTTTCAGTTTCAATTCTTTGATACGAGCCTCATCTTCAGCAATATAATTATTGATATATTCTTTAAATTCGACTGTTTTGTGACGAAGCGCATCAATATCTAAATTTTTTATTTTCTCGTAAGCTTCTAATGTTTTGTTCAAAATCGGCTGCAAGGCTTTATTATCACGCATTGCTTTGTTACCGAACAATTTAGCAAAAAATCCCATATTTACTCTATTTTAATTCATAATGCATAATTCATAATGCATAATATTCCTCAAATTTATTTAAAAACGCGCCAATGGTTTTATTGAAGTTACATTGACACGTCTCGACTTATATCAAATGTTGTGCAAAAATAACTATTTTTTATAATATTTATATAATCTTCTTACATGAAAATCGAGATATTGTTCAGGCGATGGCGCTGGCGACATTCCTATCTTTCCGTTTTTGCCTATAATGACATAATCAGGGAAAAGCCTTATTTGATATTTTTCAAGAAGAAGTATCTCATTATCAAGATTTAACAATGTCCATTTATAATTTTTATTTTCAAATAGTCGATTGAAATCATCAAAACTTTCTTTTGTGGCAATAGTGACAACTTGTATAGTATCCTGCCATTGATTCGAAAAATCTTTTAACAATTCAAACTGATAATCTGTCATTGTCGATACTTCATTAACAAACTGAAGCAATAGCATATTATCTTTATAATCAGACAGTTTGACTATTTTACCATTTTTATCTTTTAAAGAAAAATCAGGAGCATCTGAGTTGAAAGAAAGTCGGTTTATCTGCTTTAAAATATCGTCAACTATTTCTTTATTTTTCTGATTATTAGAGTTTTGTCCTATTGACTTTAATTTTTCAAGAATTGCCATTCTATCTTCAGCAAGCTCATAAAACATCCCTTTGAGATTGTAAGCAACAATTATTTCTGCTAGATTCGGATTCTCTGCCAAAAAGACATCTTTTCCTTTAAGATAAGACATAAATTTGTCATAATCTGCATAAAGCATTTGTTCCAATTCCAACTGATTAAAACTTCTTGAAGCAAAATAATTAGTGAATATCTCTTGAAACAAATCCATATAAGCTGGATTGGAATACAAGACATTTTGTTTGTTATAATATTGATTTACAACCTTTTTAGCATTATCATTATTTACAACCATTTGAATTGCGGCCTTTCGATAACGTATATTATCTTTAACAAAATCCGATTTTATTTTGCCCAAATTCCTTTCTATTTCAACATCAAGGCTGTCGAGAAGAGAAATCTTGCGACTTTTGTACAGCTGGTTAAAATTATTTAACAAAAAGTCATCAACAATCATATCAGAGACATAATATTGATAGAACAAATCATCATCATTTATGTCAATTATCTTTAACTCAGGACTTTCTTTTTCAAAATACGAAACATTTTTCTTCTGTTCAGGAATTATAATCTCGATATTATATATCGCTTCTGGTTTTATCAGAAAATCAACACGTTCCAGATTTACAGCCAGCTGAACCATTACTATTTTGTCAATATCTGTCTCAATGACAAAATTTCCCTGTTCATCAGCATTTGTCTCAAAGGCGAGAGTCTGCTCGTAAGTCAGCATATCGTTATATGTCAGCAGACGTATCAAGGCTTTAGGTTCGTTTACTTTTCCAGTAATTCTAACATTCTGAGAAATAGCGACATTGCTTATCAATGACAAGAATATCAATATGAATATATATCTGTATTTTTTCATAAAATCGAAACGACAATAAAAAAATATTATTGTTAAAAATCATTTAGAAGCTTTTGTCACATCATCGCAAATCACTGAAGGGACAAATTCAACAATTGAAGAATTGTGTTTCAACAAATCGCGAACTACGGTCGATGAGACGCAGCGAAGATTTGGTTCTGTGAGAAAAAACACAGTCTCTATTTCCGGATTTATTTTTTTATTCGCCTCGGCTATCATTGTTTCGTATTCCAAATCGGCAGGACCACGAAGTCCTCTTATTATGTAATTCGCTCCTACATTCTTACAAAAATCCACGGTAAGACCTTGATAACAAGTCACCTTAACCTTAGGAAAATCAGCGAAAACATCCTCAATCCACTTCATTCTTTGCTCCAAAGTGTAAGCGTTTTTTTTCATTATATTATAACCAATCGCGACGATAATCTCATCGAAAAGAGGAATTGCCTTCAAGACAATATTTTCATGACCTTTGGTAATGGGGTCGAACGAACCTGAGAAAACAGCTTTTTTCATTTCATTTCATTTTTAAGTCAACAGACAATCTTTAGCCTTTTATCTTTGGCCTTTAGCCATCACAACATCCAATATTTCATTTTCCAAAGACAAACGAATAGACGAATATGTTTTTTCCAAAAAATCGTTAACATTATCCTTGTTCAACAGATAAACATTAGAAATTCCTTCTTCCACTTGAGGTTTAGGTTTGAAGTCATCGTCAGATTTCATCAAGAACCAAGAAGTTTTTTTCAAAGTCCATTGGTTATTAAGAAGATAGCAATGGAATGTTGAAGGCAGTTGTTTTATTATAGAAAGGTTTGACAACGCTGTCTCTTCATACACTTCGCGTAAAGCCGCGACTTCTGGCGACTCATTTTTCTCGATATGGCCTTTGGGCAAATCAGGGATTCCGTTTCTTTCTATCGCAGCTATTGCATTATTAACAATGACCAAGCCGCCGGCAGCAGGAGCAAATTTAAAAATTTCTTTAATCACGGCAGCGAAAACATCATTATCCACATCGTCGATTTCAAGATTTTCGTTGCTTTCTTCGAGCCATTTTTTCACTCTATTGAACGCATTTTCAAACATTTGAGTAGAGCGCACGCTATCATTAATATCAGCGTCCAATGATTGTTCAAAAAAATTTCTGCACACCAGCGTCTTATTATTGCAAAAAAGTCTATACATTTGCCAAAAATTTAAAGGTTAATTTTATGAACGAACAAGAAACATCAATGGCTCTTGCCAGTTTTCTTTTGCAAATTAAAGCAATTAAATTGAATCCTGCAAATCCTTTTACATGGGCATCAGGATTAAAAAGTCCTATTTACTGTGACAACCGCGTAACATTGTCATACCCACAAGTTAGGACATTCATCCGTGAGGGTTTTGTGAAGATGTGTTTAGACAAATTCGGCAAACCGGACGTAATAGCCGGCGTCGCTACAGGTGGTATTCCTCAAGGAGCTTTGGTAGCACAAGAGTTAGGATTACCTTTCGTATATGTACGTTCCGAGAAAAAATCACACGGTATGAACAACCAAATTGAAGGCGTCATCAATAGCGGACAATCAGTCGTCATCATCGAAGACTTAGTATCAACAGGAAAATCAAGTTTGAACGCTGTTGAAGCATTACGCGAAAAAGGCGCTATCATCAAAGGTATGCTCGCAATCTTCACCTACGGAATGGACGTTGCAACAGAGAACTTCAAAAACAACAAATGTGAGTTATTCACATTGACAAACTACAATGCTTTGATACAAAAAGCAGCTGAAGAAAATTACATCAGAGAAAACGACTTAGCTTCATTGTTAGAGTGGAAAAACAACCCACAAGCTTGGAGCGATGCAAGAATGTAATTTTTAAGACATCAAGTCAAAAAGACTACAAGACTACAAGTAGAGACGTCACAATGTGGCGTCTTTATTTTTAAAACGATTATTTTTAAACCGAGCGTCTTTTCATAAAAACAAAAATCATGATTTTCAAGAGCAACTGGACAAAGAACAAACGTTCTGAAAAAGAATTATTTGAATATATCAGCAATATGAATAACATGCCGCTTGTTTTACCAGAACAAGTCGTAGATATAACAGCCGACAACGACAACCTCTCATTCACCATACAAGGCATGGGAAAAGTGTCGCTTCGCGTAAGCAAAAGAGAACCAAACAAATTCATACAATTAGTGCCAGAGGGAAAAGTTCCTTTTCAATTTGTTTTAAATGTAAACATCAGAAATTGCGAACAAGGCGAACAGTCAGAATGCTGCTTCGAGATTGACGCACAGCTCAATCCACTTATGCAGATGATGGCATCAAAGCCTTTGCAGAATCTAGTTAATATGATGGCAGAGAAAGTTGAAATAATTTAAGGGGATTTCTATAAATTGCTTTGCAAATGATTTATGAATTTTTCTTTGAGAAGATTTTTGTTTTTCTTGAAAGAACATAGCGAGCTATGTGATTGAAAGAAAGGCGAAAAGATTCCAAGAAAAAACATAAAG
>JAFYNK010000027.1 GCA_017548125.1 Bacteroidales bacterium | reverse complement strand
TTTGTTTTTCTTGAAAGAACATAGCGAGCTATGTGATTGAAAGAAAGACGAAAAGATTCCAAGAAAAAACATAAAGCATGTAAAAGTTTTAATTATCATTGTCAAAAATTATTTAAACGGGGAATTTATAGAACTCCCCTTGAAATATTTCAGAGCTCTTTAGGATTAATTGCCCCTAAAGCGTTAGGGATTGAAGCGGCATCCTTTGCGAGAGAAGCGATAGCGGAGCGAGCAAAGATATAGCGGAAAGCCCGACGGCGATAGCCGGAACGCCCAGATAAAGTCAACAAGACTACAAGACTACAAGACTACAAGTCAAAAGGCTAATGGCTAAAGACTAATGCCTTTTGTCTTTTGTCTTTTGCCTTTAGACTTTAGCCTTTATGCTCTGTGCCGTAATATTCGTTCCATTGTTTAAGGACTTCTTGCCAGTCTTCCACTTCGCCGTTGGCGATAGCTTCGGCTTGGTTGAGAGTCTCTTCGTATTGTTTTTTCTCTGCATAACGCAGTTTCATCGCCTCAATAGTCGCCTCGTCGAGGATCAGTATTCTGCGGCGGCGTACGCATTCGTCGAGGTCGAGCGGACCAAAAGGCTGACCCTGCACGTTGAAGTCAGAGATGTTGAAATTGAAGACCGTGCGCAAAGTATGACGCACCATCTTCTGTCCGCCGCGGTTGCCAGCGACCTTACGGCTTAAAAGTTTACGAATGATATCTATCTCGCGTTGTGAAAATTTATTTCTGCCCATGGTAATTCAATTAGGAATTATTTAGGATGCAAAGATAAGAAAAGGCTAAAGACAAAAGGCTAAAGGCGAAAGTTTTTTGGACGCAGAGAAAAATCCTTAAGTCATTTGCCTTTTGTCTTTAGTCATTTATCAAACATTCACCACCTTCACCACGATTCCTTTTTGTTTTCCTTTTTTGATAGTGTCTAAAGTGCCTCTTGAAGAGGGCGTTACGAAAGCAAGGACATAATCTGCGTTTTGAACTATCAGCGTGTTTCGCTGGAGAGGCGCTCCCCTACCATAGCGGTCGTAATCAGGAAGAAACTCCATCAGAGGGATTTTGTTGAGGGCAGCGTATTTTCTTGCAAGAGTGTCGGCACCTTTCGCTCCGCCCGACACTATCAAATCAATCTTTTTCGTTTTCTGAATCTTCGCGACCTCAGCGCAAAGAAGTTCATAGTTCTCAAACTCACGAGAACCGACAATAGCTAATCTCATAATATTATTGTTAAAATTTATTTACAAAGAACCGATGCAAAGATGGGATTAGCTTCTGCAAAATTATGGCAGATGTTTATTTTTATACCTTCTGCCATTTTTCTGCAGAAAGAATTTCTATATTTGTGGCATGGCAAAGAATTATTTTAAATCGTACATCTGGCTTTTGGAGACGCTACTGACACAAGGACCGCAGACCTTGAAAGAGATCAAGGAGCGCTGGCGCGACAGCATCATCAATGAAAACAACAAGGAACTCGCGCCGCGCACATTCGCAAACCACGTTGCGGCAATAGCCGACATATTCGGAATTGACATCGTGTGCGACCGACACACCAACACATATTACATCGAAAATATGGACGACATCGGCGAAAATCGCATCAAAGAATGGATGCTCGACGCATTGTGCCTGAACAGCTTGCTCAACGAAAGCGCATCACTCCGCGACAGAGTCATCTTCGAAAATGTACCGTCGAATCATAAGTTTCTCGCCACTATCATACAAGCAATCAGAGACAGCAAAAAACTGAAGATCCGTTACAAAAGTTACAGGTCGAGCGAGGAAATCTCAATGACGGTGGATCCATATTTCCTGAAAGAATTCAAACGACGCTGGTATCTCTACGGATTTAAAGGCGACGCCGACGGACTACACATGATGGCGTTAGACCGAATGGCAAGAGTGGAAGACCTCGATGAAGGATTCTCTCTGCCGAAGGAATTCACCGTCGATGATTATTTCAGAGGAATCTACGGTGCGAGAGTTTATCCTAACATGAAAAGAGAATTGGTGAAACTGAAAGTTTACGGAACGCAGGTACAATATTTCCGTTCGTTGCCATTGCACAGCAGTCAGAAAGAAGTTGAAACAGATAAAAACCACAGCATTTTCACATATTTTCTCACTCCCGACTACGACTTCAAGCAAGACGTACTTTCGTTCGGAGATAAAGTCGAAGTTTTGGAACCGAAAGAATTGAGGGAAGAGATGAAAGGAATTGTTAAATCATTAAGTATAAGATATAAATAATTAATACATTGATATATGAGACAATTAAAAGAAAATTTATTGAAAAAATTAAAAGACGAAAACAAGCTAAAGACATTACTCAATCACATACTTTCTGATAAGGATTTAGATATACAAATAAGAGATAACTACATAAATGTATATTACAAAGGTGGCAACATTTTAAAAATATCACCTAAAAGTTTTTACATTGATGAAATGTATTTCAATGATTATAATAAACAAAATAGCACAGAAGCGAAAAAGAATACAGAGTTAGTAAACAAATACAAAAAACAGCAAAAAGAACTTTTGTCTTTAATTCCGTCAAATCCTAAAAAATACTTTGAACAAGCTAAAGAGGTAATGGATAAATGGGATGAAGCTCTGAAGGATGTTGTAAAACATAAGGAAAAGAAAGAACAACAAATGATTACATTAGCAAACAAATGCAATACAGAATATGTGGTGTTGGATATAGAATACTCTGTTAGTCGCAAATCTGATTTTTCATATAATTTTGATTCAGAAAAAGCTGTCCCTCGATTTGATATTATTGCCATCCACAACAGCAGACTACTTGTAATCGAATTAAAAAAAGGTCTCGGAGCTATCAATGGAAAATCTGGAATAAAACAACACATCAAGTGCTTCGATAATACAATAGGTAAAGACGATAAACTTAATTTTGTAAAAGAGATGCAAGAATTACTTGAACAGAAAAAAAAGTTAGGTTTGTTAGATAAATCATTGAAGATAATAGATAACGAAAAACCCACTTTTGTTTTTGCTTTTGCAGACAAAGAAGGGGAAAACGAATTTAAGCAATTTGAGGAAAAATGTCATCAAAAAGGATACGAGGGTAAATTTATTTATGTAAACAGCGAACATCAATTGGAGGGAAAATGAGAAAAGATTTTTACTATGAAGAGCGTAGACGCCAATTAAATTGTATGCAAAATTATAAGCATGAATTATTTGGTAATTCTAAATGTCTTCAAAATAACAATAAAAAATTTGACTATATTCTGAATCCTCAAGATAGCATCAAAAACTTATACCATAAGATTCAAGAAGATGCAATCAAATATTTTAATCAATATGATATTACCTGGTGGCAATCTAGTAAAGATACAACTAATGTTCCCACAGGTCACTTGGTGTCATCGCAGATTCATTGTCTGAATCATTTGTTTGCTCTTCGGACAGATAAGGAAGCTGTAAAACTGATAATAGAAAAGGCAACTGGGATGCAGTTCGATGAGGTTTTACCTTCTCTCATAGATAATGACGAACATTCATATATCTCATTTGAATTCGCATTAGACAATGACAAACTGCTTAAAGAGAATGACAAAGGCTGGAAAAGAGGAAAATTATGTACCTCTATTGACATAATGATTATGGCTCGAAAAGGAGAAAACAAATGGTTAATACCAATTGAATGGAAATATACAGAGACGTATTCAGAAACAGATTTGACAAACAAAAAGCGCATTGAACGTTATGCTCATCTTATAGAGACCTCAAAACGACTCCAAGTACCAGATGACGGCATAGCACATTCAATATATTTTATTGAACCATATTATGAATTAATGCGACAAACCCTGTTATGCGAGCAATTAATTGGGGCAGGATACGCAGAGGATTTTTTCCATATCAATATCATTCCTTCAGAACATACAGAATTACGTAAAGCAGTAGCGACTGGATTTATCCCGATGCTCAA
This sequence comes from Bacteroidales bacterium, assembly GCA_017548125.1. Taxonomy (GTDB): domain Bacteria; phylum Bacteroidota; class Bacteroidia; order Bacteroidales; family F082; genus Limimorpha. The sequence goes on along the minus strand of JAFYNK010000027.1, from coordinate 2,152 downwards.
TGACGAAACCAAGTTCAAGATTATTGATCCCAAAGATTTTCTCGTTCCTATTAAAGAGAATAATTTATATCCTGAGTTAATTGATTATCTCGAAAAACGATATTGGTAAAAGAATATGATTATCAACTATAACAACAAGAACATCTTCGTCTTTTCCGACACTCATGGCAAGCATCGTGACGTGATAGTGCCTGAAGAAATTGATATTGTCATCTGTGCCGGCGATGCCGTAGAAGACGACCTCCATGGTGACGAATACGACGACTTTATCAATTGGTTTTCAAGTTTATCTGCTAAAAAGAAAATCTTCATCCCTGGCAATCACGAGCTTTCTTTTGAGATTGATAAATCCGAAAATATTGTAAAAGCGATGAAGGAAAAAGACATCTCCGTCATGCAGAATTCAATAGATGATTGCGACGGCGTAACGATATGTTCCATCGGCGGTGACGTCTCAATCGCTGACGAGGACATCCCAACCGACATCGACATACTCGTAACACATTATCCGCCTTACGGCATCCTAGACGAAGGACTTGGAAGCACGGAAATCCTTAACTTTGTCATGAAGTCAAAACCGACTTACCATCTTTTCGGACATATTCACGCCACTGCAGGACAAGAAGTTAAATTTGGCAAAACGATTTGCAGAAATGTTGGATATATAAAATAATCTCATGGACAAACTATCTCATGGTCGCGGAGAGTGGAGAAGAGTATGGGGAGTGAACATTTTAAATTTATTCTTTGAAAAACACACTTATTTCTCATAAATTCTTAGTACTTTTGTCATGAGAACAAACAACAAAAACTAAGAGTTATGTTACAAGAAAATTCACGACTAGTAAAGTCGCACGACATCAACATTGATGCAGATTACGCCAATTGGATTGCTGAAGTAAAACATCGTTATCGTTCATCGCAAGTAAAGGCAGCGGTAAGGGTAAATGCGGAAAAACTTTTGTTCAACTGGCAGCTTGGCAGGGACTTGGTACAGAAAAAAGCTGAAGAGCGCTGGGGTTCAGGAGTAGTAGAACAAGTAAGCCTAGATTTGAAGCGAGAGTTTCCCAATGCGGAAGGATTTTCAGTTAGAAACCTTTGGTATATGAAACAATGGTATTCTTTTTATACCCAAGGAGACACTCAAATTCTGCAACGACTTGGTGCAGAATTGCAAAATCTTAAAAATCAGCATGAAACAAAACTGCACCAACTTGGTGCAGAAATTACCGATGAAAAACTTCACCATGTTGGCATAGAATTTCCTCTGCCATTTGCACTAATCCCATGGCGGCACCATGTAGAAATAATCACCAAATGCAAATCTATAGATGAAGCATTATTCTATGTTGGGAAAACAATAGAACAAGGATTGAGTCGCGATGCTCTTATCAATTGTATCAAAGCAAATCTTTACGAGCATCAAGGCAAGATTGTCAACAACTTTACAGAACATCTACCTGATTTACAAAGCAAACTCGTTCAAGAAGTACTGAAAGAAAATTACGATTTCGGCTTCGCTACTGTAAATCATGAAATATATGATGAGACAGAATTAGAAGAGTCTCTTACAAAAAACGTAACTGACTTATTGTTGGAAATGGGAACTGGTTTTGCGTTTCTGGGACGACAAAAAGAGATTCTCGTCGGAGGACGTGCACGCAAGATAGACCTTTTATTTTACCATATCCGTCTTCGTTGTTACGTCGTTTGCGAACTTAAAGCCAAACCTTTTGAACCAGAGTTTGCAGGGAAATTAAACTATTATGTCAATGCCGTTGATGAACTGATGAAATCAGATGACGACAACCCAACTATCGGACTGCTCGTTTGTTCCGATATGAATAACATTGACGTCCAATGGTCATTCAAAGGAATCTCTACGCCGATGGGAGTTGCGACATATAACAATATAAGAATCAAAGACGCATTGCCAAGTCAAGAGCAATTAGCTGACAGAGTTCGACTTCTGCAAAAGGAATTACAAGAAACGAAACGGCTGATGAAAAAATAAAGGGGATTTCTATAAATTGCTTTGCAAATGATTTATGAATTTTTCTTTGAGAAGATTTTTGTTTTTCTTGAAAGAACATAGCGAGCTATGTGATTGAAAGAAAGGCGAAAAGATTCCAAGAAAAAACATAAAGCATGC